>JAGRKB010000024.1 GCA_020442425.1 Alphaproteobacteria bacterium | reverse complement strand
CAGCAAGAATATCCCCACGATCTTTTAAATAGGCAAGAAACATGTAACCGCCCGCAGATCTGGACGGAAAAACACATTCGACAACAGAATAAGATTGATCCGCTCCCAAATCATACTCGGTAGAATGATATCGACTTTCAATCTGAGTACGAGTGAGTGTTAAATCCCGAAAAACTACATCAAGAAATCCGCTATCCCCTTCCAGAAAACTAACATCCTGCAAAGGCAGCGCCGTAAAACGAAATGCTGATAATTCTCCGGGATCGGCTTCTTCCAAAGCCAAAGACGCAGTTCCTGCCACAACCAGATCCAAAAAGCATTGATGCACTTCAACCAGAAAATTGGATTGGTCGAAATGTGATTGCATGACGCGCGTGGCTTTATCCAGCAAAGGCGCAATTTTTTGAGCCTCTTCTTCGCTCAAATCCGTTCCGGCTTTAATAGCAAACCATGGAACCATAGGAGGCGTAAGCTGCCCTAACAATAGGGACGCCAACTCATCAACAGAATCAAGCGCAGTCGCATCAAAAAGCTGTTCCTGACGAACAGACGCCTTCACCCCCCCTTGCCGCAAGGGCAACGCATACTCATAGCAATCCTGCCATAAAGATTGCCACCCGCTTTTAAGTGTTTGCGCCTTGTTATAGCGAACTTCCAAAGCACCAACAATCTCGGTAAATGCCTTATCATCTTGAATTTCAAATTCCATCTAAGCCCCCTATTCACCCAAAAGAGTTTTTCGGGCAATGCCTGCCGAAGAATTATTCTCCAATACACCGCGTAGGGACGTCAGAACATTGCCGACAATACCGCGTCTACGCCGCAAAACATTCTCGACACGGGTCGCAGCAACTTCTTTCTCATCAGCCTCAACAGTAGAGACTGTCTGCGAAGAAGTAGAAGAGCTGCTTCCAGTCGTTTTACTATCTCGAGGCACATAATATACGACCTGCGAACTTGGCTTTGGGGCCTTGGGTTTTGCAGTAAATGCTCCCATTTCTATTCTCCTTCTAACTTTGAAATTTTAAATGGCGGTACAATTGATAAGGCGTAATTACAAATGGTCTCTGAAGACCAAGAATCCGTTTCACAACCTCAACACATGATAAAAAAAGCGGCGGATAATACCGCCGCGCCGGAGCCAGAATTTTTGTACTTACAACATGATGCCCTTGATCTTCAAGCCATTGCCTAAGATCAAAAGATTTCTCGATGTTCGGTAAGCTGATTTGCCAATGATGCAGCATCGGGTCCAAAGCAACCCAACGATCTCGCTCCAGATCTGAAAACTTGATAATGACAAAACAATGTCGAAATCCTGACTTTAAAAATTTCAGCCACCATAAATCTGTCGTATCTGAAAAAACAACCAGCGCGATATTATGATCCTCTATCTGATCGTCCATACTACACACGCCCCCAGAAAGATGGGGCAGACGCCTCTTCTACAATTCCTTTACTCTTGAGAGCCTCTCCCAAACGATCCAAAGCTTCATTCCAAATATGATAGGCCCGTACTTCTTTAGGGTGGCGAGGGTCAGGAGAAAGCAGTCGCAGTCCGTAATGACGCAAGACTTTAATATGGTCGATAACCAAACGCCGACCGCGATAAAGACGATCCAACTCACGATATATATCAACCGGCTCACACGGCCTTAAACAAGACCCGACACCGGAGACAATTTGAGCCCCTTCGTTGCGTGCAGTTTGAGCTTGCACAAACCAGAACCAAGCAGCCTCGGCTGTCTCGAATGGGACAGCCTCTTCACGGACACAGGGTCCGGAAGCCTTTTTTTGAATTGTCATGAATTTCTACCCCAACAGAAAATATATGAACAAGATACAATTGTTCCCCTTATGTTCTCTTTGTGCCAGAGTTTTTTTACATTGTCAAGATATTTTTGTGATTATTTTCCTATACCTAGGATTAAAGACTTATGAGATACTAGTATAATGTTTACTCATGATACCATTTGGAACGCAATTGACCGCCTCGCAAACGCCTGCGGTTATTCAACTTCGGGACTTGCAAAAAAGGCAGGTTTAGACCCGACCTCATTCAATCGCAGCAAACGCATTGGCCCTGACGGAAAGCCCCGTTGGCCTTCAACAGAAAGTATTTCACGCGTTCTGCAAGCTACAGAAATCGACATAGCAGAATTTCTGGAATACCTGTCCGGTGATTCAGACACAACAGACCGCCGCCCGAAAATTCCGGTCATCGGATATAACCAAGCCCATCAGGACGGATTCTTTGATGACGCAGGCTGCCCTGTCGGAGAACGCTGGGACTTTATACATTTTCCGACAGCATCACCCAAACCACAAAACGATCAGAAAATTTATGCTCTGGAGGTCAGTGGCGATTCTATGCTTCCTCTTTTCAGAAACGGAGATCGTTTGGTCATTTCTCCGGACAGCACAATTCGCCGAGGAGACCGTGTCGTCATCAAGACAACATCAGGTGAAATTTTTGCCAAAGAATTGGTTCGCCAAACCTCAGGAACTATCGAATTAAAGTCAATTCCATCGGTACAAACAAACCAGACCTTCTCAACCTCAGAAATCTCTTGGATAGCGCGCATTATATGGGTTAGCCAGTAAAGTAAAAAAGGATTTGATTAAGAATAAGATGTCTCACTCACTCAAAACTACCTTATTAGGATGTCTGGAAATTCCTTTATTTATGAAATCGGGCGTACAAAGATTTGAAAACACAAAAGAAGCCGCCCTAACATCACTACTCATTCCTCTAATCCTTTTGCTGCTCATATCTGAAATCTCGAAAATCAATCCGGTCTACGCCGATTTAAACTATCTGCATATTTTAGCCAAGACTTCGATCCTTCTGGTTCTCTCGATCCTGATATACTACGGAGCCAGCTATGCATGCATAGTAGCGTTGGAAAGGAAACAATATTTCTTCCAATTTATAACAGCCACAAACTGGCTAACCTTAACCTCATTTGCAATTAACGCGCCTTTCTTTATGCTCGTCTATTACGGAGCCTACACCTATCAGGAAATGCTAAACCTCTTTATCTTTCTGATGTTCTTTAGTGTCATCTACTCGGCCTTTATGATTACCCATTTATTGCGGATCAATTGGATGCTAGGAGCCGCTCTTTCTATCATGAGCCTCTTGATTGATGACGGTCTCAGACAAGCCCTATTCCCGGGATAAATCCTGTTAAACGAACAGACAGAACTTTAACAGCGCGATGTCGACAATGGACTGGAAATATCAACAAAAGCCAGCTAATGTCTGCCTATGCCCGACCTATTTGCAAGTAACCAGACAGCAGAGACAGAAGACCTCAACCGTCCTCTGGCGGATTTGCTGCGCCCAAAGACCATAGAAGACGTTGTCGGGCAAGATCATCTAGTCGGCGAAAACGCCCCTCTGACCCGAATTTTAAAATCAGGCAAAATCCCGTCTCTGATATTCTGGGGCCCTCCGGGATGCGGAAAAACCACACTGGCCCGCATATTGGCTCAACATACTGATCTTCATTTCGAGCAAATATCCGCGATCTTTTCAGGCGTTGCCGATCTCAAGAAGGTATTCGAGACGGCAAAACTCAGAAAGTCACAAGGTAAAGGCACACTCCTCTTTGTGGACGAAATTCATCGCTTCAACAAATCGCAGCAAGATGCATTCCTGCCTGTCGTTGAAAACGGCACAATTACATTAGTCGGTGCAACAACAGAAAATCCGTCTTTTGAACTCAACGCAGCGCTTCTCTCCCGTGCACAAGTCCTCGTCCTAAAACGTTTAGATGACACAGCCCTTGAGAAACTTCTCAAAAAAGCAGAAACACACGAAGGAAGAAATCTGCCCCTAACAGCAGAAGCCCGTGATTCCTTAAAAGCTCTAGCAGACGGAGACGGACGGTATCTGTTGACGCTCGCAGGACAGATTTTTGCGCAAGCCCCTGAAAATACGGAACTGGATCAAACCGCACTCTTCACTCTCGTACAAAAACGCGCGCCGCTCTACGACAAGGGCGATGATGCACATTACAATTTAATTTCCGCCCTTCACAAATCCGTACGCGGCTCAGATGTGCAAGCCGCCCTCTATTGGTTTTCAAGAATGCTCGATGGCGGCGAAGACCCGCGCTATATCGCACGCCGCATGGTCAGAATGGCCGTTGAGGATATTGGCCTTGCCGACCCGCAAGCCATGCCGATCTGCTTGGCTGCATGGGACACCTACGAAAAGCTCGGCTCACCCGAAGGCGAACTGGCACTCTCCGAAGCCTTGATCTATCTGGCAACAGCTCCGAAATCAAATGGCAACTACGTCGCCTATAAAGCCGCCAGAAAATCCGCTGCAGAATACGGCTCACTCATGCCGCCCAAACATATCCTCAACGCCCCAACCAAGCTCATGAAGCAACAAGGCTATGGCACAGGATACCAATATGACCACGATGCTGAGGACGCCTTTTCAGGACAAAATTATTTCCCCGAAGACATGGAACGTCAAAATTATTACACCCCACCTGAGCGCGGCTTCGAGCGCGAGATCAACAAACGCCTCGCCTACTGGGATAAATTGAGAAAAGAAAAAAACACAAACTCATGACCTCACCAATTTTCCTCCATATGCTGGGTATTCCCGGCGCAGGCAAAACAACGTTCCTGAATATCCTCGAAGCCAATTGGACCGGAGCAGATAAACCGTATCTCCTTGGCTTCGACCAAGTCATGCAGGCCATGCCTGACTATCAAGCCGAACCGGACAAAATTAAAGCCTTTGAGATGTTTGAACTCCCCGCGCGGGAAAAGGGATATCAAATTCTTGAGACTCTGATTGCGGAAAAACAGTCGCTGTTCTTTGATAATGGCGGATCAGCCGCCAGCCATCTGGAGATACTAACCCGCGCCAAAGAAAGCGGCTACACCATCATTCTGGTCTCAATCGCAACCCCCATCACGATTGCACAACGCCATGTCGATCAACGCAGCATTATCGAGGGGCGTCATACCCCCATGACCTATCTGGAAGACCGCGCACAAAAAATCTCGGCCCTAATAGCAGATTACCGCGCTCTGACACCGCATTTTTACGAAATTACAAATGACGGATTGAATATGTCCGATTTTGAAAAATCATGTTATAACTTGGCACAAGAACTGACCCTAAAATTCGGGAAACAAGCCGCATGATAACACTGATCCATTTCCTACTGGTTGGCCTCGGCGGCGCCATCGGCGCAATGGCACGTCATGGCGTAAATATGGCGTCCCTCAAACTGATCGGCCCTGATTTCCCCTATGGAACGCTCACCGCCAATATTTTAGGTTCTCTTTTGATAGGCATTCTCGCCGGTTGCTTCGCCCATTTCGCAAGCTGGACCCAAGAGATGCGCCTCCTGTTGGTCGTCGGCGTATTGGGTGGTTTTACCACCTTCTCCTCTTTCTCTCTGGACACAATATTGCTGTTTGAAAAAGGTGCAACGACCCAAGCCATTCTTTATGTTGTGACCTCATTCGTCGTCTCACTCTCCGCAACAATGGCTGGGCTGTGGTTCATCCGTCAGGTCGCACAAATCTGAGCCCGAAGACATGAACCACGAAATCACCCACTTAACAGTAGAAGATGATGCCGACGGACAACGCCTCGACCGCTGGCTAAAAAAGAAACTTCCCAAAACCCCCTACGCCCTCATTCAAAAAATGCTGCGCACAGGCCAAGTCCGCGTGGACGGCAAACGCGCAAAAGCTGAAACCCGCCTCGAAGCAGGCCAAGACGTGCGCCTTCCTCCGGCAGAAAAGAAAACCACACAACTCACGTTCCGCCCGAAAGACGGGGATAAAGAATTCCTTGAATCCATTACACTCTATGACGACGGAAAGCTTCTGATCCTCAATAAACCTTACGGTCTGGCCGTTCAGGGCGGCCCGAACATCACGCGTCATATTGATGGGATGCTGGCAGAGCTCCGCAATCTGAAAGGCGTCCAACCGCGCCTTGTACACCGACTTGACCGTGATACCTCTGGCATTCTGGTCTGCGGACGTTCTCTTGCCATGACCCGCGATATGGGTGACATTTTCGTCAATCGTGACATCAAGAAAATCTATTGGGCCATCGTCTCGCCCGCGCCACAAAAAGACCAAGGTGAAATCGAAGGCGCTATCGCCAAAGGCACGCACGGCAAACGTAAAGAAGCCATGGTGATTGATAATGAAAACGGCAAAGATTCGAAGACAATGTACCGTGTCATTGAACGCACCAAAGACAATAAGGCCGCCTTCGTTGCCTTCTGGCCGCGCACGGGTCGCATGCACCAAATCCGCATCCACACGGCAGATATTTTAGGCTGCCCGATTTTGGGAGACGAGAAATACGACTGCACAGGGGAAATGATTGACACCCACGACCTAAACGGAAGACTTCACCTACACGCAGCGCGTCTCATGTTCCGTCACCCCAATACAAGTGAAATTATGGACATCAAAGCCCCTCTAGCCGATGATCTGCGCGGAACATGGGAGAAACTAGGGTTTAATCCGGACTATGACGATGACCCGTTTGCTGCTATTATCCCCAAAGACCTAAAGCCCATTAAGACAGACAAGAAATAAAGAGACCCCAGATGAAAAAATGGATTATCCGCATTCTCATTACAATCATAGTTTTCTGCGGAATTTTCGTAGGGGGACTAAAACTAATTAGCGGAACAGGAGATGTCCAAAAAGGTGGTCTGGAAAGCGCATTTGGAGAATCCTTTGGCGGCGTTGCTCATATTGGGACATTAGAGGCCTTTAACGTCTTCCCTGATGTCACAGTACAAACCTCCAAACTATCCATAGAATACGGGGATTCTGTAGGCGACATACATGCAGAATATATGGGCTTTTCTTTCGGCATGATCGATCTACTACTACAAAATCGCCATATCAAAGATTTTACAATCAAAAACATGTTCATCGTAAAAGGCCGCCTCTTCAATCAAAATGTCTATGTCCGGAATGCCTCTATAAAATCTCTAGAAAATGAACCTTCAGCATTTGCAGCCTCTGGAACCTACGCAGACATTCCTTTTACCTTTCAAATTTCAATGCTAAAGGATGCATCCTCTCTTCCTCCATCTTTTACCTTTGATAAGGAAAACCCCTTTGAAATATCCATTGGCACCGTAAAAATTAAAGGAACATTCACCCCTTTTGCAAAAGATAACGCAACTCTTGCAAACCTTGAAATCCTTCAAAACGGGATAGCGTGCACATCGCTTCCAAAAACAAATAAATTCACAGTCATGAGTTTTACCAACTATGTCTTTTCTGAAATCTCGAAAATTGAGCTGGAAAGAAAAGACTTGAACGAAGCCTGCAAATCCATAACTCGCTACGGACTATAATTCCCAAATGAAACGTTTCTATAAAACAGTATCAACCTCTCTTACAGCAGATGGTTATGCAATTCTTCTTGATGGCAAAAAAATACTAACACCAATGAAGGCCGATTGTATTGCACCAACAAAATCGCTTGCAGACCATATGATGCAAGAATGGGCAATCCAGAAAGATGACATCGTAACGGAAACCATGCCTGTCACACAGATGATGATGACCGTCATTGATCGCATCACCCCAAACAGATCAGCATTCCAATTGCAAATACTGGACTATCTGGATACCGATATGATCTGCTACTTTGCCGACGATCCACAAGCCTACGCAGAACAGCAAAAAGAAAAATGGACGCCATTCCTGAATTGGAATAAAAATCATTTCGGAATTGCTGTTGAAATAACGACAGGACTAACTCCTATCAAACAGCCGGAACAAACCCATAAAATTATCGCACAGCACATTGAAAAGATGAATGATTTGGAATTTGCAACGCTTTACCTGCTGACTATGGAACTGGGATCACTATTCATGGCTCTCGCCTTCATCGGCGGTGATTTCACGCCGGAACAAACATTCGAAGCTGCCCTCGCGGAAGACTTACTCAAAGACGAAATCTATCTCGCAGATCAATACGGCATCAGCCCAGATCAAGAACGCAAACGCAAGATCCTGAAATCAGAGCTGGAAAACGCCCGCCTATTCCTAAGCCTCCTGTAGAAAGAATTCTGAGTATTTTGTAGCGCATTGATAGAGCAAAATACGTTTAGGTTTTAGAGAAATAATTCTAGGTATTTTGTGGCGAAAATTTAATTTTTCGAGAACCGGAGCGGAGCGTACTCAAGGTACGTGAGCACCGGAAACGCAGAAAAAGGAAATTTGCAGACCAAAAGACGAAGAATTAGGGATTGAACTCGGCCGGAACACCATACAAATCATAATCATCTGCATCTTCAATCTCGACCATAACGATATCGCCCTCTTTAAAATCTTCGGCGTCTCGTAACAAAACTTTCCCGTCAATTTCAGGCGCATCACCCATAGAGCGACCATCTGCGCCGCCCTCACCGTCAATTTCATCAATGATGACAGGAATAACGGAGCCGATTTTAGCTTGAGATTTCTCTTCTGAAATCTGACGCTGAATTTCCATGAAACGCTCGAACCGCTCCTGCTTGACTTCCTCAGGAACATGATCTTCGAGTCCTCGGGAGACAGCCCCCTCAACATTCTCGTACTTAAAGCAACCCGCACGATCAATTTGCGCCTCTTGCATCCACTCGAGCATATATTCAAAATCATCTTCGGTTTCACCTGGGAACCCAACAATAAAACTGGAACGCAAAGTAAGCTCAGGGCAAATCTCGCGCCATGCTTTAATCCGGTCGAGTGTTTTTTCCTGATTACCCGGACGCTTCATAGCCTTCAAAACTTTAGGGGACGCATGCTGGAACGGAATATCCAAGTAAGGCAATATCTTGCCATCCGCCATCAGTGGGATAACCTCATCCACATGTGGATACGGGTACACGTAATGCAAGCGCACCCATACACCCATATCGCCCAGCGCATCGCACAAATCGTAGAATTTGGTCTTACGACGCTGCCCCTTCCAAGGATATTCAGCGTATTTAGTGTCAATCCCGTACGCACTCGTGTCCTGAGAAATAACAAGCAACTCTTTTACACCTGCATTCACCAACTTTTCAGCCTCAAACAACACGTGGTGAATAGGACGTGATACCAAATCACCGCGCAAAGACGGGATAATACAAAACGTACAACGATTGTTGCACCCTTCTGAAATTTTCAAATAGGCATAATGGCGAGGAGTGAGCTTCAAACCGCCTTCAGGAACCAAATCCATAAACGGATCATGCACAGGCGAGACGGCATCATGTACGGCTTCCACAACCTGCTCATATTGGTGAGCACCCGTTACAGCCAAAATATTCGGATACCGCTCGGTAATTTTCTCAGGCTCACCGCCCATACATCCCGTCACGATCACACGACCATTATCAGACATAGCCTGACCAATAGCCGCCAACGACTCCTCTTTTGCAGAATCAAGAAACCCGCATGTGTTAACAATCACAACGTTCGCGTCCTTATGCGTATCTGTAAATTGATACCCTTCAGAGCGTAACTGGGTCATGATCCGTTCGGAATCAACCAACGCCTTGGGGCACCCCAAGGACACAACCCCGACTTTCGGGGACGAGAGCTTTCTAACATTTCCAGTCATGAGCGGGGTTATATCTGAAATTATTAAAGAGTGCAAAGATTTTGCACTGCACGACTACCCCCTGCAAAAGACTCTCAAAAAGGAGTATGCTGATTCGAAATGATGGAACTGCGGAAAAACAGGCAGTTGAACAGGGAAACATGGAAAAAATATCATTCCGGCCAATGCGTTGGGGGGATAAAACCATCCTCCAATGCATGTTTAATGATCATAGCGGCCTCGGTGCGACTGATTTCGACCACTACGCAAAACCCTCGGATCAGCATTTTGCGCTCATTGCAGAAATGGGGAATAGAATAGCAGGTTTCATCACGGCAAAAGTAAAAGGGCTGAACGACCCGACTATTTTAGACATCAAACAACCATTCATCGCAACCTTTTTATATAGACAAGCAGAAATCGCCGAAGAAGAAACACTCCCGGAAAATGTAGATGCGCCAAGTAAAAATGGAGACCTAACACCCGAGATAAAACTCACGCACGAATTCAAATTGGCAATGATTGCCTACGCAAAAAGTAAAAACTCCACCCTTGAAACTTATAGATACGGATTGGCAGAAGGCCCGATCTTTAGTGAAATTCCGGTCAACACCCAAGAAGAAGTACCCGCAGAAACCCAAGGAAATTCATGGGTAACACAGCATCAATTCACTGCTGCAAATATATCACCGTCATAAGCATCAAAAAAGAAAATTACAAAATTTGAAAATTTTCTGTTGCGTCACAATATAAAATTGTGTTTCCATGAACACATGACAAATCAATTGAACCACCAACCGATTTGCTGGACCCTCAGCCTGAACGCAGCGACCGCCATGGTTGCGCCGATGGCGTCCTATCGACTTGAATCCCAAGTCAATAAGGATTTTGCGGGCGTCAAAGGCAGATTGGGCTAAGGTTCACAAGACTGTCAGCCCGAGAAACGGAAAGGCTGGCAGTTCAAAAATTCCCCGAATACGAGAATAAAAGAATCTGGCAGTCCTTTCCAAAAACAGGAAAAGGAAAGGACTATAACCATGTTAAATATCAGAATCCGTAGAGCTCGGAGCGGAGACTGGGCGCAACTCGAACTCCTCATTGCAGGCCTGTGCCAAGCACACGGCGATCAGCACGGCATTACGCGCACAGTTTTTGACGACATGGTTTGCCGAGAAAACGCCCCCGTCACACTGCTGGTTGCCGAAACAGCGGAGGGCATTCTAGCCGGCTATGTCTGCGGCTTTGCGATGTACGAGTTTCACTCAGGACGGACCAAATTCCGTATCCAGAACCTGTTTGTCGCCGAGCAATTCCGCAGACACAGAATAGGCGAAGCCTTGCTTCTGACGATTCAAAATGAAGCAAAAGAAAAGTTAGGCGCAACCGCCTTTGGTATCGGCGTAGAAAACTGGAACAACGCAGCCCTCTCCCTCTACAAACAACTGGGCTTTGTTGAAAACGACTACGCAAAGACATCAACGATATTGAACAGAGAGATTTAAAACTATGGAACCACGAATGTGTAACACAATTGACCCGATCTTGATCGACATCCCGTTCCCCATCATGACACCGCGTCTGATGATCAGAAACGTCATGCCGGGAGACGGAGAAGCCATGCATGAAGTCCGCGCAGAGAGTTGGGAAGACCTCAAAAAATGGATGGACTGGGCCAACAAAGATATAGGCGACGCACGAGATGCCGAGAAAATTATCCGAGAAAACTACGCGAAATACATCTTACGCGAAGACATGATGTGCGCCGCTTTCACACATGACGGACGATTGATCGCCCTATGTGGCCTGCACCGCTTTGACTGGACAACCCGTAGCTTTGACATCGGCTATTACGTGAGGTCAAGCGAACACAACAAAGGCTATGCCACAGAATTAGCAAACGCTTTGACAAGATTTGCGTTCGGAGCCTTGAACGCAAACCGCGTATCAATCTGCGCGGCAACAGGTAACGCAGCCTCTCGTCGCGTTATTGAGAAACTGGAGTTTGGGTTGGAAACCGTCACAAAATTTGACGCTTTCCTTCCCGATGGATCTCCGACCGGTCACGCCTCCTATGTCCGCTATGACATAGAAAGCCTACCCGATCTGGAAGTCTCATGGGCAAATGAACTGCGTAACTAAAACTACAAAAACAAGAACAGCGCGAGCTGAACAGGAGAGTAAAAAATGGATAAAGCATCCATACTAAAATATCTGCCGCTGGAGACGGAACGTCTCATCATCCGGACGCCCATGCCGGATGATGCGGAGCAGATACAAAATGCAAAAGAAGCACTGGAAGAAACACTGCGCCGATGGATGGATTGGTCAGACGATTTCGGCATGAGCCGCGAAGGTCTGGACGATTGGCTAACCAACGCCACCGCTAGTGAGGTGAGTATTCCGCTGATAGGACTAGATAAACTTAGCGGAAAATTCATACTCGCCACAGGAATAGACGCAACTGACGAAGACTTCAGTACCGTCTCTACCGGCTGGTGGCTTGCGAAAGGCTACGAAGGAAAAGGCTTGGCCTACGAAGGACTGAATGCCGTGTTCAACCTATTGGCAGAAATTGTCGAGACACAAAAAGTCTTCACAAAATTCTATGCCGGAAATACACGCAGCCAAAACCTGATGGAAAGACTGGGTATGAACTACGTAGGCACAGAACCGAAAGCCCATACCAGCAATCTGACAGGCGAAAAACTGGACGTCATTACATACGAACGAAACTTTAGATAACAGGGAATATTAAAATGGATAACGATTATAACATCCGACAATTAGGGTCGGATGACTGGCAACTTTTTCGCGAAATGCGCCTGCGCGCCGTCACGGAATTTTCAAACTACTTTCTGGACAATGCCACAAACTGCGCCGCCCGAGACGAAGCCTTTTGGCGCGATATGCTGACAAATCAGGATTGCGCAATCTTTGGCCTTTTTGACGGAGACACGCATATCGGCATTACGGGAGCCTTCCGCTGGAAAGAAAGCCGCGAAGACACTATAATCCTCGGCATGAGCTATCTCGTGAAAGATTACCGAGGACGCAGCCTGTCTCGCCTCTTTTACGAAGCCCGCATTAATTGGGCAAAAGAGCAGGAAGGCGTCAACCGCATTCTTGTCTCTCACAGAGAAGAAAATGCGGCCTCGAAAGCTGCCAACCAGAATTTTGGCTTCACCTATTACGAAACAGGAGAAGTCACGTTCGGCGACGGCAAGCAAGACATCAGTCACAACTACATATACAAATTAAAGTGAACAAAAATGGAAAACACACTCTGCAACCGCAACATAAAACTACTCTACCTCTTTACAGTGTGCATCAACTCGATCTTTTGCCTCCCAATCCTCATGCCTTTTTATCAAAACCATTTGGGCCTGAGTTTCCACGACTTCCTGATCGGGGAATCAGTCTTTGCGGCGTCGATGATCTTACTCGACGTCCCGACAGGCTGGCTCGCAGACCAGTGGGGCCGCAAAAAATGCCTGATCCTCGGCGCATTGGTTTTCGGCCTTGGAATATTGAGCATGTACTATGCCATCGGGTTCTGGACGATCATCGCCGCACAAGGCGTTGTCGGCATAGGTCATTCCCTAATGACGGGCGCAAACTCCGCCCTGTTATACGATTCCCTGTTAGCAACAAACCGCGAACACGAATTCAGAAAAAGAGAAGGATTCCGTTTCGCGCTTCAACTCTACGCCTGCGCGGGAGCTGCCATTATCGGAGGCTACCTCTACTCGATAGATGCAAGCCTGCCTTTCCATGTTGAAGCAGGTATTTGCGCCCTCGCAGCAGCGCTGGCCTTTGGCTTCGTCGAACCTCCTCGCCACAAGAAGACGGTCGAGGGCCATCCTGCCATGGATATCCTGCGCACCATTAAATATGTGATGCATGGTCATAAAGAAATTGCAGGTCTGATCATGCTGATGACCCTCACCTTCGCCACCACAAAGATATGCATGTGGTCCATTCAAGCCTACACCTTGGCTCTGGGTTGGAACCCGTCATGGAACGGCTGGATCATCTCTATCGTCATGGTCGCAGGCGGCGTTTTCGGACATATAGGCCACAAAATTTGGCCAAGCCTTTATGGCAGAAAAGCGCTCTATATCCTGCTGGCAGCCCTAACAGTCGCGCTGATTTTGGCAGGATTAAAAATCACGTGGTTCGGCCTGATCTGCCTAGGCTTCGAAGCCTTTGTCTTCGGCTTCGGCATGCCGCGCGCCCAAGAAGCCGTCAATAACCTTGCAACATCGGGAGAGCGGGCAACCATCCTCTCGACGGCCTCTCTGGCGACCTCACTGGGATTTATCCCGATGAGCCAGATCATAGGCTGGGCCTCTGACAAGTACGGCATTGGTGACGGATTACTGATTCATGCTGCAGTCATCGCCGTTTGTGGAATAGGCGCCTACCAACTGATTGAGCGCAGCATAAAATCTCAAGCGGCGAGATCAATCTCGACGGCAACGGGAACATGATCACTGGTTTTTTCCCAATCCCGTGCATCAGCTAAAACATCATGGGACTTGAGGGCCTCCTTTAGTGGCAGCGTAACCCAAATGTGATCAAGACGGCGACCGCGATTGGATTTCCTCCAGTCGCGGTTTCTGTATGACCACCACGTATAAAGCTTTTCATCCATCGGTACAAAATGCCGTCCTACATCGACCCAATCCAACGCTGTGGAAAATGCTGTCAACCTCTCGACCTCAATCGGCGTATGCGACACAACATTTAAAAGCTGTTTATGCGACCAGACATCATGCTCGAACGGTGCAATGTTAAAATCCCCGACAACCATAGCGCGGTCAGTCTTTTTATACTGCGTACCAAACCATGTCTTTAGCTCGTCAACAAAATCGAGCTTATGCCCGAACTTCTCATTCTGGTCACGATCAGGAATATCCCCACCCGCAGGAATATAAAGATCATGCAAATCCATGCCGGCAATCCGCACCATGATATGACGGCAATCTTCACGCCCGACACGGTGATGAATTTCCGTCTTCTCAAAAGGAACCTTAGAAAGAATAGCAACACCGTTATAAGACTTCATGCCGTTAATATGGCGATGAGCAAACCCGGCAGCCTCAAAAACATCATGCGGAAAATTCTCATCAGGGCATTTGGTTTCCTGCAAACAAATGACATCAGCCCGCATCTCAGCAGCAGCCTTCAACACCAACTCCGCACGCAACCGCACCGAATTGATATTCCATGTCATAATGCGAAGATTTTTTGCTCTATCGGCCATTTTCACTCCTTGTACCCTTCTTTTATAGAAGGAAACGGAGGACTTCGGTCATAAAAACGCGCCCGAGAAGCCGATCTATCCCCATAAAGAGACGCGTTTGCATATAGTTCGTTTGCACGACTCTTCATTTTGTTGATTTTATGCGCCCGTAATTCAGACCGACGCGCCTTTTTAATAAAATCGAGATTCCGCTGAACCCAATTGACATAGAGCCTTTGGGTGTAAAGAGCATGCCTCAAATTCCGCCACGGACGCGACCGCATCCCGTGTTTGAGAGCATTCATAGAAGATGTACGTTTTCCTTGAGCCGTACGCGGCCCCGTCGAGCGTCGCCAAGGCGCCCATTTTCTGATGGCTTCCCGTTGTTTTTGTCTCTGTTCTTCTGTCCATACTCGCATACAGATATTATAGGAATATAATCATAAAAATACAACATAAATTCATTGTAAATTTTGCAAAGCCAGGCATAAAGAATAATGCTAATAAATATAGAAAATAAAAAAAGAATAATGCTAATAAATATAGAAAATAAAAGATGAGACCCCAATGGCAACATCACATCATCAATGTATAAATAAACAAGGATATTTTTTGAGATCCACAGGTCTCGAAAATGATGTCCATCGCGTTGAGCGTCGCCAGAATTATTCCGTAAAAACAAAAAAGCACAACATCTATAGCAACTATTGGATGCTCTATCTCTACGATCTACCAAAAGGAAGGCTAAAAATACGCCATGGACGCAAGATCATTGAGGTCGCTGGCCCTAAAGCAATTTATATCCCCCCACTCACTCCGGTGACTTTTGAATTTTCGGCAGGCTTGTTCGAATGGACAGCATACTACATCAACTCTAAGGGAGAAAAAGGCCTGCCTCACGCTCCAAAAGTGTTCCAATGGAATAAACAAACCCCACTCAAAAATTACGCACAAATAATGGATTTCCTTCTTCGTAAAGAAAACGGTATTCACGCAGACTTGAGCTACAATTCCTCACACGTCGTATCAAAAGTACAAACATTTATAAATAGACATTACAGTGAACCCATAGACCTCATGAGTATGTCAAAAGACCTCGGGCTTCCCTATTCCACAATCTCTCATAGCTTCCAACATATGTTTGGATTCTCTCCAATAGTTTATAGAAATACAGTTCGCACATTCAAAGCCCTACAACTCATCGGACAAGGCCAATCCCTGACCGATGCCTGTTACCTATCCGGATTTTCCGACTATTCAACCTTCTACAGAAATTTCAACACCATTCTGGATAACAAACCTTCAGAATTTATACAAACTCCCCCCTCCGATTACGAAGACAACAACCAAGACCTCTATTTGTGCGAAGGATATTTATGAAGATTTTCTTTCTGGGATCAAACGGCCTCATCGGAAATGCTGCAGCAAACTTAATTGGAAAGCAGCATGAAATTACAACAGCAGGAAGAGGTCAGCAATATAGTGCCGAACTGGATTTGCTGAACCCCGAAGAATTCTCTTCCAAAATATTTGAAGGTCACGATGTCTTGATCCACTGCGCGGGTATCATCAATGAAGATTTTGCCAACCCCGAAGACGGATATAGAAAAGCCTCTATTTCTGCAAAAGCCCTAACAGAAAAAGCCTATGATGCAGGAATTCGCACTTTTATTTATGTATCTTCGGCTCATGTCTACGGCAACCTAATCGGAAACATTGACGAAACAACCCCATGCAACCCTGTCTCGGACTATGCCATTTCACACTTCATAACCGAACAGATATTTAAAAGATTAACAGAAAAAGGGGATAAGAAAACCAAGGTCCTTATTTTACGTCCCTGCGCAACCTACGGCAAAATACCCGATCCGGAAAAATTCCTGCGATGGTCGTTGGTTCCATTTAACTTACCCAAGCAAGCGGTCGATAACGGACAAATCACACTAAGCCCCGGCAGCGACAAAGTGAAGAGAAACTTTATTAGTGCAGAATCAATTGGCCGCCATATCAAAGAATTTATAGAATCCAAAACAGAGACAGGATGTAAAATCATAAACCCATTAGGGGAAGATAATTTAAGCATTCTAGAATTTGCACAAATGAGCGCACAAATATACGAGCAAATAACAAAGAAGAACTGCCCAATCCTGATGCCCGAACAACAAACACAGCCATCAGTACCGAAACTGCACTATTCTTCTGTTCATGTCCACCAACCTCGCGGACAAAATTTAAACCAATACCTCACAGAAATGGTGCAATATTTATTATACGTCAGCAAGAAAAAAGTGGCATCTACATCTGTCAAAAAAACATACTCTTAGAAAGGAATCCCGCCACCCATAAGCCCCGGAGGCAAGCCCATATCCGCCATCGCCTTTTGTGTCTCGTCCGCCATTTTCTGATCAGCTTTACTACGCGCATCATTGCAAGCCGCTTTAATCAGATCTTCCATCATTTCCTTGTCATCAACGGAAATGATGGACGGATCAATGGTCAATCCACGCATCTGGCCCTTACAGGTCATCGTCACAGAGACAAGCCCACCACCCGATTGACCCGACACTTCCATCTCACCGACGCGCTCTTGGAGTTCAGCCATTTTCTTTTGCATGGACTGCGCTTTTTGCATCATTTGCTGCATATTAAACATAATTAATCATCCTCTTTTTCTATAGATAAAATCTCGGCTCCTGGGAATGTTGCCAGAATACGCGCAACCACAGGGTCCGCCATCGCTGTTTGACGTTCAGCCTCAACAGCCATGTCATGCTGACGCGCCAAAGTCGGCTGCCCCTGCTTCATAGACACAGACACCAACCAACGCTGCCCCGTGAGCTGCGTTAATTTCTTACCCAATTCTTGCGCCAACTTCGGATCAGCATCCTCCGCCGGTTGATATTCCAAGCGACCGGCCTCTAACCGAACCAATTGAACCCCATGAACAACATTGGCCGCCAAAATCATCGCTCCGTTTTGCTCAAGCAATCCGACCACATCTGAAAGTGTTTCAAGGTTCGAGTTGGCAACCGCCACCGGCTGAGAAGCCGCAGCAGGTTGTGCAGCAATTTTTGCCCCACCGCCGCTAGAAATAGAGGTCACAGAGGCCGCAGCACCGCCGCCATTGCCGCCAGAAGCAGACGCACGCGCCCCGCCGCCAGCCGAGACAATCGTCCCGTCTTTGAGCTGTTTCAACACCGTGGCAGGGTCAGGCAAATCCGCAGCATAAATCAGGCGAATAATCACCATCTCTGCCGTGGCCTGCGGGTTTGGAGAATGCTGTATCTCGTTCAAACCTTTGAGCAAAATCTGCCAAACGCGCGTGAGTGCAGACACGCCCGTTTTCGCAGCCATATCCGCCGCACGGTTCCGTTCATTATCCGCCATGTTAGGCTCAACCGTCATCGGAGGCGCCTTGATCGTCAAGAATTTGCTCATTAAGTGAGTAATATCGAGCAAATCCTGCAACACGGTCTGGGGATCAGCCCCCGCACGATACAAATCCGCCATGACTGTCATGGCCTCTTCACCTTTACCGCCCAGAATAGCTTCCATCAAATCCAGCAACCGTGTGCGATCCGCCAGCCCCAACATCGAGCGCACCTGAAGGGTCGTAATATCCCCATCACTCAACGCCATCGCCTGATCAAGAATAGACAAGCCGTCACGCACTGATCCGTCTGCTGCCCGCGCAATCATGGCAACCGCTTCGTCTTCTGCTGCAACATTTTCTTTTGCACAAACATTCTTGTAATGCTGCAGCAAAGTATCTACGTCAACCCGACGCAAATCAAAACGTTGGCAGCGCGAAAGCACAGTCACAGGCACTTTACGAATCTCGGTGGTGGCAAAGATAAACTTCACGTGCGGTGGAGGCTCTTCCAACGTCTTCAACAACGCGTTAAATGCGTTTTTGGAGAGCATATGCACCTCATCGATGATATAAACTTTATACCGCGCAGATGTCGGTGCATAACGCACCCCGTCCAAAATCTCGCGAATATCGTCCACCCCTGTACGAGACGCCGCATCCATCTCCATTATATCAGGATGACGATCTTCGGAAATGGCCTGACAAACCGCACAATCATCGGTCGGCCCCGTGGTCGGCCCTGCCGTTCCGTCTGCGCCCGTATAATTGAGAGCTTTGGCAATAATCCGCGCCGTGGTGGTTTTCCCCACCCCGCGCACGCCCGTGAGCATAAACGCATGCGCCACACGCCCCGAGGAAATAGCATTGGTCAACGTGCGCACCAGCGCATCCTGACCGATCAATTGGTCAAAATTCTGCGGGCGATACTTACGGGCAAGCACACGATAGGCTTGATTCTCTTGATTGTCTGACATGGAAAGGACTCTAGAGAGAGTCGCACGCGCCTTCAAGCCCTATCAGGCCAAGATTCACAAAAAACGGAATATTTTGGAAAAAGATAAAGGGTGGAAGACCGGACACGACCCGAAAAGAATTCGTTGCGGCTGCTGCCTTTCGGCCCTGACCGGGTTGGCGAGATTTTCGCCCGAGCCGATCTTCCGAGACGGGTTCTAGCAAACCCCCTCTTAGGCTTCAAGCTTTATTTTCAGTTCAGAGCCTGCCGAGACCTCAGAAACGACAGTATGCATAGGCTCTAACGGCTTTCGTTTAGCAGGCATTTTCAAAAACTCCTGCCGAAGTCGAGAAATTCGCTCTATCCATTTTTAGGAGGGCGAACACAATGTTCATATGGATTAAAATCCTCAGCCAATGGTGGATCAATCGCGCGCAAAGTACCGCCCGGATGATCTGCAGGCACGGCAGGCATTTCACAATTCAGAACATGACGGGAATAAGAAAGGAGCGGATCAACTTCGGGACGCGCCGTAAAAGCCGCTCCTGCAGCCGCAGACAAAGAGGCATCAAGCAATCCTGTCATGCAATGACCCAGAACCGGCCCGCCTTCTCGTACAGGCACAGTTTCATCACCCATCATATCATCACCAAACGCAGCCGAACCAAAATCAATCATTCATGTCTCCTGAATTTCTTTAATCGGCGTTATGTATAAAGGAAAAAAGTCAAGCTTGCAATCAAAATAAAAAGCGGATAGGAAAATCCCGATAGTTTTTTAGAAATATTATAAGAACGCACAGAGCGTTTTTACTGAATTAGGAACAAGGCGCGCCGTGTACAAAGGTACACAAGCAACGAAGTGACGAAAGTCAGGAGAAACGATCAAAGCGAGATGCCGTTGTAGCTCAGGGGTAGAGCAGGTCATTCGTAATGACAAGGTCGGGAGTTCAAATCTCTTCAGCGGCACCATTTATAAAAAGCCCCCTTTGGGGCTTTTATTATTGGGGCTTCCAAAAGAAGTTCACGACGAAGGTTTATAATACCGAGGCTCCGCGCAAAAAGGTCAAGGTAATTCTTAAACAGAAGAAATATATCTGATTTCACCACATTGTCATGCCCGCCTTGTGCGGGCATCCGGTGTAATTGCTCTTTGCGCATCTCACGTAAAAAAGATATTGATAGAATATGATTGGTAATATGATTCAAAGCTTTATGGCACAACGTGCATTAAGAAAATGGTTTTCTACACCTGTTGGTGTAGCTGTAAAAGAGCTTGCTCAGAAATATTTTTACGGAGAATCAATTTTAGCTGGATTATCGGAGGAAACTAAGAATGATAGGATTGTAGATCTTTTTCGTATATTTGAAGCTATTGAAAAATCTGAAAATCAGTTTCTAGCTTATCGTGAGCAATTAGCCAGTCAGGCCTATGCTTACGCCAAATACCAAGTGCTATGTTTGACGAAAGATGAAAAAAAAGAACATCCGATGTTTCAGGATGAAAAATATATCTCGGGTGAACTTCATAAACACATAAAAGAAATTGCAGATAAAAAAGAGGAATTCCAAAAAATAAAATGGGAGAATGACGAAAATCTTTCTGATGAAGATTGGATCAGCATATGTAATACAAGATCCGCGCTATATCTGTTTTACTTAAACGCATTGAACATTCTACGAATGCAATTGAACGATTACTCTGAAAAGAAAGATTGGTTCAAACCTTTAGTACGGTCTATGTGCATTTGGGCAGAAGACACTTATCGTTCTGATATTGGCTTGCCTAGTTTTCTACCGGGGTCTTTAGATGGGTTAAAACACAGCACTTTCTTTAACCTCGTAACGAATGGGCATGAAAACCCTCTCTATGAATTTGAAAAACATCATCCAAAAGACTTTGAAGAAGAGGCATCTAAAGAGGCTGTTTAAATACCAGACCCCCGCCTTCGCGGGGGTGACAATAGGGTGAGGTCTTGGAGCAAAAGTTCGATACTTTTTTCGAGTTGCGTAAAAATGCTTGTGCGATGATTCATCTATAGAAACAAAAACTATTCGAGTGAAATCTGAGCAGCAGCAACACTCTGCCCCGAACGATCTTCCCTCCCCGATGACAGCTTGTTAGTAGAAGCTAGATTTTTAAACTTACTGCCCGCCCAATCTGCCAGCAACATAGAGCCTATAAAAGTGCCACCGATCATTGTCTCACAAAGCTCACAAAAATGGCTTACGAGCAAAGGGTTCTCGCGAAGGAAAAAGCATTCCTTTCCTTGAATCTGCAACATCCCCCCTGTTTTCGAACGAATCTCTATCTTGCGATTCATCAGAACCAAGAAAAAAATCCAGAATATCTCGTGTAAAACGCAAATCCTCCCTCAAGATTTGCATACCTTCTTGATACCCATACCGCCTAAACTCTCCCACAAAGTAAGCCAAACCTGCAACGTTAAAAGCAACAACCAAAGCTCCACCAGTAACAGCTCCGGCTCCGCATGCTAATGTAAAAGCCGCTTGTGCAATATCTCCGACGACGGGTTGACTAGCACTTTGCGCAAACACACCCATTAAATCTACAGGTTGAAGAACACCCAAGGCTTGGGGGAAATCCATTCCCAACCCACGACGAAGAGCCTCGCTCACAGCAGTGACAGCGCCGCCACCCATTGAGCCAAGAGCTACTAGAGCCATTACAGATAAAAACC
>JAGRKB010000106.1 GCA_020442425.1 Alphaproteobacteria bacterium | reverse complement strand
CGCGTTATCTAGGACAGCCCCAAAATCTTTTCTAATTTTAAATAATGAAAAAATTCAGAACAGGGATTGCGTTATGGGATTAGCACAGAAAAAAGCCCCTCCTCAACATACAAATATTGAAGAAATTGCTCGTATGAGTGAGAGCGTGCGGGAACGTATGAAGCAGGCTGATGCCAAATTTCAAGAATATAATAAAATTGTTAGTTCTACCTTGCGGTCTTTAAGTCGCGCGTGGGAGAAAATGGCTCTTGGCGAATGGGACGAAAAGGCACAGAGGCGGTTTAACAAACGCTTTGCCGGTAACATGGAGCAGTTAGCTAAAATTGTTCAGTCGCAGGACTATCTCTCTCGTGGACGCGGTGCATTTGAAATGGGTGCTCTCAATAATCTTTTTAACAAACTGACCGGTGTTGATGGAAGCGGAGTCTTTGGAACCGAACATAGGCCATCTATGGTCGGAGTTTTGTGGGCGTGGATGTGTGATCCGACCTCTATTTTTGAAGTTGCTGCACGTCCCAAGCTTTCGGTTGTTGTCGGCGGGCGAGTAAAATCAAACTCGCCGAGAACCCGTCCCCCCCATCGTGCACTCGAACGTATAAAATAAGTTTAGGCGGCATCTCTTGTGAGGTGCAGAAACACGTCTTCCAAATCACGATCATCGGTCGATAGGTCTGTTATCACCAGACCTGCTGCCCGGACTTGCTCTATAATTGCGCCTGCATTTGTGTCTTTCGGAGAATAGCGGAAAGAGAGTGTGCGTTTGCCTTCTTTGGTCGGCGCAAGCGGCAAAAGGCTTTCAGGGATGCTTGCAATATCTTGTTCAAAGCGCAGCGTGATTTCTTTGGCTTCGACGCGAGAGAGTAATGTTTCTTTATCTTCGTCTGCAACGATTTTGCCGTGATTGATAATGGCAATGCGGTCGCATAGTTCTTCGGCTTCTTGCAAATAATGCGTGGTCAGTAAAATCGTCAGGCCTTGTTTATTGAGTGCGCGTACATTATCCCAAAGCTGGTTTCTGAGTTCGACATCTACTCCTGCGGTTGGTTCATCGAGCACTAGAATAGGCGGTGTATGCACCATGGCTTTTGCGACCATCAAACGGCGACGCATCCCGCCCGAGAGCGAGCGTGCGTACGCGTCGGCTTTATCCATTAGGCCAACGAGTTTTAAAAGGTCTTCGGTGCGGCGTTCTGATTTCGGGACGCCGTACATGCCTGCGTGCAGGTCGAGCAATCTGCGCGGGGAGAAGAACGGATCAAAGTTCAGTTCTTGCGGAACGATGCCGATATTGGCGCGCGCTTGACGTGCGTTCTCGTCAATATCCGTATCCCAGATTTTGACCGTGCCTGATGATTTCAGAACGAGGCCCGCCAGAATATTGATGAGGGTCGATTTGCCTGCACCGTTCGGGCCTAGCAAGCCATAGATGGAGCCTTGCGGAATGGTTAGAGAGACATTATCCAGCGCATGCTTTTCCGGTGATTTTCCGGATGCGGCATAGGTTTTGGAGAGATCTTTTATCTCAATAGCGAATTGGGGTGTGGTCATGGTTTGTAACTATAGGTCCCTTCGTCCAAAAGCCAAGAGGTTATGGCGTCAGAGGTAAGCCAATTTTTTGCTTCTGTGTCGTTTTTCAAATAGGCATCCCAAAAGGCGAGGGAGAGAATTTTGATGATCTCTTCATGGATGCTTTGTTTGGGGTTGGCTGCGAGTTGTCCGCGCGAGCCGTTATAGACCATGTGGTCCCCTTGATCCATCACGATCAAATGCTGGTTCGGCCCGCCTGAATGGGTGAAGACTTCCAGACGATCTTTATAGCCGAAATTTTTAAGCGGAGAGTCGTCATCTGTTCCCGTCATGGTCATCAACGGTATTTTGAAGGAGCCGTAGAAATCTTCTGCCGTGTGGTTGCGTTTATCCATGTGCGGGCCGGGGCTATAGAGAATGCCTGCTTTAAAGCGCGGTTCGTAGAGATCATATTGACGTTTGCCATGCCCCCGCTTTTGACCCGCCATGACTTGCGTGGTCATTGCGCCGAAGGAATGACCTGACATGCCGATATTCTCCATGTCCATAAAGGGAGCGATGTCGAGAGTTGCCAGTTGATCGAGGGCGAAGGGCACATCTTTAAAACGGTTCAATGTTGCATGACGCGGGATATGCGTATTGCGAATAACATCCCACGGATGACCTTGTTTCCCCTCCCAGAGAGACGAGTCCGTTCCGTGATGTTGGATATGCACCACGATATAGCCGTGGGACGCGATAAAGCGCGAGATAAAGCCTGCGCCTTCGCGCGAGCCGCCGAGGCCGTGTGACCAGAGGATGACGGGGAACGGGCCGTTTCCTGCATCCAGCGGGCGATAGGTCTTATAAAGAATTTTGCGGTTGTTGCGGTTGGTGTCGATCCATTCACCGCGCCCCAAAGTGATTTGGTGCGGTTCGGTGTCGGGTGATATGGAGGCGTTCCATAAGGGTGCAGATAAAGCGTCGGTCATATCTTCTTATTTAGCATTTTTATTAGTCTTGTACAGTGAGAGATACCCAAAGGTTACGGGGAGCATAATCACAGCAATGACCAGAAGTGTGTTTTGGACGCCGATATGATCTGCGAACAACCCCAAAATAACGGCGGCTATTGCGTATGTCATTGAGGAGAGGAGTGAGATCAGTGAGCCCATGGTTGAGCGTTGTTCTTTCGAGAAATGCTGTTGTTGTAAAGTGTCGTTGGCGGTATTGCCCACGGTCCAGTTGATTTGGGAGAGCATGAGCAAGAACGGTGAGACCAGATTGGAAATGCCGAATGCGATTAAACTAAGGCCGTCTGAGATGAAGCTCAAGCAAAATAGGGTTTTGAGTGGGGAGAGTTTATCGGTGACTTTGCCTGCAAACCAGTAGCCGAAAAATCCGATGATGTTTTGACCCAAGCGATAAAAGGGAACTGCCCATACAGGCCAGAGTGTTTCGATAAATTTCGGCAAGAAGTTGTGAGAGGACATGCCCCATCCTGTTTTCCATGCCGAGCAGATTGCAAGCAAACGGAGTTCTCTGTTCTGTACGATCAGATGGAATGCGTCTTTCATATGCGCCCACGGATGAGACTCTGACATTGAATGACGCGGCGGTTCTGTCGTCATGAGGGCTGCAATGAGCGCGCATGACATCGGAATGAGCGTCAACCAAAAGAGCATTTCAAAGCTTCCTCCAAACCACAGGAGAATACCTGCGACTGCGCTTGCAGTTGCTAAGCCCAACTGTTCCATAGACCCATTGCGCCCCAATATATGTGCCAAGCGGTGACGTTGGCGCAAACATTCTGCTGTTTCATAGAGCAGCGCGTAATTATTTCCTGAAAAGAGTGATCTTGAAGTTCCGAAACAGGCAGCGCCGATATAAAGCCATGCCGTTCCGCCGATCAGAAAATGCGTTGCCGCCATCGCATAACAAAAGGCTGCCAGCCATTCAATCACGCAGCCCAACACGAAGATGTTGCGTCGTCCCCATTTATCGGAAAGGACACCTGTCGGGACTTCAAGTAATGCTCCAACAATTGTTGCGCAGGCAAAAATACCCATTGCGACTGCAAAGCTGCCCGTGACCTCCGCAAAATAAAGAATTGAGATCGGATAAAAGAACCTGAGGGCTGCAAAGAATTCATTTGCACCCATCAAAGTTATGTTTTTTGCCAGTTTGGCGTTGAGGTCCTTTATATCCATAAGGCGTAGTAAGCATAAAAATAATTATAAATCAATAGTTTAGTTTGTTGTTCGTGCTGAACGCATATGTTTCCGATTCTGGAAACTTGTTCTTTTCAAAATTATTAGTTGACATATCCTGAAGTTTGAGTTACTAATTACGCAACTCCAGTATAAATGACAGACGACGGTGCAGCATAAGCCCAGTATAAGGGATGCGCACAGGGTGTACGAAGATCAGCGTAGTACTTTTATTTTTCTCTTTTGAGAAAACAGATTTTGAGTATTAGTAAAAAGCTAATTTAAAAGAATTTAGAGCTTTCTCCCCCCCAGAAGAAAGGCAGGTCTTTGAGTTCCCCTCAAGACCTGTTTTCTTTTTCATCATAAAAAAGTTCGATCAATGGTCTGCAAATGACATGTTTTTGCGCTTCCGGTGCTCACGTACCAATATGTACGCTGCGCTCCGGTTCTAAAAACATGTCATTTTCGCCACATTGTTCTTTCTTTTTTCGTTCACGCGAAGACGCGAAGCGTTCGCAAACGGCGCGAGGGGCTTTTAGATTTTAACCACTAAGCACACTAAGGACACGAAGAGTTTGTTGAATAAGGGAAGTGGGGTGATTCAATCGGTTCATATTTTTAGAATTTTCTGACGAAAATTCATTATTCTCCCCATCCTAACCTTCCCCCCCTCAAAGGGGAAGGAATAAATGTGTTGTTTTTTAAACAAAGCGGCTGATGAGGACGAGGTCGGCGGTTACGTCATTGGCAGGGATGCGCACAACATGTCCGCTGCCCATTGCCGTGTCAATGGTGTTGCCTTTTTTGTCTTTCATCTCGGTTAGCGTGACAATTTTATTTTGACCATTTGGCAAAATGATTTCCAGTTTATCGCCGACAGAAAATTTATTCTTCACGTCAATTTCCATCCATTGACCATCATTTGAAATCATCTCGCCGACAAATTGTTGTTTGTAGGATTGAGAAGCTCCCGTGATGTAGTTTTGATGTGCTTCTGTGTGGTGGCGTTGATAGAAGCCGTCCGTGTAGCCGCGATGTGCCAAGTTTTCAAGCATGCCGATTAGGCGCGGATCGAGAGGCTCGCCTGCTGCGGCTTGATCTATGGCTTTGCGGTAGGCTTGTGCTGTTCTGGCGACGTAGTAATGGGATTTGGTGCGGCCTTCTATTTTCAGGCAGTCGATTCCGATTTCTACCAATTTATGCACGTGTTCAATCGCGCGCAAATCTTTGGAGTTCATGATATAGGTGCCGTGTTCGTCTTCATAAACCGGCATAAATTCTCCCGGTCGTTGTTGTTCTTCGAGCATATAAACTTTGTCTGCCAGTGGGTGGCGGTCTTGTCCGTTTTCGGAGAAAAGTTCAGGGCGTTGAAGCGAGTCGCTCGGGAGCAAGTCGCCTGTCTCATCTTCTTCTGCGCCGTGCGTATTATATTTCCAGCGGCAAGAGTTGGTGCAAGTGCCTTGGTTGGCATCGCGGTGCTTGAAGTATCCAGAGAGCAGGCAGCGTCCAGAATACGCGATACAGAGTGCGCCGTGAACGAAGACTTCAAGTTCCATGTCCGGGCATTCCTGACGGATCATTTCAATGTCTTTAAGCGAGAGTTCTCGTGAGAGGATGATCCGTTTAATGCCGAGTTTTTGCCAGAATTTAACACTGGCATAGTTCATAGTGTTCATTTGAACGGAGAGGTGAACATCTATCTCGGGCCATTTTTCCCTGACCATCATAATAAGCCCCGGGTCGGCCATAATAAGACCGTCCGGTTTCATATCGATCACATGTTGCATATCATCCAAAAAGGGAGGGATTTTCTGGTTCAGTGGAAAAATATTCGTTGCCACATAGATTTTTTTGCCCAAGGCGTGCGCTTCGCTGATGCCCGTTGCGAGATTGTCGTCTTTACCGAAATTGTTATTCCGTACGCGCATCGAGTATTTTGGCATTCCTGCATAGACTGCATCGGCACCATAAGCATAGGCGTGGCGCATGGATTTCAGAGTTCCCGCTGGGGCTAGAAGCTCGGGTTTTTTCATGGTTTTTCTCGCTTTTCTGGCCGCATATAAGCAAAAGCGGGAGGTTTTTGTCCAGATATTATTGCTTTTCATAATTTGCAATCTCTTCGTGGTTCACAGTTTTAAACCACTAAGAACCTGTTCATGATCTTTATGGCTCTTTGGAAACGTAACCCCGCAAATTATGCGGGATCTTTAGGGTGTTGGGATGAAGACCCCGTGTCAGGCACGGGGTTACGGGTGTGTTTGGTGTTTTTCTTGGTCTCTTGGAGTCTTAGTGGTTCATTTTTTTAAACGCAAAGGACGCAATGGAACGCAAAGACTAGTCTGTCATCCTGAGCGAACGCGAAGGATCTCCCTATATTTTACGTTGTTTTTTTAACCTCAAAGTCTCCAAGGCACCAAGAGTTTGGTTCCTTTATCCGTCATCGCGAGCGCCTGAAAGGTGCGTGGCGATCCAGTTAAAGACAATCTCTGGATTGCTTCGGAGCTATCGCTCCTCGCAATGACGGGTTGGAAAACCCACAGATGGACACGGATAAACACAGATAGAGGATGACGTGGCTCGAAACGCTTTGCGTTTAAAAATTAGTGGGAAGTGAATAGTGGATAGTGGGGAGTGTATCTTGGTTCATTTTTATATGTGGAGCACACCCCCATCCTGTCCTTCCCCCCTCAAGGGGGAAGGAATTTTAAAAGAGCACGAAGTTTTCATGTTCTTCGGTTCTTCGCGTGAAAAAAAGTCAGACCGGATCCCCGCCTGAAGCGGGGATGACAGGGGGAGTAGTTTGTGTGAGCGGGGATGACAGGGGGAGTAGTTTGTGTGAGCGGGGATGACAGGGGGAGTAGTTTGTGTGAGCGGGGATGATGCGGTTTTTATTTATGAGGAATAAGTAGAAATGCCAGAGGGATGCTTATCGCCAAGAATGTAATAATAAAAAGCAGAAAATAGGCACATTGTTTATAGGGGGTTTTGCTTTCGGGGCTGCGAGCGTAATTCCAACATATGATTATCATAGAAATAAAAAAGGCAATGCCAAATATTCCGCTAATAATGTGTATGATGATATCAAGCCAACCATAGATTCCCAAAAGGAAGTGATTGGCGAGAGAGAGTAGGATAAAGAGCGGAAAGAGCTTTTTGATGAACGCGTTTGCGTCGTTTAGGCCAAGACGATCAAAATATTCTATTATAATTTTCATCTTGGTCTTTATAACTTAATTAACAGACGTTATTTCTTGCGGAATTGGTCGAGGGAAATAACTTCGCCTGTTTCGCCCTTGGACTTTTTGCCTTTTGGCCCAGACGGGTCATCGTCTCCGTCGTCATCCATAGCAAGTGCCGCTAAGGCTTCGTCTTCTTGTTCCATCATATCGCCCAATGGTTGGAATTGAAGGGCAAAATTGACTGACGGATCTGCAAAAATCGTGATCGCCGACAAAGGGATTTCCAGATTTTCTTCGATATTGTTGAAGGACAATGTCACGCCGACTGAATTCTCATCCACTTTCAGGTTCTTGAATTGGTATTGCAAGACAATCGTCATTTCACCCGGATAGCGCTCGCGCAGATTATCAGGAATCTTTACGCCCGGATAATCCGTCATAAAGGTGATGTAGAAGTGATGGTCTCCCGGAAGTCCTTGTTGTTGGACTTCGGATATCGCTTGGCGAACCACGCCGCGAAGCGCAGATTCAACCATTTTGTCGTAGCGGAGCGTGTTATCGTCGTGTTTCATCGTACTTTAATTCGGGGTTTTTGGTCAGAATTCTTATAGAATCAGCTATAAACAGTTCAGAGTGATTTGGCAAGGTGAAGGGAAAATTACCCCCGCTTTTTTATTGACATAACGCTTGCGCCTCTCTATATATGCTTTTGCAACAAAATTCTATCTGGAGACTATGATGGCGGATACCAGCGACAAAACAACTTCTGACCGTTTTTCCAAATTGGCGGCACATGTGAAAGCCAGACATCAAAGGACTCTTGGTGCAGACTTAGTCGCAGACGGGGGCAAAGATTTGACCGATGCGGAAGCGGAGAATGGAGATGTGCCTTCTGCACGGGGGTATTTTGTAAAAAAAGCGCGTGTTATGGGGCAGGGCCCTCTTAAAGGGATAATTCCAAACAGGTGTGAACGCGGAGCAAGGCAGCGTGGTGGGGTGCAAGATGCAGAAGTTATTTTGTTAGAAGCCCGCGTTTATGAGCCGTCTGCCCCGAAAGAAGCCGAGGTCGAGAGATTAGAAAGAGATGATCCTTTTGAGCTTATTGTTTCCGATAGAGGTTCTAGCATAGAAGTTGAATATTATACGAATAGTAATGAGCTATTGCGACTATTTGAAAAAATCTCTCAAATAAATGGTATGAACCGCGATTTCAGCACAGGTAGTAGTATTATATCTTTTAATAATTTGCCGGATAATAAGTTACCGACACAGGACGATGATTCTGTTGGAGTCCTTAAGCCTTTAGGCCCTTAAAATTTTCAAAAATAAAAATGGGGCAGTTCTGTTGCTAGGCCGCCCCGCGCCCCACCGTCTGCCTAAGCATCAGGGATTAGTAGCTTCATCGGTGCAATTAAGCAGCGATTTTTTCACCATCTTCAACGAAAACGTTGTCGTTAGCTGCTACGGTAGATACGTTATCATTTGCATCTATAAAAATTGGACGGATACGACCGTGCCTCAAACGGATGCAGACTTTATCTTTACTACGCGTGTCGATCCTGTTTCGGCCCCATCATCAATGCAGAGTTTAGAGTGAATAGTGATGAGCTTATTTTGCCCTCTCTAAACTTTTTACTTTAAATTCTGCACTGGTGGTGGAGCCGCCGGGCACTGCCCCCGGGTCCACGACGC
>JAGRKB010000105.1 GCA_020442425.1 Alphaproteobacteria bacterium | reverse complement strand
CCTTATCTAGGCCAGCCCCTAATTTATTCTTCATCATCTGTTTTTCAGTCAATTTCGGTAAAACCGAACCCGTTTCAGGTTGTGGAATAATACTAAAGTGCTTTGATCCGTTCTAGGGAATATTTCGTTATCTATCGGTCTATAGTCTTTCCAATTCACTATGTCACATCGTCACTGCGCTCCTATCCTAGGTTCACTAGGTGTCGTCCTTTGTTTCTTGTGACAAACTTAATTGGTTTGACTATTTTAACGGGAAATTGCTCTGCCGTCCCCCACATACAGGCTTGTTTTCCATACACCTCGCTGGAAAAAGTTTGCTCCTTGCATTCAAGTCGTGTATTATTTTCTATAACTTAAATTACAAAAAATAGATTTTTAGCGGTTTTAATGGGTGTAAATATGAGTTCAGGTGTGAATTTAAAAAAATTTGCGATTTCTTTGGCTACGGCTTTGGCGGCCTCCAGTTCTACTGCGGCTCCGTTGAATTCAGCTCCAGATTCTCCAGTTTTCGGGCATGCCCCTCAGTCCGGTGCTCTGCCGGCTGGCGCGAAAGACAGTATTTTCCGTACAGCTGCAGAATGTCGTCAAAATTGGGCCGATGCAGCCAGAACAGGGGATTGTGGCAATCAAACCCGTCAGGATGCCGCTCTTGGGAAGCACCAAAATCCGGTATTCGTGACCAACATCCACAGCCCGAAACGCTAATCAGGCGTTTCTTTATCTTATTTCTTTTAAGCCCTGTCTTTATGACTTGCAATTTTTGGGCAGGCGATGTACAAATTCGCCTATTCTCCCCTATATCTTTAGCTCTTCAAAAACGCCCCGCGCGGATACGAGCTGTTGGGGGAAAACAAATTTTTATACAATGTTATAGAGAAAGTTATATGAGATGGCGAAAGTTGCCCCGATAGAGTTTTTCAAACAGGTTAGAAGCGAAGCCAAAAAGGTCAGCTGGCCGACCAGACCAGAGACAGTTTCCAGTACGATTGCTGTTTTCATTATGGTTGCTATTGCGTCTGTGTTTTTGTTTGCCGCAGATCAGCTAATGGCTTTTGTTGTGCGTTTGGTTTTGGGATTGGGCGGATAACCCGCTCCCTCCCGTCATTAATGTTTTTTGATTGATTGAGTTTTTAAGAAAAGGAAATTTTAAAATGGCTGCACGTTGGTATGTACTGCATGTTTACTCGGGTTTTGAAGCTAAAGTTGCGGATTCCATTCGCGAGAAAGCGCAGAAACAAGGGCTTGAGGCGCGGATCGAAGATATTCTTATTCCTACCGAAGAAGTTGTTGAAATTAAACGCGGTCAACGCGTTAACTCTGAACAGAAAATTTTCCCTGGCTATGTCTTGGCCAAAATGGATTTATCGGATGAAGTCTGGCACATGGTTAAGAATACGCCAAAAGTCACCGGCTTCCTCGGTGCCGGCAATCGTCCGTCTCCGATTAGCGAGAAAGAAGCAGCGCGCTTGATGACCCAGTTGCAAGAAGGCATCGAGAAGCCACGCTCTGCTATTATTTATGATATCGGCGAGAAAGTTAAAGTTATGGATGGCCCGTTTGCCAGCTTTGAAGGAATGGTCGAAGAGGTGGATGAAGAAAAACAACGCCTCAAAGTCTCTGTTTCGATCTTTGGTCGTGCGACCCCTGTCGAGCTTGAATATACGCAGGTCGAGAAAACAGCCTAATTTCTACTTTTGCATTCACAAATCGAGCATAATACGGGTATCAGTTTTTACAGTGTACAGATACCCACGGGTAAACCCGTTGTTCTATGGCTACGCCGACAGATTGCCTTTGGTCAATCTGTCAATTACAGTTCCTGACGGAGCTGACCTTGCTGTTACCCCCGCTTACACAAACCCCGTCTCTGTCACCCCCGCGCAGGCGGGGGTCTGGACTTCCTGAATTTTTCCGGATGCACGCCGGAGTTTATCCCTGTATAAACAGGGGCGGGCATGACAGATCAGCAAGGCTCATTCATCCACGGCTAAAGCACCATTTCTTTGTACTGTTCTGTCTTCGACCGCATAAAAATAGCGTAACCCCGCATTTGATGCGGGGTCTATTGGGAGTTCGGGAACAACCCCGTGTCACGCACGGGGTTACGGGTGTGTTTGGTGGTTGATTGTTTTTAAACGCCAAAAGTGGTTAGTGGTTAGTAAAGAGTGGGGAGTTTTTAGAACCACAGATGATGACGTGGCACGAAAAACTTTGCGTATCTTCGCGTGCTTTGCGTTTGAAAATTAGTATTGAGTGAAGAGTGGATAGTGGGGAGTGTATCTTGATTCATTTTTTTACATGTGGAGTACACCCCCATCCTGACCTTCCCCCCTCAAGGGGGAAGGAATTTTAAAAAGGCACGAAGTTTTCATGTTCTTCGTTCCTTCGCGTGAATGATATAGCCTGTGGTTCTGTGGCTGGCGCCGACAGATGCCTTTGGGCAATCTGCCAATTGAGCTTCCATATTGATGTGTCCCATGACCCTAAAAATTTAACTTTTCATATTCTTGTGTGTTCCATGCAACAGTGGTGAGTGACTTCTGATGCTGCGGCGCACACTCCTTGACGTTGCATCCCTCAACACGCGACAATCATTTTAAGGGGCTGGCCTAGATAAGGGT
>JAGRKB010000104.1:868-3753 GCA_020442425.1 Alphaproteobacteria bacterium | reverse complement strand
GGGAGATACCGCCGCCTTCAAAGATGCAAATCGGTTCAGAAATATAACTGGCGCTTTTGTGGTTTCTTAGAAAATTTAAAGTCAGGTGATAATCGGCTGCGATTTTGTAGGAAAGATCGTATCTTCTGTTACCTAATGAGTGCCTATTGTAAAAGATAGATTGGTGGTGTGTGAATAAACCGCGATTGATTTGCGATGCGGGTTTTGCGCATTTGTAATATTTTTCTCCGCACTCGGTTTCTTCAAAAGAGTCTCCGAAAATGAGGTCAGGTGATGTAGTGATTATGCCTTTAATAGTTTGTAGGATGTCTTGATGGGCAAATTGATCGCCTGCGTTCATAAAAATTATATACTTGCCCGTTGCTTGATCGATTCCCTTATTCATTGCGTCATATATACCGCGATCAGGTTCGCTTGTTATCCCCGCTTGAGGGTAGTCGGAAAAGTCTTCTTGTGTTCCGTCCGTTGAATCGCCGTCGATAATCAGCCATTCGTAGTCCGTGCAGCTTTGCGTCATGACAGACTGCGCCGTTTTTTTGAGACCAGCGCGGTTGTTATAGGTGATGGTGATGATAGAGAACAGTTTTTCCTGATTAATGGTCATCTGCGATGTCATCCGCAAAGATTGCCGTTGTTGCGAGATTGGCTAAAATCTGGCTCAGGTCTTTTGCTCCATCCATAAATGTCAGAGGTTTCGGATCGCGCGGGACTATGATTGTTGATCCCGGCGGGATCATTGAGGCTGAGTGATTCCACGCTGATACTGCTAAAGGTGAGGCACTGCCGTCGGGATATACAACAAATGAGCGATCCTGATCGGCATTATAAGTGAAGCCGCCAGATTCATCGATATAGGTTCTTGGGCTTTTTCCTGTTTTGAATTGCAAGGAAGCCGGTGATAGAACTTCACCTGCTACTCGCACTGTTAATGGTCGTTTGGGGATGTAAATTCTGTCTCCTGTTTCCAGCAGGATGTCCATTTCAGGATTTGCAGCTAACATTCCCGGATCGGCTTCTACCGTTAATCGTCCCAAAGCTTCTGCGTTTTTTAGATCAGAGATTAAGGATTTTGCCAGAGTGATTTCTTCCATGGCCGGTTTTTTGTCTTTGTCTTTTTGGGATAGAGCTGTGGCTAGTTTTAATTCGAGGTCGCGGGCTTGTGAGAGAAAACGTTGTTCTTCGCGTAATCTTTCCGTTTTTCTGGAGAAGATGGCGCCTTCCGGATAGGCTTGCTCGGTGATGCCGCCTGCGCGTTCGATTAGCTTGGAGAGTGTGTCTCCCGGAAGGAGGTCGTAGGTTCCGGGGTTTCTGATTTCACCGACCAATAAAACATGATTGTCTTCTATGCGACGGAACTTTTGATTGATGCGGATTGTGTCTCCGGGATTGAGTGTAATCGTGCGGGCTGGTGTGTTCGACAAGTCTATGGTGCTGCGCCTGTTTTGTCGGTCTCCTAAAGGTTGGGTTATCTCTATATTGCCAAGACTGGCTTCTAGAGATGTCCCTCCCGCTGTGGCTAAAAGGGAATCTAGTGTTGTTCCGTTTGTAACCGGGAAAGCTCCGCTGTTTCTTATTGATCCTCGAATAAATACAGAATGTTCTAAAAGAAAATGACGTATATTGTTTGGAAGTTCAGAGCGTATTTCTTCTGTTTTGTCTTCCTTATTGTTGGGTTGGCTTCCTGTATTGAGAGATGCCAATTGGAGGGAACTGGAGTCGTATTCGGATTTTGGTGTGCCGATAGATTTTATTTCTTGATGTGTGAAGAGCATGACGCGATCGGATTCGCGTAGTTTCACATCTGCTTCTCCGTTTATGATTTTTTTAGGAGAGAAGGCTATGAACTCTGTCGAGAGTTGAACAGGATTCCATCTTTCAACAATCCCGATCAAGGGATAGGTTTCGGGCGTTAGAATCTTCTCGCTGGTGAGAAGGTATGATAAAGTCGGTGTGTCTTTGATTGCGTATATACCGTCTGCGCGTGTGTTGCCGTCCAGTTCTACGGCGTCTGATCTTTTTTCTTTTCCTTTGAGGACATTCAAAATGTCGCCGTCTCTAAAAATTTTTAATGCGCTGTCTTGAATTTCGTCAGTGTTGTCTCTCCCCATTTGATCCGGCGTCATGCGAATATATCTGTATTTACCGGGAGCCATGTTTCCGCCGCTCATCATCATGATATCATCCAGGGATAATTTTTGGCTTGTCTCCTGCGTGTCTTTCCACATGGCGGAATAAGCAGGGAGAATTTCATAGATAGCAGGGCGCTTCACAGATCCTGCGATTGCAAGTGTCGGGCCAATCGGGCCAACTTGAATAGTATCTCCATCCCTTAGTGAAAAATCAGAGGTGCTAGAGCCGAATACCAAAAGGCCATACAGATCTATTATTGTGCTTGAGTTTCCTCGAATCAATTTTATTTGTCTCAGAGTTCCTGTTTTTAATACGCCGTTCGCTGCAATTAATGCGTCCATAATTGTATCGTAGGAAGAAAGTGTTACATCTCCAGGCGACTTCACATTTCCTGTTAAGCGTACTGTGATGGACTTTGTTTTTGTAACGGAGAGAAATATTTCTGTGTTGTAATAATCCCCGAGCATTGATTGCAGTTCTTCGCGTACATCTTTCACTGAGCGGCCTGCAGCAGATACGGGAGCTAAGTCTTCTATGATGATTTGCCCGTTTGATAAAACGGGAATCGTTGTATTGTGATTCTCTTGGCCTCTAATCGTGATCGACAGTTCATCTCCGAATCCTAAGATATATGTGTCTTGAACTTCGCCGAGTGTTTTGTTTTTTGCAGCAGATTGTGACGGGTTGCCCTTGAGGTCGCTGTAGCCAAATTGTGCCAGTCGAATACCACTTCTTTCTTCGTAATATCTTTCTAA
>JAGRKB010000104.1:0-798 GCA_020442425.1 Alphaproteobacteria bacterium | reverse complement strand
GTTTTGTAACAACTCCTCTATTTTGTCTGCGCTTAGGGACTCTGTTGTCAGTAATATAGGATCTATGGCGATGTCGCTTGGGCTGATCCAGCTTTTTACGCCTTTTTCATTTTGTTTTTCGGCAAATGCAGGGCTGGTTGTGCTGGTTGCAAGGTGCACCAGAATGGTCGTTGCCAACAAAAAACTCGTTTTTTTACCCATTTTTCCCTGTTTCTTCCGAGAATCGTATTAAAAATCTTCAAGGATGAGGGCAGAGTAGTGCAGCCTTGAGTATGTGTGAAGAGTTGAAATGCCTTTATAAACAATAGATTTTCGTAGTGTTTCTGCCGTTTTTGAATTTTTTTACTTTTTTTTAAAAAAGATGTTTGACAAGGTGAAAATCCCTGTATATAAAGCCGCTCTCTGCAGCGCTGAGGTGCTTGAAAAAGCAAATAAAACCAACGCACTGTCCCGAAAAAAAATTGTAAAAAATTTAATTTTGGGGGTTGACGGCAAAATAGCAAATCGCTATAGTCCGCAAACCTAAACGAAACGAGAAACGAAATACGGATCTCGGTGACACAATCGCCGATTAGGCTTTGCTTGTGTCGTGGTTATTAAACATCGTAAAGACAAACTAATTAGAGAAGATTCGCAGACAGCAGTAGCGTGATTATTGTCACGTTGTTCAAACTAGATCTGCTTTCTGTAGAATCTTATCACGCAATAAGTTATGCAAGATTGCAGGTCTAAGTTAATTTTTACTTGAGACAGAACAGTGATGTTTTGGAATCATGGATTCAAACTTGAGAGTTTGAT
>JAGRKB010000103.1 GCA_020442425.1 Alphaproteobacteria bacterium | reverse complement strand
AGTCCATATCGCCCAAGTGATCTTCGTCACCGAGAATGTCCGAGAGAACTGCGAATTTTTCGCCTTCTTTAATCAGACCCATTGCGATACCCGCCACAGGTTTTGCGAGTGGAACACCTGCATCCATTAAGGATAGGGATGTACCGCAAACGGTTGCCATGGAAGATGATCCGTTGGATTCAGTGATTTCAGATACTACACGCAAAGTGTACGGGAAATCTTCGCCTGTTGGCAGCATCGGGTGGATTGCGCGCCATGCGAGTTTTCCGTGACCGACTTCACGACGTCCCGGTGCGCCCATACGTCCACATTCGCCCACAGAGTATGGTGGGAAGTTATAGTGAAGCATAAAGGTTTCACGGTATTCGCCAGTGATGGCGTCGATGATCTGTTCATCTTGGCCTGTACCGAGTGTTGTTACAACAACAGCCTGTGTTTCACCACGGGTGAAAAGGGCAGAACCGTGAACGCGTGGCAAGATACCTGCTTCACACACGATCGGGCGGATGTCTACGGTTGTACGACCATCAATACGGGAGCCTGTGTCGAGGATTTGTCCACGAACAACGTCTGCTTCTAAATCGTGACAGATGCTAGAGACTGTTTCTTTGCTGATTTCTTCGCTTGCGAATTCAGCAACGGCTGCGTCTTTGACAGCGCCAACTTTAGCGTAGCGGTCTTGTTTGACTTGCTCTTTATAGGCTTCTGCAAATTGAGACGCATATTTTGCTTTGATTTTTTCAGACAATGCAACGATTGCAGGGTCTTTTTCTGCAACATCCCATGGTTCTTTGGCGGCTTGTTCTGCCAAACCGATGATTCCGTCGATGACCGGTTGGAATGCTTTCCATCCCGCCATCACAGCGCCGAGCATTGTAGGTTCATCCAATTCTTTTGCTTCTGATTCAACCATCAGAACGCCTTCTTGAGTACCGGCAACAACCAAATCCAGAACAGAGCCTTCCATTTCAGATACGGTTGGGTTGATGAGGTATTGACCGTTTTTGTATCCGACGCGGCAACCACCGATTGGGCCCATGAACGGAATACCGGAAATTGTCAGCGCTGCAGAGGCTCCGATCATCGCCAAGATGTCAGGAGAATGCTCGCCATCATGAGACATACAGGTACAAACGATTTGAACTTCGTTCAGGAATTCTTCAGGGAATAACGGACGGATCGGACGGTCGATCAGACGGGAGGTTAGTGTTTCGTGATCAGACGGTTTTGCTTCACGTTTGAAGAAGCCACCCGGAATACGGCCTGCTGCATAGAATTTTTCCAAATAGTGTACTGATAGAGGGAAGAAATCTTGGCCTTCTTTGATGCCTTTGGCTGCAACAACGGTACAAAGGACGGAGGTGTCCCCCATGGTTGCAACGACAGAACCTGTGGCTTGACGCGCGACTTTACCAGTTTCGAGAATTATTTTTTTACCTGCAAAATCAATTTCTTTGCGGAATGTATTAAACATTGAGTTTACCTTTCATATATGTAACAAATTTCGGCAAATCTCCCCAATGGAGGTTTGCCGTAGAACGGAAAAAAGTTTTTTGGGGATTTCGGTGGACACTCAATAACAGCTTCACTGGACTCCCTCTCCCTTCGGGAGAGGGGTGGGGTGAGGGAGTTTATATTACCCCTCATCCTAGCCTTCTCCCGAAGGGAGAAGGGATTTTTCTGTTATTAACCGTCAACCGATCTTGCCAAATATGGCTTTTTCCCAATTCTTGGCGTCTCTTGTCGCATGAGAGGCGGGATAAGTCAAGGAATAGAGAATATGTTTGACATAATCTTTTTTGGTAGTAATGTACTGGGAATTAAATATTTGTTAAGTTTTATTGGGAGTTTGATTATGAGTGTTAGAGGTTTTTTTGCAGCTTTGGCATCTGTTCCACTAATGACTGCACATGCTGTTGCTAGTCAACCAGATTCATTTAATGATGATTATGTAAGGAACTCTGTTGAGCTGAATGCAGCGAATGTTACGCATATGAGAGCTTTTGACGATTTGATTTCGGCAGGACGGGAAATAGAGAGAGATGTGGCCTTACTAAATAGCGATGCTAATTATCGTGATGAGATTTGTGCTAAGTATTCTGATGCTGAAGATAATGCTAGCACAGGTGATTTTGCGAGACGTTTTGAGGATTACAGTACAGCATATAGTGAGCTTAGTGGGAAAATGACTGCAATGTTTAATTTAAGGGGCTGACACCTGACTTTAA
>JAGRKB010000003.1:526-6987 GCA_020442425.1 Alphaproteobacteria bacterium | reverse complement strand
TGCGCATTGTTAAGAGGCGTGGCGGCTTTGTTAGCTGTTATACTATGGCAGGATTTCGCGTCGATAACCTTACAGAAACAATTCTTCAGTTTGGTAGTTTAATTTCTCATTTCTGTTATTACTTAGGCAGAGTTGCGTTTTTGTGGCTGTTTATTTCCTCCTTGTGTTTCTTTCAAAGTGAGCGCAAGAAATGCCTCGAAAGCGGCTTCTGCTATAGCATTCAAGTTTGTTTTCCTTTTGGCGGCAGCAAGAGCAAGTCCCCTATGAATCTCAGGTTTCGTCCTAACCTGAAATTGTCCCTTGAATGGTTTTTCAGGCTGACGATTTTCAGATTTACAAAGCTCCAGATAATCATCCACGGCTTCTTTGAACGATGTCTCAAGGCTGTCCACATCCGAACCTTCAAAGGAAACCAAGTCTCTAATGCCGTCCAATTTACCAAAGAAAGTTTTATCTTCAGCACTGTACTCCACAGAGCCAACATACCCTTTATGTTGCATCATGTTGCTCATATCATTTTCTCCTTTTCTAGAGTCTCTAGAATTTGGTCTATTTGGTACATTTTTAGAATATTACCTGGATGAGGCTTATGTAGGCTAATTGTGGGTGCCGATGTGTGGGTGAATTTCCGTCTTGAACCACCCGTTTTCCCAGTTTTATTCTCGGTATACCCCATTTCTTTAAGCAGCCGTTCCATTTCTGGCCATGTAAAGTCTGTAGGTCTACTTTTAAGCCTATCCAGTAGCTTATCTTTTTTTGACATTCTACACCTAAATGTAACTGAAAATAGTTACTTTAGCATTAAAGTAACTAAGTTTGCACCCCAAAGCAAGAAAATTCTCTCGTTGGATAATGTATCTTATGAAAATAAAATGGAGATTCGAGTAGGGGGCAGAAAAAGGAAGCTGCCAAGTTGAGTGTTGTTAATGGGGCATGGTCGCCGTATTAGCTTTTACGATTAGGTCTTGTTGATTTTTTTAGGTCAAATGAATCCAATACGTCTTTCTCGGATTGATCAAATTTCTTATCGAGATCACGAGCTTTTACATTGCTTAGAATTTCTGACAAAGATCTATCGCATACGCCGCTTTCTCGTCCTTTTGTAATTTCCGAACGCAACATTTCTAGCTGCTCTTCATAACTTAACCTATCGAACATAAGTTTTTGTTCTTCGGTCGGGTTTACCCAAGGATAGCAATCTATTTTTTCACGATCCATAATTTCAAAAACCCAGTATTAAAAAGTCTAAGGCATCAATAATTTTCTGACGATATTGATCCTCAATATTTGAGACTTTATTTGTGAGTAAAGACTTGGGAACTGCGCCCAGCTCTGCTGTACGTATGATATACTCAGTTCCCTCGATGTTTACAATTGGGTGTAATCTGGCCAGTTGTTCTGGTGTGGATTTTTTGTTCTCAATAAGCGGAATAACAACTTTCGTATCAAGTCCGGATAAGAGATTGGATTGTACCTCCAATAGTAAAGGTGCTAATTCCAAATCGGTTTTGTAAATATCAAATTGTGCCACGTTTACTTGTCCTTTAACCATGATGGTTTAAGCAAAAGCCCGCGCTCTTCTATGTCTCGATTGTAGGATTCGATAGCCTTTTTATTTTGTTCTAACCACAAGTCTTCTTGGGCTTTTTGAATGGCAACTATAATACCAGATTCTGCTGCTTTGGATGCATTTAGATTAAGCTCCTTTGCCTCCTTAAGAAGATCTTCTCTGATCGTAAGATTAACCGGCCTTCTTCTTGAGGCTTCTTCATTATGGATTTGCATGATGATCTCCTTAACAATATAGTTATAGTATACAACTATTGTTAATATGTGTCAAATATGCGCATATTTGATGCACATCTTACGAATAGAAAAGGAGGAGATGCGTAGGGAATTGGTCAATGATCAGTAACTTCTGGCATACACAATAGCTTCTTTTATAAGGTCATTTTTCGTGATTTGCCCAGATTTGTAACGTTTTACGATGTGGTCTTGCTCCTTTGAAAAGGACAAGCCTTCCAGCCCCAGGTTGGCTATCCCTTGAGAGTACAAGTAATTATTTTCATGAGTGTTATCTGGCATAGTTTCTCACGTTTCTAATGGTATCATTTTTATCAAGAAAATGGATATTGGTATTTTCTTAAGGGTATCGGGGCATGAGATATTAACGGTTAATTAGTTTTGTCCTCAAATCAAGCAGCCCTCTACGGTGTTCTCCGATAGGCTCACCTTTTATGGCGTGTTGGATGTTGTTGTAAGCTCTTACGAAGTTAGAAAAATCAGTTTTATTCCAAATGCCTCTGAGCCATTCTATTTCCTCAGGCAGCAGGTATGAGGATAGTTCCTTGGGTGCATTAAGAACATAAGGCCTTTCTTCCCAATTTGAGAAGCCAGGGATTATGATGTTTCCTATGTCTATATCTAAGATATGGGGCAGAAGGTAAGGGTTTGAGGTATATAAGCGCTTTAGCAAGGATTGTGAGATGTCTCTATGTCCTTGCCGAAACTCTGTGATAACTTGTCCCAAGGTGTGGAAGGGCTCATCTGTGCTGTCCGGGTAAGTATTCCAAAACCAATCATAGTGGGCAATCGCTCCGTCCAGGTCGTTGAGACATAGATAATATGGCCCCATCAGAAATCGAACGCCGCTACCATCTCTATCATGTGGAGACCCCTTAAACTTGCGTTCATAAGAGTGTAGTTTTGTTCTGATTTTCTTTAGATCAATAGGGATTCCATTCTGCATATCTTAATATTTCGTCCTGTGCAAACTAATGTCCATCATCTTTGCGGCTTTGTAGAAAACCAGGGTACACAAATGCAATTTTTAGCAATTCACAATCCCGCTCAGAAACACCAGCAGTTCTCATTGTGCTGTACCAATGAGTTTGAACCTGTCTGACCATACTCTCAACGATTTCCTTTGCCTCTTCTTTTTTGAGAAGGAATCTTCTGCTCTGTGAGAGAATATTTTCAATATTGGCAAATCGGCCAAAATCTCCGCACACCATGGCAAGGTCGCGCCGTTCAATGCTAAGAAGCGCAGAAGGAGTTAGATCATATGCTGGTGATAATTTCCAATCAACGGCTTTTGCAATAAAAGCGTGGTTTCGCGGATGATCATCTGTGTTTGATATCAGAGCGTTAAAAACCATGCGCCTGAATAGCTCTTTCGCATCTTCAGCCGGATTAGAACAAATCCGTCGTAATTCTTCTGCTAAAAGAACATAGGACCATTTTTCTCTTGATCGGTGATTGTCTTCAGAGCGTAGGACTGTGAGCGCACTAATCATGCGGGATCTTGTATACCCTCCATCAGTCTTTTCTCGATCAAAACGTTTTACAAGAAGAACATCGCGGTCCCCTATCGTAGTGATGCGGCTTTCTGCTACTTTTAGACCGCATGATCTTGCGAGATGCAGCATAGAGTGTTCAACGCGAGCGCTATTCCACTTATCATCCCGACGATTAAACTTGGCAAGCCAAAGGCTGTCATTATCTTCTACTACTGCTTTTGGTCTCGCTCCTCCCATCGATGTGCCAGCGAGCATCAAATCCAGTATTTGGGCTTCTGCATTTTCAGGAGAGATGTCATCTTCGCTTATAATTGCATCGGCGATTTCTTGCAGCTTTGTTAGATCTAAGGTTTGGTTGAATTCACGCTTTGGGGCAGGTGGAACTTGATTAAGGCCGAAACCAAGTGCTCCTGCGCGGTCATCAGGTGAGTAGAGCAAGTAATCAATTTCACCCAATTGTATTTTTCCCGAGTGGCGCTCAATTATTCGTCGTCCCCAATAATCAGGGCCTGCATCGCGCAAACAGCCGAATACACCGTTTAAAGAAGTTGTCTCAAATATTGTATCTGTCAATTTGAGTTCAATGGGATCAAATGGAACAGCATCGGCTCGCGAAAGATATGACTTGCCGTAGACAAATTTCCCTGTTGGGACATCTTGGCGATTGGGAACAATTGTGAAGCGCCCTGCGGTTATAGGAGAGACTTGACCCGGTAGGGTAATATACACGTAACACTCGGAAGGATCAGAAGTCATTATCTAGTTGTCCTTTTGCTCTCTTCGACCTTGCGCGGGTCTTTTCTCGGGATTGAGCGAGCTGCAACCCTTCGCGGTCATAGGCGGGATCGGCCACCATATCCATGTGATTTAAGAGATCGTATGCCCAAAGCAAGGCAATATAAACTCCAGCCGAACTCGAAACTTTTCCTTTCTCTGCATCGGCTACAGCTCGTACCCCTGCCCCAATTTTCTCTGCCACATCAGCAATCGTCAGATTGCGCCTTACTCTAGCCGTGCGCAGATCCGCCCCTAGCCGAGCGAGGCTTTGCTCGACAGCATATGGTGGATTATCAAAGAGTGGTGTCTTTTTTCTCATCTGTAGCCCATTAGGTTAACTTCAGTATAAAGCAGTGAGATGATGAGTGTCAATATAAATGCTTTATAAAGCATTTATGAATATATTATATGTTATATAAAGCGTCTGGCGCGATAATATAGATTATGAATAATTAATGGGGGATTTGAGTGGGGCTTACAAAAAAAGAAAAGCTGTCAAGGTCGTCTGTTGTTAAAAGACACTACGAATGAATTAACCAATAACCTGATTCTTGGCAGCTTAAATCCAGCACAATTATGTTGATATAATGGTTACTATTATATACAATAATAACTGGTAATGCACCTAATAGTAACCATTAGAGAATGAGAATGCCAAGGAAAACAGCCCCTTTACCACCCACGTTGGAGGATATCCTGAAAACGCTGGGGGAGAATATCAAGCTGGCGCGTCTGCGCCGCAAGATCACAACAGTCATGCAGGCCGAGAGAGCTGGCATGAACCGCGTGACCCTGCGTAAGGTCGAAAACGGCGACGGTGGCGTAACGCTGGGCGCGTATGCCAGCGTCCTCTTTAGCCTGGGACTTGAAAAAGACTTGTTGCTGATTGGGCAGGATGATCCGCTTGGCCGTAAACTTCAGGATGCGGATCTGACGCATACAAAAGAACGTGTAGCGAAACGGAAAAAATTATGAGTGCTAAACGTCAAACGCAAAAATCCATTCAGGTCTGCGCCCATTGGCAGGGCATGGCAGTACCTGTTGTCATGGGTATGCTGTATGCCGCGCCATCACGCGGGAAAGAAATCTTTTCATTCGAATATGACCCAGCCTGGCTGAAATCCTCTTATGCTTTGGTGATTGATCCTAACCTTGGCCTTTTTACTGGCCCACAATATGCGCGGGATGGGCATGACAATTTTGGCCTTTTTCTTGATTCCTCTCCTGACCGTTGGGGACGTGTCTTGATGCAGCGTCGGGAAGCGCAGCAGGCCAAAGCTGAAGCCCGCGATATTCATACATTGATGGAATCCGATTATCTGCTGGGTGTTTATGACGGTCACCGGATGGGTGCGTTACGTTTCCGCCTTTCCGAAGATGGGTCGTTTCTAGACAATCAGGCTGACATGGCTGCACCCCCATGGGCGAAACTGCGCGATTTGGAGTACGCCAGCTTGCAGTTGGAACGCCAAGATGCGGAGAACGACAAAGATTATATGAACTGGTTGAAAATGCTGATCGCGCCAGGCGGTTCTCTTGGCGGCGCACGTCCGAAAGCCAGTGTGTTGGATGAGCATGGCCATCCCTGGATTGCAAAATTCCCAAGCCGCCGTGATGAAATCAATATTGGCAGGTGGGAATATCTGGTTTATCAGCTGGCTCAAGCGGCAGGCGTTGAAACCGTGCAATCGGATATACGCAATTTCTCAGGTGAGTACGATACATTCTTGAGCAAGCGTTTTGACCGGACAGAAAGTGGCGAGCGTGTGCATTTCGCATCGGCTATGACGTTGCTGGGCAAGCAAGATGGCGATGGCGGGGATACTGGTGTCAGCTACCTTGATCTGGCTGAATTCTTGATGCGGTACGGAGCTGAGGCTAATAGAGATCTGGAGCAGCTATGGAGGCGCATTGTCTTTTACATTTGCGTATCGAACACAGACGATCATTTGCGCAATCACGGCTTTTTATTGCGCGATGGCGGCTGGGTATTGTCCCCAGCCTACGATATCAACCCTGTTGCGACAGGTGGCGGGCTTGCGCTCAATATATCCAAGGAAGACAACAGCCAGAGCCTTGATCTGGTGCGGAGCGTTGCACCTGTATTTCGTGTAGATGAAGGAAGAGCCACTGTGATTATTGGCGAGGTCATTAACGCTGTGCGCAATTGGGAAGAGCTAGCCAAAAAGCTCAAGCTGCCATCGCGTGAGATTAGTCAAATGAAGAGTGCCTTCCATGTAGCAGATGATAAATAGCTTATAAAATCCTTATCAGAATCTATAGAACCAGCTCAGTAGTTCCGGCTTGACCACAAATCCCAATAAGGTAAGCTATGCCTTGCCATCAGTAACTGTATACGAAAGTTCCGGCTTGACCACAAATCCC
>JAGRKB010000003.1:0-474 GCA_020442425.1 Alphaproteobacteria bacterium | reverse complement strand
CACAAATCCCAATAAGGTAAGCTCGTGTTGAACGCCATTCCTTTCAGACCAACGTTCCGGCTTGACCACAAATCCCAATAAGGTAAGCTACTATTCTTGCTAATGCAGTATTGTTATTAGTTCCGGCTTGACCACAAATCCCAATAAGGTAAGCTCCAGTGATTGCTTTGAGCATCGTTGATGGCGTTCCGGCTTGACCACAAATCCCAATAAGGTAAGCTTTTATCCGTGAAAATGGAAAAGAAGCATACGTTCCGGCTTGACCACAAATCCCAATAAGGTAAGCTAAAAACAATCAAATGGAGTTTGAGCTTTGGGTTCCGGCTTGACCACAAATCCCAATAAGGTAAGCTAAAAACAATCAAATGGAGTTTGAGATTATCGTTCCGGCTTGACCACAAATCCCAATAAGGTAAGCTCGCAGTGATTGAACGCTACAATGAAATTATGTTCCGGCTTGACCACAAATCCCAA
>JAGRKB010000102.1 GCA_020442425.1 Alphaproteobacteria bacterium | reverse complement strand
ACAACTGTATCGACCGTCACCTGCCACAGCGCGCCAATCAAACTGCATTGATCTTCGAAGGTGACGATCCATCTGAAGACAAACATGTCACCTACGCAGAGCTAAAGGATGAAGTCTCAAAACTAGCCAACGCCATGAAAAAATACGGCGTTAAAAAAGGTGACAGAGTCACGATTTATATGCCAATGGTTTTGGAAGCTACATACGCCATGTTAGCATGTGCCCGCATTGGCGCAGTCCACTCCGTTGTTTTTGGTGGATTCTCCCCTGAATCTCTGCGGGATCGCATTCTGGATTGCGAATCAACCTTTATCATCACTGCGGACGAAGGCTTGCGTGGAGGAAAGAAAGTTCCTCTTAAAGCCAATACAGATGCAGCCGTCAAAGACTGTCCTGATGTTAAAAATATATTGGTTCTAAAACGTACAGGAGGCAACATTGATTGGACCAATGGTCGCGATCTATGGTGGCACGAAGTTGTAGACACCGAGAGCACAGACTGCCCTCCTGAACCAATGAGCGCAGAAGATCCGCTTTTTATTCTCTATACTTCAGGTTCCACAGGAAAACCAAAGGGTGTCTTGCATACAACAGGCGGCTATATGGTATACACCTCTTTGACACACCAATGGTCATTTGACTATCAAGAAGGTGAAATATATTGGTGTACAGCCGATGTGGGCTGGGTCACAGGGCACTCCTACATTGTATACGGCCCGCTCGCAAATGGAGCAACATCCCTCGTATTTGAAGGCGTTCCGAACTATCCGGAATGGGATCGTTTCTGGCGAGTTGTCGATAAACACAAAGTGAATATTTTCTACACAGCACCAACAGCCATTCGCTCCCTTCTAAGACAAGGTGACGAATGGGTTAGAAAAGCATCACGCAAATCCTTGCGTATTCTTGGAACGGTGGGGGAACCTATCAACCATGAAGCTTGGCTTTGGTACTACCATATCGTCGGCGAAGGCCGTTGCCCGATTGTCGACACATGGTGGCAAACAGAAACCGGCGGACATTTGATTACCCCGCTTCCTGGCGCCACAACGACCAAACCGGGTTCAGCCACACTGCCATTCTTCGGCATCAGACCAGCTCTTGTTGATAATGACGGAAAAATCCTTGAAGGCGCAACCGAAGGAAATCTGGTTATGCTGGATAGTTGGCCCGGTCAAATGCGGACCGTCTACAAAGACCATCCACGATTCAAACAAACCTACTTCACAACCTTTAAAGGCATGTACTTTACGGGTGACGGCGCACGCCGTGACGAAGACGGATATTTCTGGATCACAGGCCGTGTGGATGACGTGATCAACGTCTCAGGCCACCGTATGGGAACCGCAGAAGTTGAGAGCGCAATCAACGAGCACGCTGCCGTCTCAGAATCCGCCGTTGTAGGCTTCCCTCATGACATTAAAGGCCAAGGCATTTACGCCTACGTCACACTGCATGACGGGCTAACAATGACGGATGAAACGCGCAAAGAAATCATTCAGACAGTGCGGAAAATCATCGGCCCAATTGCGACTCCCGACGTCATTCAGTGGGCACAACACCTGCCCAAAACACGCTCGGGTAAAATCATGCGCCGTATCTTGCGTAAAATTTCCGCGAATGAGATAGACAGTTTGGGAGATACATCAACTCTAGCGGACCCAAGCGTAGTGGACTCTTTAATCAAAGGCCGCCCACAATAAAATACCATGGGTAACACTATAAAGTTTGTCCTATGAGCTCATAAACATTCCTATATCTAATAAGAAAGCCAGCTTTATAAGCTGGCTTTCTTACATCAGAATATGAGAAACTATTCAAAACCTTTAGCTTGCAAAGCCCTTACCAAATCCATACTCATTCTTGAATCTAATTCCCCTTGATCAAATTGACTATGATCACGCCCCCCTCTTTGTCTGAAGTTCTGTCCCAACATTTTCGCCATCTTGTCGATGTCTGCACGATCTAGCACACCAGCTTGTTGCTGTAGTTGCTGACGAACCGCTTGAAATTGTGCCCCCATCTGGGGTTGCTGTGATAGTTTTCTATTCTTAGACATGACACTCTCTATTTTCTTAATTTCCAATTTTTAAAGTTCTGCAATATATTATTATGAAAATAAAAATGCAAGTTTTTTTTGCTCTAAATCTCAAAACAGTCTAAATATATGAAAAGATTATAAAATCAACCTTTAATATCCGATAAAAACAAACCACTGAGAAAAAATGAAAATCCATTTTTTTGCCAATAACACAAAAGAAGCTCAAGAAGCTTTGGAACTCCTGACAGGTAAAATCGGGCAAAATGAACTTGAGCGTTCAGATATAATTGTTGCCCTAGGCGGAGACGGAACATTGTTATCAGCCTTAAGAGCAAGCGCTCGTTGCCCTTTGCCTATTTACGGCATGAACAAAGGCTCCGTCGGTTTTATGATGAATAACTTTGATCCTGATTCCCTAATAGAGAATATCCAGAAAGGCGAAAGGGTCATTATTCGTCCTCTGAACATGACAGCGACAACTATAGACGGAAAAGTAGAAAAAGCCATCGCATTTAATGAAGTTTCGCTTCTACGCCAAGTCCGACAAGCTGCAAAAATAAAAATATCAATTGATGGAATTGAGCGCATGAGTGAATTGATATGCGATGGAATTCTGGTTGCAACACCGGCAGGTAGCACAGCCTATAACCTATCCGCTCATGGCCCGATCATCCCTCTACCAAGTCAGCTTCTGGCGCTCACACCAATCAGCGCGTTTCGCCCACGCCGCTGGAAAGGAGCGCTAATCCCATCAAAATCAAAAATAAGATTTGATATCCTAACTCCGGAATCAAGACCGGTCAGCACAACAGCCGATGATTTTGAAGTTAGAAATATTCAATCCGTAGAAATTGAAGAATCAAAAGACATACATAGAGAACTACTATTCAATGCCGATCATTCTTTTGAAGAACGCATCCTGAAGGAACAATTTTCTTGGTAAATACAAGCACAGAACTAAGGCAACTGATAGCAGTCAAACTCACCCCTGGAGCATCAAAAAACAGCATCCAAGGATGGGAAAATGACCTCAACGAAATGATATCCTGAAAGTATCGGTAACTGCAGTACCGGAAAAAGGCAAAGCCAATCAGTCACTCATTAAACTTCTCTCCAAACATTGGAAAATCCCAAAAAGCGAAATAGAGATTATAAAAGGCGAAACGGAGAGACATAAAATTCTCTCCGTTCCCAAAAATATTTTTATAAAGAGCGAATCCTAGCTAATGCCAAGATATTTCATGCCCACACTCATCAAAGCCAGAACATAATACCCCGCTAATTGATAAGAGGCATCAATAGCAACAGCTGCGAAGGGATATCCTGTATAGAGAGAACCCATCACAATAGGCGGCATAGCAAAAGCCACCCAAAGCATACAAGAAATCAGAAAAATTTCCGCGCCGGAATTAATATTCATATAGATCAACATGAACGTAAAAAATAATGAAGTCAGAAACCACAAAGGAAAAGACAAAATAAAAGGCGTTGCCCCACGCTTCAAATCATCAGAGGTCATTTCACGCGCTTCAAGCCAGCGCCCTCCCAGAACACGAGGGTGATACCAAATCAGCCCAAGCATAAAGGCAACAACCGCACTTAAAAATGAGGGCATCAACCATGATGTAATCATATCTTGTAGAACTTGTGGATCCATATGTTCTCCTCCCGAAAACTTGAATTTTTGAATAGATTAGCTACGAGCCACCATCAACTTCTTAATCTCAGCAATCGCTTTGGCCGGATTTAAACCCTTTGGACAGGTTTTCGTACAGTTCATAATGGTGTGGCATCGATAAAGGCGGAACGGATCTTCCAACTGATCCAAACGCTCACCTGTCGCCTCATCTCGTGTATCAGCAATCCAGCGATAAGCCTGTAACAATATGGACGGCCCCAAGAAACGATCACCATTCCACCAGTAACTCGGACAAGATGTCGAACAACAGAAACATAAAATACAAGCAGCAGGACCTTTCCCATCAGACCCGTTCAACAACTCCGCATCTTCCGGACTTTGAAGTCTTTCACGAGCAGGCGTAGGAGAATCAGCCTTCATCCAAGGCTCGATAGAAGCATATTGCGCAGCCAAATGGGTTACATCAGGAACAAGATCCTTGATAACCGGCAAATGGGGAAGAGGAGAAATTTTGACATCGCCTTTGACTTCATCAATCGGCTTGAGACACGCCAGAGTATTTGACCCGTCGATATTCATCGCACAAGAACCGCAAATTCCCTCGCGGCATGAACGGCGCAAAGTCACACCGGCATCAATATTGTTCTTGATGTAAAGAATAGCATCCAGAACCATCGGCCCGCACTGTTTCAAATCAATCGTGTATGAATCGTAACGTGGGTTTTCTCCACTATCCGGATCATATCGGTAAAGCCGGAAAGTTTTTGCATTCTTAGACCCGTTAGACACATCCGTAGACTGTCCTTCTTGAACCTGGGAATTTTTAGGAAGTCGAAACTCTGCCATAAATCAATCCTGCAAAAAATAAATTCTGAAAATAGGGGTAAAGAAACAGCGAATAATCACTATCCCCGATAAGACATATAGAATAGCCCGAACAAATCACCTTGTGAAGCAGAACTTGCTCCTTCCACAGCCCTATTAATTATAGAAATAAAAGATAAAGATTTTAACAACGCCCTATAGACAGCCCCTCAATGCACCCTACGTTACTATAGTCGTTTTTATTAAGAAGAATGACTATAGAAAACAAAAATAACACGGAGGAGGATTTATCATGCCTCAATCACATACACTCGCATTAAGAAACGCTGAAATTCCACGCTTAGGGTTAGGAACATGGAAGCTCCAAGGTCTGTTTTGCACTCAATCCGTTTCAAAAGCCCTTGAAATCGGTTATCGTCATATCGATACGGCCCAAATATACGAAAACGAGAGCGAAGTCGGACAAGCCATAGCAGAATCAGGCATCAGAAGATCGGAAATTTTTCTAACCACAAAAATATGGATTGATAATGTCGCCACCGGAGCCGCCCAAAAAAGCGTAGAAGAAAGTCTTAGAAAACTCAAAACCGACTACGTGGATTTGCTACTCCTTCATTGGCCTGTCAAATCGATCCCGCTCCATAAGCAAATTCGCGCTCTTCAAACCATTCAGGATTGGGGGATGACCAAAATGATCGGGGTTTCCAATTATCCGACAGCACTACTCCAAAAAATTATCGATGACACAGATGCAGAAATAGTCTGCAATCAAGTCGAATACCATCCTTTCCTCAATCAAAAACCCGTGTTGGATTTCACACAACGCCACAACATGTTCGTAACCGCTTATTGTCCTTTAGCGCGTGGATTGGTTCGATCAAACCCGACCCTTCTTAATATCGCAGGCCATCACGGAAAATCTGCAGGCCAAGTCGCTTTGCGCTGGCTCATTCAACAAGACAATGTTGTTGCCATCCCGAAAGCGGAAAATCCTCTCCACATAGATGATAATTATCATATCTTTGACTTTGAATTATCGAAAGAAGAAATGGCAGAAATTTCTGCCCTAGCCCACCCAGAGGGGCGTATCGTCAATCCGGAATGGAGCCCGAAATGGGATGAGGAAAACTCCACTTCTCAAGCTGCATAAAAAACGGTCTAATTCATGAGAAACGCATAAACTTGATCCCAAGTCCGTGCGATCTGGGTAACTCCCTCCGCACGTAAATTGGCTTCAAGTACATGGGGCTTTTCTGAATAAACCGTTGTTCCTATGACACGCATATTGGCTGCAAATCCCGCTTGGACACCTGTCGGACTATCTTCCAGCACCACAGTATCCAAAGGAGAAAACCCTCTTTCTCTAGCAATATGCAAGAATAAATCAGGAGCAGGCTTACCATGTTTCAAGCCAACTTTTTCCGGCGTATAAATAACATTTTCTTGAAAGATGCCATCTAGACCAACGGCTTCAATTGTCCGAACCACATTAAATGTCCGGCCATTTGACCCTGCCGTCATATCATAAATTTCTTGGATTTTGGATAGAACTCGAACAGCCTGAGGATCAGAGGAAAGATACTCTTTCAACAAATCCGGCACAAATTTGAGATACTCATCCATAACAGATGGAGGAATATCAATTTTAGCATCTGAAGAAATTTTCTGCACTAAATCAGGAACTGACAAACCAATACAATCATGATTCAAATAATGCATATCAATAAAATCCGGAATCCCATACACCTCCAAGGCACGTAAAAAAGCCAGATTTAAAGGGACAGCGGATTTCGCCAACGTCCCGTCAACATCACAAATCAAAAGTTTGTTCTTCACCATACATAGTGTTTATAGAAAACAGCGCATAAATACCAGAAAAACCGTCCAAAACACTTCAAAGCATTTTATGACGAAAATTCAACAACTTAAAGCCAAACAGCGTTTTTGTTTGGCCAGACGCAAGGAGCGACAAAGCAATCCAGTGGGTAGTGGTAGTGAAAAATGAATACACAGCCCCTCCCTGTCATCCTGAGCGACAGCGAAGGATCTCCCTTTCGAATAAAAACACATCACGCGATGCCCGCAGAGAAAGCGCAGAGGGCACAGAGGCCCTGAAATCTCTGAGTGCTCTGTGAATTCTCTGTGATCTCTGCGTGAGAAAAAAGAAAAAATGGATTCCCCTAGAATGCTAACGCATTCGGGGAATGACGATGAGAAGAGCTAAAATCATAGCGTCTTCTTTGCGCCCTTTGCGTGAACGACTAAAGAACCGAAAGCTCAAAAATACGGGATTTGCAGACCTTCCTTAGGCCTAACAGCGTTTTTGTTTGGCTAGGCGCAAGAAGCAACCCTTTGAAAAACTTCAAGGCATTTTGCGACGAAAATACTGGATTTTTAGAACCGGAGCGCAGCGTACTTACGGGTACGTGAGCACCGGAAGCGCAAAAATACTGGATTTGCAGTCCAAAAGGCGAAGAAGATTAATAGATGCGTTTCTTGGGTGGAACGACATCCATACCACCTATGAACGTATTCATAAAATTTGAAGTTTTTCATAAAAATAGATATAATCACATTATGTTTGATAAAAATAACACCTTAAGCTCATATTTTTTTACTCGAAGCTTTCATAAGGCTTTGAATCCACTAGCATCCATAATGGATTTAACTCCTGAAGAAGCGAATGATATAACATCAAAATTCACACAAAATTTAAGTGATCAAGGCGATTATTTTAGTCATCGGCAAAAAGTAGAAAGGTGGTTACATGAGCAAGCCATAAAGATTGGAACAAGAATTGATAACCATCACCCTCTTTATTTTTTCCTCACAAGAGAAATGGTCTCAGATCAGCATGACAATCCAGATATGAGATATATGTCTGTTAAAGCATCTGAAATTGATTTAGCCACTTGCACCTTTACGATTGGAGATAGCTTCTGTCACCACAAACATATCGAGACAAATGGAAAAGAGAGCTACGGTATGCCGTATAACCCGTATTTTGGACAAGTCATTGGATCAAAAAATCAAGATGCAATTATAAATGGGCTCGACATTCTAACTCAACAAGGAAGTGGGTATGTAGAAGTACAAGTTTGGGGGCGCCCTCAAATTACACCCCATCCACTGAATAACACGGTCTAAAAACTAAACACGTTTTAATACACACGCTTTTTCGGTGGGACAACATCAACCTCATCCGTCAGCGTCCGCATAATCACTGGACGATAGCCGATTTTGGTTTTACCAGCCTCATCAACCCAAATGGCAGTATGCTTCATCCAGCGTTCATCATCACGCTCGGAGAAATCTTCGCGTGCATGCGCTCCACGGCTTTCCTCGCGGTTAACCGCAGAATAAAGCGTCGCAACCGCTTGACCCAGCAAATTGTCCAATTCCAAGGTTTCAACCAGATCAGTGTTAAACACCAAAGACCGATCAGACACTTTAACATCTTTTTTGCTATCAAAGACGGCAGATATTTTTTCACAACCTTCTTTCAATACATCCCCTGTACGGAACACGGCCGCATGGTTTTGCATGGTGCGTTGCATGTTCATGCGAATGTCAGACGTCGAAATGGAACCATTCGCATTACGGAACCCGTCAAAACGCGCCAAAGCTTTATCAAGACTTGGGCCATTCAATTTCTTATGCTTGGAACCGGGAACAACAGTCTCTGCCGCACGAATAGCCGCAGCACGCCCGAACACCACCAGATCAAGCAAAGAGTTTGATCCCAAACGGTTTGCACCATGTACAGACACACAAGCAGCTTCACCAATCGCCATAAGACCAGGCACAACACGGTTCGGATCATCCTGAGTAGGCGCCACAACTTCTGTCCGCCAGTTGGTCGGAATACCGCCCATATTATAGTGAACGGTTGGAAGAACAGGGATCGGTTCCTTGGTCACATCAACGCCTGCGAAAATTTTCGCTGTTTCAGCAATACCAGGCAAACGGGAATGAATAATATCCGGATCAAGATGTTCAAGGTGCAAATGAATGTGATCTTTATGAGGGCCGACACCGCGACCTTCTCGAATTTCAATGGTCATCGAACGCGAGACCACATCACGTGACGCCAAGTCTTTCGCACTTGGAGCATAACGCAACATGAAACGCTCACCTTCGGAGTTGGTGAGATATCCGCCCTCACCGCGCACCCCTTCGGTAATCAAACAGCCTGCACCATAAATTCCTGTCGGGTGAAACTGAACAAACTCCATATCCTGCAAAGGAAGTCCGGCACGAAGAACCATCGCGTTCCCGTCACCGGTACAAGTGTGGGCAGATGTACAAGAGAAATACGCACGTCCATATCCACCAGTCGCCAAAACAGTTTGATGTCCACGGAACACATGAATTGTTCCGTCATTCAAATTCCACGCCACAACACCAACACAAGAGCCATCCTCATCCATCAGCAAATCAAGAGCAATAAACTCGATAAAAAATTCAGCCTTGTGTTTAAGAGCCTGCGTATAAAGCGTGTGCAAAATCGCGTGACCTGTACGGTCAGCCGCAGCACATGTCCGTTGTGCCGTCCCTTCTCCGTAATGAGTGGTCATACCGCCAAACGCACGCTGATAAATTTTACCCTCAGCGGTACGTGAAAATGGTACACCGAAATGTTCCAGCTCGATAATCGCAGGGATCGCTTCACGGCACATATATTCAATCGCGTCTTGGTCACCCAACCAGTCTGACCCTTTCACAGTATCATACATATGGAAGCGCCAATCATCTTCACCCATATTCCCGAGAGCCGCAGAAATACCGCCCTGCGCCGCCACAGTATGCGAACGTGTCGGAAAGACTTTGGACAAACACGCAACTTTCAGGCCCTTTTCGGCCATCCCCATCACAGCGCGAAGACCAGCCCCGCCACCGCCGACAACGACAACATCATATTCATGGGTAATTACATCATACGTCATTTTATTTTTTCCTTTTTTACTACAAACCACAGATGAACACGGATACACGCAGATATCCAAGTTCAAAAAATAACTCTTTGCCACTCAAGTTTAGGATTTTTAAAATTTAAAATCACTCCAAGATTTAACCCGCTTGCACGAAGATAATTCATGACTTGCCCGATTTCAGATTTACCAACCTGATCTATTGTCTTTAATTCGACAATAACAGAATTTTCAACGACAAAGTCAGGAATAAAAACCCCAATAGATTCTTGCTTGTAAAAAAGAGGGTATTGTTTTTGACATGAAAACTTTAAACCCGCTTCACGAAGAGCAACAGCCAGAGCATTCTCATAAATTTTCTCATGAAATCCGTGCCCAACAGAATTTAACACATCCATAGCACAACCATTAATCTGAAATGTGATTTCATTTAATCTGTGTTCATCTGTGTTTATCTGTGGTTTTAAATTCATTATTCAAAATCCTTACGCGGCACGGTATAACTCTCGGAATATTTCTTCGCGAGTTTTTCCAAACGCCCGTCATTCTTTATCGTACGCAACGCCATATTAATCATATCGCGCAACTGATACTCCCCAGCCAAAACACCGTAATAATTTGCAAATGTAAACACATGTGGCACATTCTCGACTTTACGAATTTTGCCCTGATTATTTTTATCCAATGCAGAAAGCATAGATTGATCTACAAACAAGACATCGGATTTTTTTGTAAGAACCGACATAAACATCTCTGACAAAGACGCAGACTGCGGCAAATAATCAATCCCAGCCAACGGAAAACCGTTTTGTGCCATAGCAACAGAAACATCCCCCTCGACAGCAGGAATTTTAATAGCTGGATCATTGATCTTGGATAAATCTCCATCAAAACGGAAATCATCGGCGCGCACATATGCATCAGCATAGGTGAAGTACAAAGGAGACGTTAAAGATAAGAATTTAGCACGGGCAGGATCGGACCACAAAGACGAACAAAATGCATCAACGCGTCCACTGCGCAAATCTTCAATAAAACTGCCCCAACCGACCTCGACAGCCCATTCAATTTTAAGACCAAGCTCTTTTCCAATCTCCGTCCACAGATCGACATCAAGACCAGATAATACGCCAGTATTCGGATCTTTAACCATGACGGGTGGGGAAATAGCATACCCGCAACGAATAACTCCGCTCTCGACTACACGATTGTAAGCAGGCTCATCCAATGCAAAGGCAGGAAATGACAGCATCGCAAAACAAACAAACAAATACATTAAACGCATCATGATAAATCTTTCACTTTTTCACTTGGTAAGGTTTAGCGACAGGCAAAAACAATTCTTGTCCCGAGGAATAACGACTGAGAATCTCATCAACAACCCGATCCCCAATCAGTAACTCCAAAACAGTATCAATCATATTTTTAAATGCCAAATCATTTTGAGGGAGAACAATAACCGCAGCCAAAGTTCTCAGTGGCTCTTGCGAAATCGGGCGAACAACATCAGGATTTTTTTCCATGTAAACGCCAGCAGCCGCAGAATCATTCAAAAATACGTCTGCTTTTTTCGTCGCAACAGAAAGCATCACCTGAGCCCCATCAGACAAAGCCGGCAAAGTAACTAATCCTGCCTTAGGAAAATCACGTTTTACAATCTCATACGCAAATTCACCATCAATTACTGCAATTTGAACGGCGGGATTGTTGATATTTTCTATTCCGCTATCAAAACGTGTATCATCCGCGCGTACATAAGCCAGATACGGAATATAAAAGTACGGCTCACTAAAAGAAACCTGCTTTGCCCGATCAGGCGTCGGAGTAATCGGCCCACAGAACATATCAAATCGTCCGGTTTTCATCCCTTCAAACGGATTGGATTGCCCTGTATCCTCCGCCCACTCAATTTTCAAATTAAGCTGCGTCCCGATCTCTTCAATAACATCATGGTATATCCCTGAAAACTCTCCGGTATTTGGGTCTTTCATCAAATATGGCGACCACGTAAAATACCCACAGCGTATCGTGCCCGTCCGCATCACCCGATCAAAAACCGATTCCTTTTCCGCTGCGAATGCAGGAAAGGAGAACCACACCAGAAACAGTCCCAACATCGTCATTCCCCGGATTTTCGAAGAAAATCCTAGGGGAATC
>JAGRKB010000101.1 GCA_020442425.1 Alphaproteobacteria bacterium | reverse complement strand
AACACCTTATCTAGGCCAGCCCCATTCTTTTTTTCACAGCATACATAATAGACGCAAATGCCAGCAAGAAAAGGATGACCTTAAATCCCATTTGCTTTCTATGCTCCATTTCTGGTTCTGCCGCCCAAGCCAGGAATGTAGAAACATCCTTCGCATATTGCTCAACTGAAGTAGGATATCCGTCTTCATAAGCAACACCACCCGCAGTCAATGGAGGCGGCATTTTAATAACATTTCCGGTCATATGCTTATTGTAATACTGCCCATCAAGAATAGTGCCTTCGAAATCAACAGGAGCCTCAGCATATCCAGTCAAAACACCGAACACATAATTGGCCCCACCGACACGAGCTTTGGTAATCAAAGACAAATCAGGAGGCAAAGCTCCGCCATTTGCGGCAATAGCCGCCTGTTCATTGACAAAAGGTGCCTTGAAATGATCACTCGGACGCCCCGCACGCTCGAACATTTCCCCCTCATCATTTGGCCCGTCAACAATAGTATACTCACCGGCAATAGCTTTCACCTGATCTTCCGAATATCCCAAAGCAGTCAAGTTACGATACGCCACACGATCCAAAGAATGACAAGCAGAGCAAACTTGGCGATACACAAGAAGCCCGCGCTGCAAAGAAGCCTTATCATAGGTTCCAAAGGGTCCGTCAAAAGACCACTGTATATTAGGAAGCGGGTGGGCATTCCCTTCGGAAGCGTAGGAAACCCCACTTCCAAAAGCCGAAGACAAAGCCAGAACAGCCAGAGCAGAACAGGTGGTTAAAACAACTTTTTTCATTTCTGACATTCCCTAGCAAGAAGATTTACATTTCAAAACAGCTTCATGAATGCTTTGAGGCATCGGCAAAGCCTTTTCGGTACGGCTCAAAAACGGAAGAATAATCAGGAAAAACCCGAAATAATATGCCGTCGCTAACTGAGCCACATGGGTCGTGGTAAAGATGAATGTCTCAGCAATATGGAACAAAGGCACATCAGCAGGCATCCCACCGACTTTACCAAGAACCAAAACAGAAACGACAAACAACAACATCGCCACACGGAACTTCGGACGGTACTTCGCCGAACGAACAGGATGAGAGTCAAGCCAAGGCATCACAAGAAGAATGGCTATGGACCCGAACATCAACAATACACCGCCCAGCTTAGCCGTAATAATAGTAACATCGGTAAACGGAATTCCGATATCAATCGTCACAGCTCGCAAAATCGCATAGAACGGCAAGAAATACCATTCAGGAACAATATGAGCAGGCGTCACCATCGGGTTAGCAGGAATATAGTTATCAGGATGCCCCAAAGCATTCGGCATAAAGAAAACAAAAATGGCGTAGACGATTACAAACACCAACAATCCGAAACTATCCTTCATCGTATAATACGGATGGAACGGCAAAGTATCCTCTTTGGATTTTGGCTCAATTCCGTCTGGGTTATTAGAGCCCGTCACATGCAACGCCCAAACGTGGAGGAACACAACACCGACAATCACAAACGGCAAGAGATAGTGCAAAGCAAAGAATCGATTAAGTGTTGGATTATCAACCGAAAATCCGCCAATCAGAAGGGTTTGGATAGATTCACCCACAAAAGGAATAGCCGTAAAGAAGTTGGTAATAACGGTCGCACCCCAGTAGCTCATTTGCCCCCAAGGTAGCACATACCCCATAAAAGCGGTCGCCATCATAAGCAAGAAAATCACTACCCCGAAAATCCACAGTAATTCACGAGGCTGCTTGTAAGAGCCGTAATACATCCCACGGAAAATGTGGATATAAACAGCAACAAAGAAAAATGACGCGCCGTTCATATGAATATAGCGGATCAACCAGCCATAATTAACATCGCGCATAATACGCTCGACACTATCAAATGCCACGCCGACATTCGCGGCATAATGCATCGCCAAAGTGATACCGGAGACAATCATCGTCACCAGCATAAACATGGCAATCGCGCCAAAGTTCCAAAAATAGTTAAAGTTCTTTGGTGTCGGGAAAACGCCATACTCTTTTTGCATCAGAGTAAAAACAGGCAAGCGGGAATCAACCCACTCCACAACTTTGTTATCAAACGCTTGACGATTCTGATGACTCATAATTTTCTCCAAATAGTCCTCAACGAAATATACTTAATTTGCTAAATCCCGCAACTGATACGGCACTGCAGGAAGCAAAATATCACCCGAATGTTTTGCATATTTTCTAACAATCCGTTCCATTGCCCCACTACTCTGCGCAGACTGAATACCCACATCTAACAAAGCCTTCAACTGCCGCTCATTCTGCGGAACATAGATAACACTTGGCATTGTGATAATGGGGTGAGCACCAAACTGCATAATTTTACCAGGATTCTTGGCCATATAATCGTTCCCGATAGAAGCCTCCATTGGAGTAAAATCAGCCTTACCGGAAGCAACCATTTCGAACCGATCCGTAGCAGGAGCCATCCCCATGAGAGATTCAACACGAGCCTTAGGAAATCTTTCAGTCGCAACAAGAGATGTCGCTTCCCCATCCATAGCCGCAACAGAAACATTAGGGCTATCTAAATCGTCTTCGCTTTTAAATCGCGCTTCACCGGCACGCACATAAAGATACGAGGGCGTATAGAATATAGGCATTGTTGCATCTGCCGCCCACGCCCTTGAAGGTGTCAAGTTATACCCTGAACAAGCCATGTCATATCGCTGATTCTTAAATCCTTCAAAAATAACATCCACACCAACCTCATCAGTCCACTCAACTTTGATACCAAGCTGGCTTCCAATCGCATTCACAAGATCATAAGATAACCCTGACATTTCTCCTGTATTCGGATCCCTATCGACAAACCCCGGGTAAAGCGTATAGGCACACCGCAAAACTTTCGTTTTCACAACACGATCATAAAGTGAAGAACTCTGTCCCTCAGCAGCAAAAACAGGATGTACCACAACCAAAAACAAGATCGTCATTGTATATAATAGACGCATGATCGTATCCTTCCCTATCTGATTATCCTATTCGAATAAGCGTATCGCTGAGGAAAGTATATGTAGGCACTTCCAGATTTTTTGGCGCAGGTCCTTTACGGATACGCCCCGAAGTATCATAAGCAGAGCCATGGCATGGGCAGAACCATCCATGATACTCACCACGCATATCACCTGTTTTTTGCCCAAGAGGCACACATCCCAAATGCGTGCAAACACCGATAACAATCAGCCACTCCGGCTTTTCAGCGCGATCAGCATCACTTTGTTTGTCCCGAAGTGTTGCAACATCAACAGACTGAGCCTCTTCAATTTCGCGAGCAGTCCGGTGACGAATAAAAACAGGCTTACCACGCCACATCACCGTCACAGATTGGCCTGGCTCAACAGACGCAACATCGACTTCAGTTGTAGACATCGCCAAAGTATCGGCAGCAGGATTCATTTGATGAACAAAAGGCCAAACAACACTACCTGCTCCGACAGCGGCCATTGCCCCTGCGGACATAAAAAGGAAATCACGGCGTCCTTCAGAATGACAGGCCTCAGCGCCTTGAGAGCAAGCAGAGGAGTTCTCGGAAGAACCGTGGCAACATGTATCAGAATTATGGTCAGAGGACATATAAAATCATCCCAATTGATTTAAAACGTTACGAAATGATGACACACACAAAATAAGTCAGCTCCGGAAAAATTCCGGCTCCATACTGTTAAAACAAATAAAGAAGAAAATAAACCCCCAACCCTCTCACAACACACAAAAACTTTTGCAAGCCGAAGGACTTATGATAAGGACAGGTTATGAGACTAGCAGCGTATCAACCGGACATCCCCCAAAACACAGGAGCCCTCATTCGCTTGTGTGCAGGATTGAATGTTCCCCTCGAACTAATTGAGCCATTCGGATTTATTTGGGATGAGCGGAAAATAAGATCCTCGGCTATGGATTATTTTGATCTCGCCAAAATTACGCGCCACAAATCATGGGATGAATTCCGGAAAACACACGAGTCCAGCCGTATTATTCTGCTTTCGACCAAATCAGCTTGCAATTACACGGATTTCGAATTTCAAAGCAATGACATCTTGCTATTGGGCAGAGAAAGCGCAGGCGTACCGGACAGCATCCATAATACTTTGGAACACAAAGTTAAAATTCCCATGGCTGCCAACGCTCGATCCTTGAACATCGCAATGGCTGGAGCAATAATTTTGGGAGAAGGACTAAGACAAATCAGGCATACCCCTTGAAAAGCAAGGCATACATAACCTGCGACACTTTGTCCGCAGTCTTAGGTCAGCACAACCTCAGGAAACATTTTACATTACTGATAAATTATCTAACTATATGGATATGAACTTCAATCTTGGAAGAAAAAGCAACGATCCCGTGACACCAGAGGACGGGAACAAACAACAGGCTGCGGATTATTTTCACAGCCTGCGGGATCGCATATGCAAAGAATTCGAGTTAATCGAAACCGAGCTGGTTGGCACCTCTCGAAAAAATGAGCAGGCCGGTCGCTTTGAACGCAAAGTATGGCACCATGCCGATCAAGACGGAACACCGGGCGGCGGAGGTGAAATTTCCCTAATGAAGGGCCGCGTGTTCGAGAAAGTGGGCGTCAATATATCGACCGTTCACGGAACTTTCAGCCCGCAATTCAGATCGAACATCCCCGGAGCCGATGAAAATAACGGAAAATTCTGGGCAACTGGAATCTCTTTAGTCGCACACATGTGCTCGCCAAAAGTTCCTGCAGTACACATGAATTTACGAATGATATCGACGGCCAAAACTTGGCTGGGTGGGGGAACTGACCTCACCCCGATGATCCCGAACGAACAGGACTCCCAAACATTTCATAAAGCCTTGAAAGAATGTTGTGACCGCCATAATGCAGGCTATTACGAAGAATTCAAAAACTGGTGCGACCGTTACTTTTACCTCCCCCACCGCGAAGAACCACGCGGCATCGGCGGCATTTTCTTTGATTATATCAATACCAGTAACTGGGAAAAAGACTTCGACTTTTCAAAAGATGTCGGGGAAACTTTTCTAAAAGCCTATCCGGCAATTGTCCGCTCTCATATAAATGAAGACTGGACAGATGAAGACCGTCAGGCCCAACTGGTGAAACGCGGACGATACGTAGAATTCAACTTACTTTATGATCGCGGCACCCAATTCGGCCTGAAAACAGGAGGCAACACAGAAGCAATCCTGATGTCGATGCCTCCGGAAGTAAAATGGCCTTAAGCCTTAGCCCGAATAGCTGAAATCAATTCCTCTCGGGACTTTAAAAACCCCGATTGAATCCATAAACGCTTCAAGCGATCCAGCTCCTCACCCAAAGCAGGCCCTTGATACCCCTTACGAGACAAGTCGCCTCCCTTAATAGGAAAATCAGGAATACCGGCCTCAATAACATCTTCCACAAAACGCCGATGTTCAGATAAATTTAATCGACCATAAGCATATGCCAAATCCAGCCTCAATCGGCATTGAGCCCCCCCATCATAGACCATCCATTTTCGCACATTCAATAAATCGATCCGAATCGTTTTTATTTTGACCGTAGTAGCCCGAGCCAAAAGCCTCACTTGATTTTTATTTAAAACCAGCGACTTAGCAATCATCTCGAATGTTTTTGGGGAAGCCCCCGACAATAAAATTAACCGCCCAACAAGAGCTGTATCAACATCTTCAGTCCCTCGATCAATTAATCTCTGAAACGCTTTCGGCTCAAAACTTTGTCGAAACAAAAACGGCAATAAATCGCAACTTGTCAAAATATTCAAACCACGCACCGCATAAGGAGAAAGCAAAATCTTGGATAG
>JAGRKB010000100.1 GCA_020442425.1 Alphaproteobacteria bacterium | reverse complement strand
ACGCCTTATATCGAGGCAGAATATTCGAAAACCCATCTGGATCACTATGCAGAAGATCAAGGCCCGTTCCCTGCAAATTACTCTGACCAGAGCGGAGAGCGCGTCATTGGTCGCGTTGGTGTTGAACTCTCTCATGATGTTGGAGAAACAGTTACAGTGCGAGGACGTGCCGCCTACGCACGCCGTCTCCATGATGCAGAAAATGACGTCACTGCCAGTTCAACGGGATTAACGATGACACTTACGCCGAATGCAGTGGATGACCAATGGGCCGAGGGCGGTGTCTCTGTTCTGTGGCAGGCTGATGAGAATATGCATCTCTTTGCTGATCTTTCAGGCCGCACCGGCAAAACCGAAGACCCGTATGCGCGTGCCACCGTCGGCCTAACCATGGGGTTTTAATTCATTTGAATTAGGCCGAATTATTCTTCATATTGGGAACATGAAATACAAATTTGGTATATTTGACTGGAATGGAACCCTCATTGATGATTCCCACGCCAATTTGGCGGGAGCGAATGCCACATTTCGTTTGGCTGGAGTTCCAGAGTTATCTATGGAGCGGTACAGGGAAACAATGGATTTCCCACTCATCCACTTTTATAATCGGAATGGCGTAGATACAGATACATATCTAGCCAATGTCGGGCCGTTTGGTAACGCTTTCTTCAAAGTTTATAGAGAGCAATCAGAAAATGCGCCTCTGAAAACAGGCGCTATGAAAGCATTAGATCATTTACTGGAACAAGATGTTGTTTTGATGATCTTGAGCAATCACTTACAAGATCACTTAGAAGAGCAATTGGCCGAACGTCATGTTCATAGTAAATTCAAACACATCTCCGGTAATGAGATATTCGATAAAAGCCAGATCACGAAAATGAATAAATTGGAACGGCTTCAAAAAATCATGAAAGATAACGGATATAAAGCACATGAAAGCTTTATAATTGGGGATTCCCTAGAAGAGCCAGCCATCGCAAAGGCAATGGGAATGACTTCAGTCTCAGTAACGTGGGGATGTTTTTCAAGGGCAAGGTTAGAGGAAAGCTCCACGCACCATGTGATTGATGAAATTGACGAATTAGCCGGCTTTCTGTCCCAACAATAATTCTGAAATTTTTTCTTGTATGGAAAACACGAGGTTGCTAGTGTTTTTCCGAAAATAATCAAAAATTAGAAAAGTAAATAACGGGATGGCAATCACTCTGACAACTCAATTTGACCAAGCGATTAGAGGCTACGGGCGCATCAATAGCTTTGGGCTTCCTATTTGGCAGACAATAGTTTCGCTTTTAAACACAGCAGAGGGAGCTGAGGGTCAGCCACTTAAATTGGTAGAAAAAAATATCAATGGCTGGCGTAGCCTCTTGATGAATGAAGATAAAAGAGAAAGCGGTCTTGCCATCGCGACTATGTTTGGAAACTTTTCCAGAAACAAAGTCGGTTATTTTGAACAAGGCAGAGGAAAAATTAATGAAGGGAAGGACAACAAAGCGGAAGAGTTGATCAGCGTTTGTCCCCTTGATATTCTATTGGCAAAAATGTTGGCGGAAGCCGTGCGTGTTATGCCGAAAATGACGCCGTCCTCTTTAAAAAATATACTGATTTCTGTGGCCTATCTCGCGATCAATCCGGGGGAAGAATTTTTAGAGGCTCTAGAAAAAGCATTACAAGATAAGGCTTCTATAATAGATAAAAACTGTGGAGTGATGGTGCTCCAAGGTCTTGCGGTTTTGGATGCAGTGTTGGCGCATAACTGCGGAGAAGATCGGTATCCGATAAAAAGAATATACGACAACCTCATGAAAAATCCGGCTTTTGTAGCTAAGATTGGCAATTACCCCGACAGTGTTCAAATCAATATCATGATTGATGCAGAACTATGGTTTACGGGAACCACGAAAGACCAATACAAATTTATAAAAGAAGGAACCGTGTCTCCTCTTGAGAATGAAGTTGCTCATTATTTCTCGAGCCTCGGGATTGAAGTGCATCAACAAGTTGAAATTCCGGGGGTTAATCATCCTTTAGACCTCTCTTTGATTTATCAAAGAGCTACATGTCATTGTGAGCTTGACGGAAAAACCCATTTTGTAATGGTGAGTGATGGGCAATCTTCGTACGTCAATGGACAAACCTTGTATCAATCCGCATTAATCCAGATCAAAGAAATTTCACCGTTGGTTAGGGTGCCATCTATGGTTTTCACAAAAAAAAGAGGAGACGGGCGGTTCTGGAGCGGGTTTCGGGAGATGATGGCAGATATTCCCGATGCGACAGCCAACATTCTTTTGGAAAAACGGGGTGAGCCATCTTTGATCAGGATCGGAAGAATGTCCCCGCCACACATAACAGCTTAATTTCCCTCAATTTCAGAGGATTAGACTTGCGATTTCCTTGAAAATGCTGCAAAAATAGCGCCTCAAAGAGGAAATGATGGATACTGCAGCTTTAAAGAAAGAACTGGTGGACCTTGTTGCGTCCGCAAATGATATGACAAGTCTCGAAAACGTCCGCGTGGAAGCACTGGGTAAAAAGGGACGAATTACCGATTTGATGAAAACGCTGGGGGGAATGTCCCCTGAAGAGCGCAAAACAGCGGGCGCAGAACTTAACGTCCTGAAAGACGAAATCGCCGCCCTCATTGAAAAACAGGCCTCACAGCTCAAAGCCCAAGAAATGGATTCACGTCTGGCAGCCGAAACGCTTGATGTGACGCTCACCACTCGTCCTGAACGCAAAGGATCGATCCATCCGATCTCTCAAGCCATTGACGAGATGGTTTCAATTTTTGCCGATATGGGCTTTAGCATCGCCGAAGGCCCTGACCTTGAAGACGACTTCCACAATTTTACAGCATTGAACTTTCCGCTGGGACACCCTGCGCGTGAAATGCACGATACCTTCTATTTGCCGAATGACGAACGTCAAGAAGGCGAAGCGCAAAAGAAATTATTGCGCACGCATACATCGACTGTTCAGATTCGCCATATGTTGAAAAACAAGCCTCCGATCAAGATCGTCTGCTTCGGTCGCGTGTACCGCTCTGACTATGACATGACCCACACACCTGTGTTCCACCAGATGGAAGGCTTGGTGATTGATAAATCCACACATATGGGACACCTTAAAGGCTGCCTAATGGATTTCGTTCGCAGCTATTTTGAAATTGAAAATCTGCCTGCGCGCTTCCGCCCGAGCTTTTTCCCGTTCACGGAACCAAGTGCAGAAATGGATATCGGCTGCACCCGTAAAGACGGTGGGCTGCAAGTTGGTGAAGGCGACTCATGGCTGGAAGTTCTGGGCTGTGGCATGGTTCACCCGAACGTGATCCGCAATTGTGGACTAGACCCTGAAGAATACCAAGGATTTGCTTTTGGTATGGGGATCGAACGCTTGGCAATGCTCAAATACGGAATCCCTGATTTGCGCACCTTCTTTGAAGGTGACACACGCTGGTTAAGCCATTACGGATTTGATCCGCTTGACCGCCCGAACCGCGCCACAAAATAGATTTTTTAAAAGAGATACAAAATGAAATTCACATTAAGCTGGTTAAAAGACTATCTGGATACAGATGCAACGCTCGAACAAATCGTTGAGAAGCTGACCGATGTCGGTTTGGAAGTCGAAGGCGTAGAAGATCGCGCAGCTGTTTACGCGCCGTTCAAAGTTGTTGAAGTGGTCGAAGCTGTGCAACACCCGAATGCAGATCGTCTGCGTGTCTGCCAAGTCAAAACTGAAAACGGTATGCTCCAAGTCGTCTGTGGTGCACCGAACGCACGCGCAGGCATGAAGGCGATTTTAGCACCTGAAGGCAGCTACGTCCCGGGTCTTGATATGACCATGAAGAAAACAAAAATTCGTGACGTGGAATCAAACGGCATGATGGCCTCGGCGCGCGAAATGAATTTGGGCGAAGATCATCAAGGCATTATTGATCTGCCTGTGGACACACCAATCGGAACACCATTGGCAGAAATTTTTGGCTTGAATGATCCTGTCATTGAAATCAACGTCACCCCGAACCGCCCTGATTGCGCGGGGATCAGGGGGATTGCGCGTGATTTGGCGGCAGCAGGCTTGGGAACTTTGAAACCGCTAGCCTCTCCAAAAATCGAGAGCAAATTTGAATCCGCGCCAAAAGTCACACTTGATTTTGATGGAGATAATAAGCAAGCCTGCCCTCTGTTCATGGGACGTTTGATTAAAGGCGTAAAGAATGGCCCGTCCCCTGATTGGTTGCAAAACCGTTTGAAGGCAATCGGTCTCCGCCCGATTTCCACGCTGGTGGATATTACAAACTATTTCTGTATCGGGTTGTCCCGTCCGCTGCACGTCTTTGATGCGGATAAACTGACAGGGAACATTACTGTTCGCCTGAGTAAAAAGGGCGAAACACTCGATGCGCTCAATGATAAATCCTATGCGCTCGAAGATGGAACTGTTGCAGTCTGTGATGACTCAGGCGTCTTGGGATTAGGCGGTATCGTCGGCGGCACAAAAACAGGCTGTGAAGAAACAACAACCAATGTCTATCTGGAATGCGCGTATTTCGATCCGATGAAAATCGCGCGTGCAGGCCGTGACCTTGGCGTGATTTCCGATGCGCGCTACCGCTTCGAACGCGGTATTGATCCTGCATTCACTGTTGAAGCAGTAGAGCTTGCCACACAAATGATCCTTGATCTGTGCGGCGGAGAAGCAGGAACAGTGATAAAAGCCGGTGAAGTTCCCGAATGTACAAAAACATATAAATATGACCCATCCCGCTATGTGAAGCGTATCGGCGCAGAAGTCTCTGCCGATGACCAAAAAACCATTTTGGAATCACTGGGGTTCACAGTTGCAGCAGATTGGTCTGTGACAACACCAAGCTGGCGCCCTGACATTTTCGGTGTTGAAGATTTGATCGAAGAGATCGCGCGTATTCGCGGCTATGCCGAAATCCCGAGTGTCTCTGTATTGAAAGACGGTGCAGTCGCGAAGGGTGCAGAAACACCAAACGGTATGAAATCCAGAAAGGCAAGAAATGCGTTAGCATCATCAGGCCTTCAAGAATGTATTACATGGTCTTTCATGGCCGAAGAATTGGCGCATGATTTTGGGTCTGATGCCAACCAACAAGCCGCCCGTTTGAAACTGCTCAATCCGATCAGTGTAGAACTTGCGCAAATGCGCCCGTCTATTCTGCCGAACCTGATCGAGGCAGCAAGCCGCAACGCAGACCGCGGACATCCGAACGCAGCCCTGTTTGAAGTCGGGCCTGTGTTCTTCGGTGCCAATGCAGATGAACAACCTGTCATGGCCTCCGGTATCCGTACAGGCACCATGGGCGGAAAACACTGGACAGGTGAAGCCGCTTCTCGTGAAGTTGATGTTTATGATGCGAAAGCTGATGTCTTGCGCGCCATCAGTGCTTGCGGTGGCCCTGCTGGAAATTTACAGGTTACACGTGACGCGCCTAGCTATTACCATCCGGGTCGCTCCGGTGCTTTAAGACTGGGGCCAAACATCATCGCCTATTTCGGGGAAATCCATCCCGCTCTTTTGGATAAGATGAAAATCTCCGACAAGGTCGTCGGGTTCGAGTTGTTCATCGAAAAAATTCCTGAGCAAAAGAAAAAGGGCACAGCCCTCCCGCTCGTCGATTTACCGAGCTTCCAACCCGTCAAACGTGACTTCGCGTTTCTGGCTGATAAGGGCGTCGAAGCCGATAGCTTTATCCGTGCCATTAAGTCAGTTGATCGCAACATGATCGCAAATGTCGAAATCTTCGATATTTATACAGGGAAAGGCGTCGAAGAGGGTAAAAAGTCCGTGGCGATTGCAGTGACACTCCAACCGCGTGACCATACCCTAACAGACGCGGAAATCGAAGGTTTATCGCAGAAAATCGTGGCTGTTGTCGAGCAAAAAACAGGTGCCAGTCTGCGCGGATAATCGCGCAGAACAGCCCGTTCAATATCTCTATATACAAAATTTGACATATTTACAAAAAACCTGTATTGTCACACCCACAAACAACAAAATATTTTAGAAGGTGTGAACATGAAACAAAATATCGCTCAATTAGCCGTCATCATGGGGGCAGCTGCAGCTGCTGCTGGTTGCGTATCCAATCCCGCTCGTAATCCAAATGAGCCACAACGCGAAACAGGAATTTATCCGGCGGACTGCAGTCAAATCCCAGGTGCTGTATCAAGTATTGCAAGCCGCGTCATGGGGGCTGACGGTACAATCATTCAATTTGATGTCGCTAAAAATACTGTTTTTAACGGGAAAGCATTCAAAACTCCAGATAAAGCATTTCCAACTCTTTCAACTTGCTATGAAGCAGTAGTACCTGCTTGTCAAGGATTTGGCTCCGATAAAGCTCAAGAATCTCTCTGTGCTGCTCAAGTAGAAAGTGTTTCCAATATTATTCCTAAACAAGCGGGCATTCTTGAGAAGCACTATGCTAAACAACAAAATGTTTCCCCCAAGGACGTCTTTACAAATGTTCAAGGAGTTGAACCTCTGCTGCGTGTATTGGAAAACGCGTCTTCTGAGAGCAATGGAAATTCTCTTCTCAATAGGGCAGCCGAAGCTTTGAACAGACAAGTAGAAGGTACCGCTAATGGAGCTAGACGTACCGCTAATGGAGCTGCAACTCAGGCAGGACAATCTACTGCAGATAAATTGATCGGAACTCTTAAAGGATATATTCCGGGTCTAAAATAATAAAAAAAATATAGAAGATAAAAAGAACCAGCCCGTTGAGGCTGGTTTTTCTATTCTAATCGTAACTATAAACCGGTCTTCGCGAAGTTACATTCAAATCAATTGCAGAAAGTCCCGCCGGCAACAATCCGCTGGTCATCGAAGTGAAATGATAACTTCCAGAAATCTCGATAAAATCAACACCCGATACACTGGTATTCTCGATATTGAGGTTTAATGCAGTCTCGGGAACAAAATAATCTTTGAGACGATCTTTGGCATAGTCTTCAATTTCGAAATCAGTAGCATCTTCGTGCAAAATAGCATACCGCGCGGCTTCATCTACGGCGTAATCAACAACATTAGTTGTCCATGCAAAACGCCCAAGCTCAAGGATGCCGAACAGTAAAAGGATAAAGCCGACCCCAACCATTGAGAACTCAACGGCTGTCGACCCGTCATCCCGACGCGCCCATGATCTTAATAATTGAAATATTCCTGAGCTTTTAGTCATTTTAATCCAACCTCATGCGGGCATACCCATCCATAACAATTTCATTACTAATCCCCGGATAAGGGAAAGTAGTGGTATATGTACGTTCTATTTTGACTTGAAAATACTGTCGGGAATAATCACCGAAGTCACAGCTGACTGCATCACAAGTTTGTGCGACGCCATCAGAACATGTGCAAACACGATCAGTCGTTACGCTATAGCTCGGAACGCTGCTAGCGTCATAGTAGGTGATAATATCCTCTTCGATATTTTCTTCTAAGCCACCTTGCATCACATAATCAACAGCCGCGCGAGAGATTTGCTCCAGTTTCATTTTATCACGAACATAAAGCCCCAAATCCATCAGGCCAACCATCATAAAGATCAGGATCGGTGCAATGAGTGAGAACTCAACAGCTGCCGCCCCAATCTCTGATTGTGTATATGCTCCCCAAATCTTCTTCATAATTGATGCCTACCTCTATAATTAACCTGTTAATTTCACAACACGGTTTCCGATCTCGCGCACGGCACTATCTTCACAATCTGTTCCCAGAACAGGTGTCCCGTGTAACCAGATGATTTGTCCGATAAGCTTTGTGCAGCCGGAGAAAGTTTCAGATAGAGACGTTGACGTACCGCCAAAAACCAAATTGGTCGAAGGTACATAAATGACACCATCAATTAGAATATCTGCTGTACCTGTTATGCTGTGAGTAATAGCATCTTCCGGAGATTTTCCGTCAACAAAGATAGAAACACCCGCGAAATATCCTTCTGTAGGAGCGCTCAGTTGAACAACACGATTACCGGTGATAGTTAAGCGTCCCCATTCACCTGCTCCAGTATTGGTCATGATAATGGTAACACCCTCCCCTGTAAGAGTTCCTCCACCTTGAATATGGAAGTCTCCACCGTCAATAATATAGACACCAGGGTTTAGGATAATGTCATTATTCCCGGTAGCAGTCAGATCGCCGCAATAAATTCCGGGATTGAGAATGGCAGTTCCTGATCCGGTAATTCTAGTGCCCGCATTAACGGCAGCCTCTGTACATGGTGTTGTTTCAGGAACTTCCAGATCCGCATATGGATCAAGAACGCGTGAGGCGTGAGATCTCAGAGAAGAATAGCTGAAATCTGCTGCTCCTCCATTGATGCTATAGTCCCCGGCAATGGTGACGGTACCAAAATTCAGATCAATATTACCGGAAAGTTCAATCGCTTCTTCGCTAAAGGAATTAACAGCCAATCCACAGGATGCGGCTTGAATCTCAACAGTACCAACGGTCTTAAAGGCTCCAGCTGCTTCCTCTTCCAAGGCCAGAATACAATAATTTCCGATGTAATCATTACTGACAAGAGATTCTGAGTCGACCTGAATTGAAAAAGGCTCGGCGAAAAGCGCTTTGAAGAAAAACAAAGGGGCATCCTGCGTAATGGTGGCCTCTACAGTAATTTGCCCATCTAAGCCTGTGACAGCCTCAACATTCAAAGTTCCAAGCTCAGGGTTAAAGCCATTCCGTTCAGCTTCCAAACCCGCCATATATTCCATGTTATCGTCACTACCTTGTGACATCTCCCAAGCGCCAGCATATGCGGCAGCATCGGCAGCAGTTTGTAAGTCTGATTTTTTCATCACATAAAATGAGCCGTCTGTTCCCAGAGCTGTCATGCCCATTACAACAGGTAAAGCAATAGCCAGCGTTGGCAAAACCGACGCTGCTTCACTTCTTAAGAATTTATTAAGGGGCTGGCCTAGATAAGGGT
>JAGRKB010000099.1 GCA_020442425.1 Alphaproteobacteria bacterium | reverse complement strand
AACACCTTATCTAGGCCAGCCCCATCAATTATTTTAAAATTGTAATTATTATTATGTATTCAACTTTTAAATCTTTTTTGAAGACCTGTATATTGAAACTTTGTGGGCAGTTGCCGGATCGCGGGCCGGATTTTTTCGTGGTTGGAGCAACGCGAGCAGGAACAACATATTTGCATCATCTTTTGGCATCCCATCCTGATGTTTTTATGCCATGGATCAAGGAGCTTCATTATTTCAACCATGACGGACGATATGCCAGTGATTTGAGTGGGTATTTGCCGATGTTTGACGGGTATCATGGTGAGGCTTTGATTGGTGAGGCTACTCCGCTTTATTGTGAAAAAGGCGTTTATTTTGATCGGGATGGGCGTTTTCGTTTTTTTCGTGAAGAAACGACCATGGCGCGAATTGCCAGGCATTTTCCTGAGGCTAAAATCATTATTTCTTTAAGAGATCCCATTACGCGAATTCCTTCCATTCATAAAAAGAATTTTTATCAGGGAAAGATTTCTACACGACTTTCCGAGGAAATTAATCGGGAGATGAGTGGGGGCTCTGACGGGATGAATTATATATTCCGTAATCGTTATGATGTGCATCTTGAAGACGTTTACAGACATTTTTCCAAGGAACGTGTTCATGTTATGATTTTCGAGGACTGGATCGGTGATGTGCAGCGAGGAATGAGCGGAGTTTCTGAATTTCTTGGAATTCCCTCTCTTGATGTCTGGCCTGATATACCGGATAAGAAAAATACGGTCGGAGAGTATAAAAAGGATCATCGTCCGTTTGAGGGGATTGACCCGATTGATTGGGATCAGGCTTTGAAGAACAAAGTTCTGGATGAGCTGGCGCCGATGCGCGCATATGTTGAGACTTTATTGGGGCGTGCAATGCCTTGGGAGACGCAAAAATAGTCGTTTGGTTTGATGATTGGTGCCTTATACTCAAAACTATTATCCAGATTGCCTGAAAAATATAGGGAAGTCCTTTCACATTTTTCTTATGTGTTTACTTTTCAGATTGGGCAACAGGCACTTACTCTGATTTCTTTTTTCTTTATTGTTCATCATCTGCCCAAGGAAGTTATTGGTCATTATCAGTTTGTTTTGTCTGTAATTGCTTTGGTGTCGATTACATCTCTTTCCGGTATGCGTGGGGCTTTGATGCAGTCGGTAGCGCGTGGCAAAACCGGTTTTTTTAAAATTGCCAGTCGTTATTGTTTTCTTGGAGGTCTTCTGGGAAGTGTCATTCTCGGAGGAATGAGTTTTTACTTCTTTTATTCTGAAGATCAAATGATGGCAGCAGCTTTTTTAATTGCTGCTGTTTTTAATCCTGTTTCTCAAGGGTTGATGATCTGGAAGGGGAGTTATACCGGAGCCGAGCGTTTCAAAATGTTATCTATCTCCAATGTTCTTTGTACACTTGCGGTTAGTTTGTTTTTGGTCGGGTCTATCTTTTTTTATACCGGTTCTCATATTGTCCTTTTGGCAATCGCTGTTGTCATCCCTGCGATGCAGAATTTTATAATGTGGTATTCCGACTTTTTGAAGTATCGAGATGAAGTGTCATATGATGAAACTATGATCGGTTATGGTTTAAAGACTTCCGGTTATAGTGTTTTCCAGATCGGCTCACAGCAGGTTGACCGTTTGGCTATTTATAATTTTATGTCAGCGGAAGAGTTGGCCGCTTATAACGTTGCTATGAGAATTCCGGATGCGATTAAGTCGATCTTCCAAAATCTCGGCTATGTCATTATGCCAAAATTTGCCCGAATGAGGAGTTTCTCTCTTGGCATGAATAAGAATTTGCGCCTGTTGTCGATAACTTCTTTTCTCGTGATTGTTACGTTTGCCTTTACTATTTTTCCTGTAATTTGCAGGTTTATTGTTCCTTCAAC
>JAGRKB010000023.1 GCA_020442425.1 Alphaproteobacteria bacterium | reverse complement strand
TACCCTTATCTAGGCCAGCCCCAAACAGAATTAACTCAAATCAAGTTCGGGAATGATCTCCATTCTAGTCGCCAAAACATTCTCGAATTTACCCTCAGGGGAAAAAGGGACAAGCTTCGGAAACTCGCGACTACGCGCGATACCAAAATAATGATACCCGTCCCCAAACAAAGCCCGACGTGCATCAAGCGATCCCAAATCCTGACGACTATCTCGACCATATTCAAAAACAATGTCAGGGTGGTAGCGAGCTATTGTCTGTGAAAGCCCCGTCAAAACATTTTTCTCGAAACCTTCAGTATCAATTTTAATCACATCAGGAATAATCCCTTGCTCATCCAACAAAGCATCTCCCTGACGAACCTTAAGGATTAGCTTCGGACTTTGCGCTGTCTCTGCTGTATCAAGGAATGTTCCAACGCCAAGATTTTTTCCATCGGGTGCTGTAAAGGGTAATTCAGCATCCATATCAGATAAACCAAAATCAAAAATCTTCACATGAGATAATTTATTACGTTTAACGTTCTGTAATGCTTTTTCTCTGACGGGCTGATACGGCTCAAAACCAAATGCACGATCCGCACAAGCTGACACTGTAATCAAATGCTGTCCTGTATTGGTGCCGATATCCAGATAAACAACCTCTCCATTTTTTTGTGCTCTACGATGACGCAATAACCCGCGCATCAATCGTATGGTTGCAGGCTCATGCGAACCATAAAGGAACACTTTGTCATCCATATGGATACCCAATCGCCCCTGATAAACCTGACCGAACAACTGCGCATCAAACCCCTCCCCTTGCGGCAAAGTCGGGTAGAGCCATGCAATCTTCTTTCGAATACGAAGAGGAATAGAATCCCTCCTCAAAACGGGCCAGTTCGGCAATGATTGAGAAACAGACATAAGGCGATACGTCGAAGACATAAATTCCCTCAAAAAGACAAATGGATTTTGCCTTCAGAATAAATAGGAAAGCATTGCCGCTGACAACACCCTATTTGAAAAATAAGGAATTAGGCCACCTGACGTTCCAAAAGAACATGAGAATAGCCCTGCTTCATAGCGCGTGGCAGAATCCCATCCACAGCCCCCGCAACCGAAGGAAACTCAACGCCTGGTCGAAGCAATTTTTCATCAGAACTCGCAGTAACATGGATACCTACTTGGCCATTACAGTCACAAGTCCTGTATGCCAAGGTCAAGACAAGACCCTGACCATGAAATGCCGGATTTTCGGATAATTTACGTCCCATTTTGATCTCCCGATTCGTAATTTTGATTATTTTTTACAACCATATAACTCATACAAAAAAATTGCAAAACCGGATTCACAAATGTTGCATTATGACAATAAATAATATATACTACGCATAAATTTATATATAAAAGGCATAGAGTGTGAGAATGAAGCAAAGCAAGAAAAAATTTGGAATTGTAAATGTCGAAGATTTGACGGAGGGTCAAATTGTCGAATTAAATCAAAAATTATACTTCATATTTATCGCTTCAACTCATGAAGACGGAAAAAAAACCTTTGAAGGGCTGCCAATCCGCCCCAAAAAAAGACAAGAAGATGATAATCGCCCCTTCTATGAAATTGACAAAAAACACAATCAGAAACTAGAGCTCGTAAATAACGTCTCTTACATTGTAGAACTCGATCATCAATCCCTTCCACAAAGAGACATGGAAGCAGGAATTGTCCTCGCAACAAAACCGGTCGCAGAAACCAGCAAACAACTTCATCAAGAAATCATGAGGGAAGCCAATAAAGTCTATTTGGAAAAAAAAGGAATCTCTCTTGACCCTGAATGCAGCCCGGCTGCGGTGGGCAAAAAACATGTCACAAAATGGAGAAGAGAGTCTATGCGCGCTGGTGAAGTGGTAGAACCTCCATGTTCTATTGAAACTGCTGCCAAATCTGGTTTTCTAAATAAATTTACAAGCGCTGTTCTAAAAAACGGAACTTTGCCGAATGGAGAGAAAGTAGAAACACTCAACGAGGTATTCCGTCTGGCGACATCTTCAAAAGCAGCCGATAAAAAAGCCTTCAGACATCTGTATCAAACAGGAGTACGCACCACTAAAACTCGTCTATCAACTTTGTTTGATAATGGTTTCATTGATGAAAGCACATCTATTGAGCAATTTGAAGAAGCAGAAATCAGGACACTTGCTAATGCTCTGAAAACAATCGATAAAGGAACTCACCCTGTTTTGGAAGATATCGCCCCTGAGGACATCGAACATCTGATAGAAAAACCATTAGAAAGATTGGTCGTAAACATTACAACTGCACGCCAAAAGTTCCTTCAAACATTTATCATGAGATAAAAACTATAAATCAAAACCGAGAGCAACGGACAGAATGGCAAAACAGCCAACATAAAACAGGTAAAACAGCACGGCATTCAACCCGCTGCGTCTCTTGGAAAAATCGAACATATCTTTAAGCATGGCTATTTCTAGGACATACAGACGGCTCCATGCAAGAAAAATCGAACAAAAACAACCAAAGAAGCCGGAAAATTTCCGGCTTCTATATTAAGTTTCAGAATATTAAGCTTGATCTATGACTTTGACGGCATCATGGTCAGCAAGGCTACAGGCACAAGACCCAATACCAATGACATGGTAAAGGACAAATACACTGCAATACCAACCAGCAAAATCGAGAAAAGATCACCGGTCAGTTTCCGTCCGGTTACAATCATAGTAGAGAGTAACAGAACAAAGCCCGTGCCCAGAAGGGTAAAGGTTGACCCTCCGTCAAAGAAGCTCCCGACCTTATCAACCAGCCCGAAATGTCCAAGGACAAATCCAAGCACAGTCGTAAAGCCCACCATCATGATCAGTCCGGTTACATAGAACCAGACAGCATCCGTGACGGAATGAGTCTTTGTGACATCAAGCGATTTCAAAAATCCAAACATGACAACCTCCTTGTTCAATGTTGGCAATCCCGCGTTATTTTTATAGTTCAGGGTCGCCTTTACTGTTCAACCAACTCGGTATCCCAGTAAAGAAAGTCCATCCAACTTTCATGAAGAAAATTGCGCGGACATTTCCGACCCAATTCCTGAAGTTCATAAAGTGTCGGCTGCCTTGGTTCCCGCAAAGGAAACATGCCGCAATCTTTTGGCAAGGATGAACCCTTGCGTTTGTTGCAACATTGACAGGACGCCACAATATTCGTCCAGGATGTCAGCCCGCCACGTGACCGCGGGATCACATGGTCGAACGTCAATTCATCTGTTCTAAAACGCTCTGCGCAATATTGGCATTGCCATCCGTCACGCAGAAAAACATTAAATCGTGTAAAAGCAGGAGCCCGATCCATTGGGACGTACTCTTTCAATGCCAGCACCGACGGGAGCTTGACTTCAATTCCTGGAGATCGAACCACCCGAGCATATTCGGAAACAACAACCACGGTTTCACGAAAAATGGCCTTAACAGCTTCCTGCCAAGGCCAGATTGAAAGAGGGTAGTAACTCAACGGGCGAAAATCAGCATTGAGCACCAAGGCAGGACACCTCTCAAGAGGCATCCTTTGATCACTCATATTTTCAATCAAACGTTCAACCAGACCGCTAATCTGATTTCCTGACATCACTCCTGTGTTTTCGGGCGTATAAAGCTCCACAAGCGTCTCCTTCCCCCTGATGGTTCAACGTAAAAGTTGCCACCTACATAAGGGAAATCGCTCGGACGCTTTTTGCTCTTAATTATATGTGTCTCGTTCGAAGTCCTTATGATTCGGGCCTCTCACTCCATCTAATTCTATTATAATCGATACGGTGCGTATAGTGTACAAATTGATTAATATTTCGTTGACGCAATGCAATATGCTATGGAAAAAAATATTTCAGCACATTTCACCCTTTTTCAGGCACAATACTGCAGCGCAAAGTCAACTCACATATAATCAAACAACAGGACCAAACATCCATGTCCGATTTCATGCACAATTCCGATGACGATAAAAAAAATTACACAGTAAAGAAATACACCTTTAGCAAAACAGAGAAATTCAACAACACAGCAGAGCGACGCAAGAAAGGTGTATCGGAAAGCAAATCCCCCATCCCAGTCCCTGTAATAATATTTATCTCTCTATTAGCTTTGATATATCTACTAGTTGAAGGAGGGATCATAAATGAATCCGTCAAAGAAAAATTTTTGAATGACATCAATTTTCTGACGCAAAATTCTACAAACATCAAAATTAAAGACATTACCCCCGTTAAAATCGATATCGACGAAAGCGCCCTCCCCCCGGAAGAGGTTTTAAAAGAAGCCTGCCTATGGAAGAAAAACTTCAACCTTGAAACCTATATCGAACTTATTCCAACAACCGAATATATTCGGGAATACTGGCCAAGCGGAAACCCTAAATCCTTAGAACCAACAGTCAACGGACTACGCCATGGAATGGGATTCTATACATTTGATAACGGAAAGAACTACGCAATGATCCCATGGAAACACGGCAAAAAACACGGCGCCTTCACCCTATTCCGGGAAGATGGGACAATAGAGCAAGCCTTATCTTACAAAGACGGCGAACAATATGGCATCAATCAATGGTACTCGACACAAGGAAAAGTTATAGCATCCCACCTATACATTGACCAAAATACAACCCTACCACCATTGGCTTGTGCAAACTACCTGACATACGAAGAAGAATACGGGTACTAAGTGAAAATAATTCCACCGCATTTGAGAAAATTGACACTAATCATCACCATCATGATTTTAGCATTCATTGCCTTTGCAACCATCATAGAAATCAGCAAAGAAACGTCAAAAGAATTGACACGCGACGCGACAAAATCGATAGAAAAAGAATAGCTAAATAAGGACCGATTTCAAAAACTCTCCCCCCTCGTGAATGCCTTTTTCATCGATACTATGCACCAACCCAGGCGTCGTATGCCCCGAAACATCAAACCCCGCCTGACGCAAAGTCTCGGTTGCATGGAGCCAAGCCCCGACAGGAACAACATTATCCATCTCGCCATGGACCAGATGAATAGGCATACGGGAAATATTCGGCTGTCCGATCAATCCCTCCCCTCCAAGTAACGCCCCCGAAAAACCAAGAACGCCCGCAATAGGCTCCTTACGACGAGGAGCAACAAACAAGCTCATCATGGTTCCTTGAGAAAATCCAACCAAAGCAACCTTATCAGGGGTAACAGAAAATTCTTTCATTTGCTCATCAATAAAATGATTGAGAATTGACGCCGTTTTCTCTGCAGCAGATAACATAGCCAGTGGCGCCCAACTCTGGAGAGAAAACCACTGATATCCGAACCCGATCTCACATCCGAACGGAGCATCAGGAGAAACAAACACAGTATCGGGCAAGTCCCTCTCCCAATAAGGAGCCAAAGAAATCAGATCTTCCCCGTTCGATCCATATCCATGCAAGAGTATAACCAAAGATTTAGTCTGACCGCCTGAAAAAGGACCATGTGTATAAACGTTCATAAATTCTCTCTAAACTCAAAAAAACTACTAAATACCGTTACTAAAATCGCTGCGTTAAAGACACGGAGCCAAAAACAGAAGCACCATCCTGCCCCTTAAATTCTTTACTCCGATAAACAAGAGTATAAGCAATCCGCGTATCCCCCAGCGTAAAAGCTAACCCTGCATTGGCATCCCCAACAAGAATATTTTTATCGACCTCATAACTATCACGGAATGTATTTCCATCAAGGAAAATATTTCGCGCTACAACACGACCGTTCACGCCGCCGAATAAATACCAATTCCACCCGCTATCAGGCACATCAAAATAACCGGTTCCCGGCAAAGAAGGATTGAGACGCGGAGGCGTATCTTGAACCACACCTTTGTTTGGACCAAACGTTACAGTCATGCCACTACCCGCATATGTATAAACATTTCCCAAAGAAAAACTGACACTAGGCTCAAACTGCAAGCCATAGCCTTTCCAAGTCACTTCATGCCAAACAGGCCAACGCCGATCCCAAGACACCATAAGCCCCGGCTCGGTATGCAATTGATTCCCCCACCCCATCGGCTCGGGAGAATCTGAAATATTTTCATGAATAAATCGTTGCGTATGCTCAGCCCCCGACCACGGCCCAACTATTCCAAGCGTCAAGCCGAATTGATCAACATGATTGCGGTATACATTGGCAAGCCCTACTGTTCCGTATAACCACCCTGCCCAAGGGCGATCACCTACTTGTTCTGCAGAAAGACGAATATTACGAGGCGTAAAAATTTTCTGACCGAACGTAAAAGAGGTTAAAGTCGTTTCTCCAACATCGAACCCCAACCACTGGTCAGCAACCAAACGAACAACATCAGGCGTTTTGGCATCCACGTCGAAATACGTCACTTGGGATCCGCTGGTATAGAATTTGTCCCCGCTCCCCGCAAACAAATCATTTTCATGAGCAAAAGACCAATAACTGCGATCTTGATTTTTTAAAGCACTATCTCTAGCCATAGCCTCAAGATCAAAAGTAGAGCCTCCACTTTGCTCTGCTGCAGTATCAGCCGCCAAAGCAGCCGAACTAACAAACAAACCAAAACTCAAGCATGTCAAAAACAATGTCTTCAAAGTAAAACCTCTCAAGAATAACCTAACAGACAAATATAGAGTTCCAAAGTCCAAACAGAAAAATTATCTCTATAGTCATAAACAGCAGAAGTCGCTAAACTTCCCCAATGATTAATACCTCTTCTTTTAAAACACGATTTGCCCCAAGCCCAACCGGATACCTTCATCTGGGACATGCGGCATCAGCCCTAAAAATTTGGGAACAAGCAAAACAAATCCCGGAAAATTTCCTTGTGAGGATAGAAGATATAGACCAAACACGCTGCCTGTCTGAATATGAAAGAGCCATTCTGGAAGATCTTGACTGGTTGGGTATAAAATGGAGCACTCCCCCCCGTCGCCAATCGGAACATTTTGAAGACTATAAAAAGCTATTAAATTTCCTTCAATCAAAAGAGCTGCTCTACCCCTGTTTTTGTACCAGAAAAGATATTGAACAAGAGATAGCCAACTCCCCGTCCGCCCCCCACAGCTCCCCTGCTCACCTTTATCCGGGAACCTGTTCCCACATATCCAAAGACCAACAAAAAGAACTTATAGAAAAAGGCACCCCCTTTGCCTTACGGCTGAACATGAAAAATGCCATAGAAGATATAAGCAGTAAAATATTAACATGGACAGACCTCTCCAAGGGCGATCAGAAAACAACTGCTGAAATATTAATGAAAGATCACGGAGACATCGTTCTCGCTCGCAAAGACACCCCAGCCAGTTACCATCTATGTGTTACCCATGACGATGCACTACAAGACATAACCCACATAACTCGGGGCGATGACTTATTTGAATCAACACATATTCATAGGCTCTTACAAGAGCTTCTAGGCTACCCAACCCCACAATATAACCATCACCCACTAACAACCGACAAATCGGGTCGCAGATTGGCTAAAAGAGACAAAAGCCTGACTATTCGTGAAATCAGAAAGCGCGGAATTTCGGCAAATGACCTAAAAAACATGATTTTGCATAGCAATATCGACCAACTCCTGATATAAATACCCAGTCGACCACTCCCAAAATAACATAATCTTTATGTCTGCAAATTTAGCCCAAGCCGGAAAAAAACACAGTATGAAACTTGTAGTCGGAGCCATTGGCGTCGTCTACGGAGATATCGGAACCAGCCCGCTATACGCATTCAAGGAATCCTTTCTAGGGGCAAAATTTGCGGCGGATTTCGCACATATTCTGGGAGTCCTCTCCTTGATTTTCTGGTCAGTAACCATCACAGTAACACTCAAATATATTTTACTAATGATGAGAGCCGACAACAAGGGCGAAGGAGGAAGTCTCTCTTTATTTGCTCTGGCAAGCCGCTTTTCTCACGATACCAAATGGATTGCTATGGCAGTCCCTATATTGGGAATCTTTGCTGCCGCCCTCTTTTACGGGGATAGTATGATTACCCCCGCCATTTCGATCATGAGCTCGGTCGAAGGTCTGCAAGTTGCAGCCCCACACCTGACCCCTTATGTATTGCCAATCACAATTCTTATTCTGGCATTTCTATTCTCGTTCCAGAAACTCGGAACAGGCAATGTTGGAATCTTGTTTGGCCCGATCATGTGCATCTGGTTTCTAACACTTTCTGTTCTTGGCATCATTCACATCATAGACAACCCATATGTTTTAAAGGCAATAAACCCCTATTATGCCTTTTCATTTTTCATGGAAGATCAACTTTATGCCTTCCTCACACTCGGCAGCGTTGTACTTGCTATGACAGGAGCTGAGGCTCTCTACGCAGACATGGGGCATTTCGGGAAAAATCCGATCCGTGTAGCGTGGGGAACACTAGTATTTCCTGCACTGATGATCAATTATTTCGGCCAAGGCGCGTTCATCCTCTCAACTCCGGAAGGGCTGGAAAACCCGTTCTTCCTGATGGCGCCCGACTGGATGAGCTGGCCTCTTCTCATTCTGGCAACTATGGCAACCATCATTGCATCCCAAGCGGTTATCTCCGGAGCCTTCTCCGTCACCCAACAAGCCATTCAGCTCGGATACCTGCCGCGCATGAGTATTATACACACCTCGGACGATCAAATAGGACAAATCTACATCCCGTTCATCAACTGGATGCTAATGTTCTTCGTTTTCCTTCTGGTAATTACCTTCCAATCTTCTAGTGATCTAGCGCACGCCTATGGGGTCGCCGTAACAGGCACAATGTTAATTGATACATTGCTTTTAGGGGTCGTAATTTTCAAAATGTGGCGCTGGAAAAAACCATTGGCTATAGCAACGCTGGCCACTCTTTTGACAGTCGACACATCCTTCTTCCTCGCAACAGCCACTAAAATTGTCCACGGGGGATGGTTCCCGCTTCTGCTGGGCACGATTATTTTCATACTTTTGACCACATGGAAACGAGGCAGACAGCTTGTCTTGAAAAAACTGAAATCGGAATCGATGCCAGTGGACGTCTTCTTCAGGGATTATTGCGAAAACTTTACCCGTGTTGCAGGAACCGCAATCTATATGTACAATTTGAATGACGGAATTCCTGTCCCGCTCCTGCTCAACCTCAAACATAATAAAGTCCTGCATGAAACAAACTATTTCTTGCACGTAGTAATTGAAGAAAAATCCTATGTCCCTGAAGAAGACCGCATCAAGGTGGTCAACCTCGGACAAGACATCCATCGCATCACCATCCGTTACGGATTTATGGATGAAATCAATGTGCCGAAAGAGCTGGAAAAAGAGCACATCCACGGCGTAAAAATCGATCCGATGGCAGTCACATACTTCATCGGGCGAGAAACAGTCATCCCGACCAATTTACCGGGAATGGCCATCTGGAGAGAACATCTTTTCTCATGGATGACCAAAAATGCGTCATCAGCAGCAGACTTCTATAACCTACCAAGCAAACGGGTCATGGAAATCGGTAGCCGAATAGACATCTAAAAAAGCATTATTCAAGAGATGGCACTGCCTCAAAAGGCATCTCGGAAAAGCGCGGCACATAATAAGGGATATCAGATGCATTCGGATAAATCGCTTGAAACGCCTCAATCATAGCCTCACCTTGAGAAATCATATCCGACATAATCTCATCAACACCGATAGAAGAATCCAAACCAATTTTTTTCCAGCGTTTTAAATTGGCATGAACATCATCATAAAGCGCACGCGGAGAAATTGATCCGCCACCGCAACGATCCGATAGGGTAACACCAACAAACCCCCGCACAAAATCAGTTACATCCAAATCAGGATAAGTCTCAAAAAGACACGAAAAAAAGATGATAGGCTCAGAATAAACCGCTGGTGCCCAATCAGGATCAATCTCCCAGAATGGTTGAAAAGAGTCTCTCATTAATAACAAATAGGCATTCATAGAGAGTAGAATAGCATTATTTTCTTAAACTTCCTAAAACACCACGCAAAAGTTCCCTAGCAATTTGCCGTCCCACAGACGAACCAACCGAGCGCACAACAGACTTGAGCAAAGCCTCTGCGACCCCCTGACGATTGGATGACCGTCCTGACGTGGATTTCTTGTCTTTGGATCTGGAAGCTTGTTCCTGCGCCTCTTCAGCCTCTTGAGCCGCTTTCTCCGCCCTCTTTTGCAACAACTCATACGCAGACTCTCGATCAACTGGCTGCGTATACATAGCCCCAACAGGACTATTCTGAAGATAACGAGCAATAACCTCGGCACTCGCTTGTCCCAATTTTGAAGACGGAGGACGGATCAAAACACGGTCAACCATACTGGGCTCCCCTTTTTCTCCCAAAACAGAAACCAGGGCTTCTCCCACTTTAAGCTCTTGAACAACCGTCTCGACATCCAGAACGGGGTTTTCCCGAAACCCTTCTACAACAGCCCTGATATCTTTCTTCTGCGCTGGTGTATAAGCTCGCAAAGCATGTTGTATCTTATTCCCCAATTGCCCCAAAACACTATCAGGAATATCACCTGGATTTTGAGTAACAAAATAAACGCCGACCCCTTTGGAACGGATCAAACGAACAACTTGTTCGATTTTCTCCAGCAAAGCCTTGGGCATATCATGAAAAAGCAAATGAGCTTCATCAAAAAACAAAACAAGCTTAGGCTTATCAGGATCACCAACCTCTGGCAAATCCTCAAACAACTCCGACAAAAGCCACAATAAAAACGTGGCATATAATCTAGGGCTTTGGAATAACTCGACCGCATTCAAAATACTGACAAAACCACGCCCATCATAAGAGGTTCGCATAAAATCCTGCAAATTAACGGCAGGCTCACCAAAGAATTGATCCCCTCCCTGCTCTTCAAGCCTGAGTAAGGCACGCTGAATCGCCGCCACAGAAGCACCGGAGACATTCCCGTATTCCTTAGAAATATCGGAAGAATGTTCAGCCACAAATGTCAGCATCGCTCTCAAATCTTTGAGATCAAGCAACAATAAACTTTGATCATCCGCCACGCGAAAAACAATATCCAAAACACCTTGCTGGGTATCGTTCAACTCCAACAAACGAGATAAAAGCAATGGCCCCATCTCGGAAATCGTTGTTCGAACAGGATGACCGTTTTTCCCGAACATATCCCAAAAAATCACAGGAAACGCTTGCGGGGAATAAGGATCGAGACCAATAAGCCCGGCACGCTTAACAAGAAAATCTTCCATTTGAGACGGCTCAGCCAATCCGCTCAAATCGCCCTTAACATCTGTAATAAAAACAGGAACACCAGCGGCAGCAAACCCTTCGGCCAAAATTTGCAACGTAACAGTTTTGCCTGTTCCGGTTGCACCTGCAATCAATCCGTGACGATTAGCCCGCTTAAACAATAAATTGATTTTCTGTTCTGAATCAGAGCTTTGAGAGCCGACATATAATTCCATGCTTGCCTATCCTTATAAAATTTTCATTCAAACCCTTGAACTCTAGGGTTTTACAGCATATAGAAAAAAGATACAAACACACTTTAAGGAAATTAAGAAAGCCTGAGTAATGCGCGTCATTCAACCAAATATAGCTCCCGATCAAGCACATCCACCCGAACATGACTCAAAAAAATTGATCGCGAAATTTAAACGCGCTTTAAATCATGCCGATAATCTCGCACGAGCTGCCAAAAATCGGGAAGAGCCTCTCTCTTTTCAACTTCAAAACATGCTGGAGATTGCCAGAAAACAATATGAAGAAATTAAAATCAACGGCCATCCGACTTTTGGCGAAGGCAACGAGAAAGACCGAATCTCTTTAGTTGCTGCACTGGTTTCAACAGTAGACTATTACTCACACCTTAGGCACTCAAAGGGATTACCCGAAACACACCAAAAACAACTCCAACAAATTGTCCAAGCAAACAAAGCCACAATAGCAGCATACATTCACTTAAGACGCCTTACAAAAGAACTGGAATTTACATTTAGCTAATGAATTAAGAGATTACTCGCTCGTGCAACAGACACGGAATAGCATCCCGACAAGCCTGAATCTCTGATAGATCAAGATCAGCCAGTATAACACCTTGCCCCTCGCCCGCTTCCGCCAAAATTTTTCCCCAAGGAGAAATAATTAGGGAATGGCCATAAGTTTTACGTCCACCGCCATGCTCCCCACATTGCGCTGAAGCAATCACAAAGCATCCATTTTCAATCGCGCGGGCACGAAGTAAAACTTCCCAATGCGCCTGCCCTGTCGATACAGTAAACGCTGAGGGGACCAAAAGTATTCCTGCCCCCTCACGTGCCAGTGACCGATACAAATAAGGAAAACGAACATCATAACAAATGCTCATTCCGATTTTAGAAAAGTCTGCATCGGCAACCACAATGTGCGTACCGGCACGGACCATGTCGCTCTCACACCGAACTTCTCCATCAGGCAAACAAACATCAAACAAATGAATTTTGTCGTATGAAGAAACCACACGCCCTTGATTGGAAATCAGATAAGAACGATTAAAAACTTTTCCCAAGCCATCGGGAATAGCAAGTGATCCGATAGAAATCCAGATTGACAATTCTTTTGCCAAATCCCGCGACAAAACAAGAAACGGATGCCCTTCTTCAGCATGAGCCTTACCAATTTTATCTTGAGCAGAAAGCCCCAGCAAATCCGTATTTTCCGGGGAACATATAAAAACGGCCCCCTGCATAGCCGCACTGCGCACCAAAGCCTCAAACACCGCGAGATTGACATCCATCTCGGGGCCTGAAGTCATTTGCAAAGCGGCAACACGTATACTCATTATTTGACAGTCTACTCTGCTAATAATTTATCAAGCTCGCCCGCTTCTTCTAAAGCACGCAAATCATCAAAACCACCAATAGGTTTATCATTGATAAAAATCTGAGGCACTGTTCTCCGTCCTTCCGATTTCTGCACCAAAGCAGCCCTAGCGCTATCATCATTGGTCACATCAACTTCCGTGAAATCCACATCCTTCATGCCCAGCAATTGCTTGGCTCTGACACAATATGGGCAATAATCCGTAGTATAAACTTCAACCTTGGCCATAAAAATTCCCTTTCATTTATAAATGTAAACTAGTGCGGTTTCACAACCCTTGCAAGGGTCAACACACTAACATTTTGAGCTCCGCTATTGACCAATTCACGGCAACAAGCTTCCAATGTTGCCCCAGTGGTAAATACATCATCAACTAGAACAATATTTTTACCGACAATCAATTCCCGAAAATCAGAATGAACTTCAAACGCCCCCCGAACATTATCATGCCTCTCTTTAGTCCCCATATGCCCCTGCGGAGGCGTAGAGCGAACACGCTTTAAAACTGCAGCCTGATAAACAGCTCCACAGTTCTCGGCAATTTTCTTGGCGAGCAAAGCTGCTTGATTATACCGTCTTTTAATAAGTCTAACACGATGAAGTGGAACCGGAACAATCCAATCAGCTTGGCTAAGCATCTCTGCCCCAACCCGCAATAATAAGGGGGTAAAAGTTTCGGTCAAATGGATCTGATCCCCATGTTTGAAAGCCAAAATCAAATCCCGACTGGCATCATCATAGGCAAAAATCGAGCGTGCTTGTGCATAAGGCTTAACTTCTGCCAGACATGGCCCACACAATTCTTCCTTCGCCTCACCCGCATCAGAAAAATCTCCCCCGCTCGCAATTTCAAACGGAAACCCACAACAGGAACAAAAAGGAGAAGAAATAAAGGTTAACGCCCGCCAAGCCTCAACAGATAAAGCCCCATTAACTTCGACAACTTGCCCTGTTAAAGGGCATCTGGGAGGCAATATCCAATCCACCAGACGCAACGCCCCCTGACAGCGCTCTAAAACCGATTTTTTATAATTCATTGTTTTTAAAGCCTTTTAACCACCAAAGAGACAAGAAATCCACAAGCAAAAGCAGCTAACCTTTTATATTTATTGCATTTTTTATAAAATTGAGCCATACTCCCTCTCATTCAGCAACTTAAAAAAGCAGACTTTTCGGGAAATGGCGCGTCCAAAAAAGATATCCCTATTGCAAGGGCACCGCAAGGCTATAGGCTTCGGCAAGGAAGCCCTTCCACAGCCCGATTCAAATGCTGGAAGACCTGCTATTCCCGACCAGCCCATTGAAGTTCTTCTGAAAGACATTCCGGCCCATATCGTAAAAAAAGCGTGGTTTACACTCTCCCACATTCTTCCCGAATCTGGGGCCACCATCGTTGACTCCGGATGCAATACAGGGGAAATGACCTACGTCATGGCTGCCTTAAAGCCGGATGCAAACTTTATTGGATTGGATGTCAGCGCGACTTGTATCAAACAGGCCCAAAAGAAATACAAATTAAACAACCTGACCTACAATGTCGGAAATATATATACAGACCTTCAGGAAAATTCGGTTGATGCGATTGTAAACTCTTTTTTCCTACACGAAATATATTCTGAATCCTACTTCAACGAACGCTTGATCGAACTAGCCCTCCAGAAGCAATACAAAGCCCTAAAAGAAAATGGCATTCTCGTTATTCGCGATTACATCAACCCGTCAAACGCAGAATTCGTACAAATAGAATTCACAGAGACCGGACCGGCAGGAGATACTTTTGACACCTGTTCTGATGCCGATCTCTTGGTATGGTATTCCGAGAATGCCCGAACAAAATCTTTAAAAGATGATTTAAGTGGAAATGATTGCGGTTTTTTTCTGGAAGAACTCCCCTCCAATTTTCCGAGAACCCGACTGTTTAGAATTCCGGAAAAATGGGCCTACGAGTTCATCTTAAGAAAAGATGATCGAGAAAAGCTGAAACAAGAATTGTCCAAAGAATATGCCTTCTATTCGGAAACAGACTTCCAGAAACATTTGAATGCCTTAGGGGCGCGCTTGTACTACTTTGCGCCACACTGGGACGAAGGGTTCTTAAAAACCCGTTACACAGGAAAAATCCGCCTGTATGATGAAAGCGGAAACAAAATGGGGCCTCCTCCGACCAACCACATCATGGTCATTCAAAAAATTGCGGAGAAGACCAGTCAAGCTGTCCAAGAACGCCGAACATCAAGGACAAGAAACGGTAGCGTTTATCTAAGAACAGTCCGTGACGATCGCACAGGAAGCCTCTCGGACATTATATGCAGAGATCTGGAGTTTGCTGAAATTCTGCCCTTTAGGATTGCTCCAGACGGCAAAATCAAAATCTACCTCCACAATGGTGTACCAAGAGGCCTTGCCAATGCGGTTCCTCGCATGGGAAAAAATCTGGATGGTCGCAAATGGTCTGGCCACATGATTGAAGCTATTGGCATCGACGCAGATCTTATTACACCGATTAAAGACAAAGGCATAAACGAGCTGCAAATTTTCTCCCGCACTCACATTGGCTTAAGACCATCCGCAGACTCCAGGATTCTTGAAGGCGGCGGCTTTTACCCTGACCCAAACAGAATTGATGAACGCGTCCTCACCTATTACTACCGGGTCGAAGACTACCATGCTCCGTTTGAGATTAAAGAATCCTTGAAAGATATCGATGGTTACTCTTCAAAAGGCAACGTCCGCGAATATGATGCACAAGATATCCTAAACGCCATATCTGTAGGCCTTATCCCTACAAGTCGATTGGAAATCCAAATTCTAGGTCTCTTCAAACTCATGGATAAAAAAGCAGAAAGCTGGGGAGAATCTCCAATCCAGCTCTCCGAAGTCCCCGTCGAAGAAACCGCAAAAATCGGAGAAATCATGAAGCAGTACAGCATCAGCGATGACCGCTTCAAACCCACAAGAGGCCAAGCCGGACAAGTGCGCTTGATCCAATCTGTCTTCGTAGAAGAAGGTCGGGAAGAAAACGGAGCCGTTGCAGGCCTTGCCGCACGAGATATAGAATTTGCAGTTCAGGAAGACAATACAATCAACACAGCTGTGGTCATGCCTCTTGTTAAAAACTTGAACGGGGAAGTGTTGGCAGGAGTTGTTACACAATATCTTCCGGTTCCACAGCGTTTTTCAGGAACTGGGCAAACCGTAACATTGCCAAGCTTCAATCTTCCGAAAGAAGTCACTGACATCGAAGCGGCTCGCAATTACGTTGCCGCCCAATTCAATGTCAAACCCGAATATGTCGCAAGAATGGGGGAAAGCTATTTCACCCACATCGGCATTACTCCACACCGCATTTATCCATTCATCGTTACAGACTATAATCAAGGATACGGCGGACATGCCCATGGAACAACATCCCTGACCATGCTGAAGGATTTGTGGAAGTTACTATATTGGGATAATCACGACAGTTTCATGAAGGTTGCAGCAATGGCGCTTCAGAACGTCATGGACAGCGATATGTCGGTTCGCCGCAGCTTTGATTTCAGCATGGGAGGCCAAGCACAAAAAGCCACAATCAACGAAGCCTCCCTCGTCTCATATGCAGCGTCTGATACGGGAGTGCAATCATCACCCCATAGCACGCAAGACAACGCAAATGATGATAGTAATGGGACATCTTTCAATAGCGACTCGGCTTTTAGAAGCTATCGAAACCCGAACTGATTAATTGCCCCAGCCCCCAAACAATTAGAAGCCGACACCATGTCTTCCTACTCTTTTCTGGACAAAAAACAAATTCGATTTCATAGCCAACGAGCAAAAAAACTTCGACAAGAAGACAAGTACACCGTTAAATCTGTTGACTTTCTGCTACGCTGGGCAGAAAAGGAAATGATCGAGAGATTAAAAGATATTAGAAAAGAAATAAGGTCCTGCGCCCTGCTATCTCTCGATCCATCTGAAGACTTTCTAAGAACACTCGAAGAAAGAAAAACAAAATACGATATTTTCCCCGACCTCTCACTAAGCGACGAAGAAACATTCAGTTTACCAGACAACCATTATGACGCGATCATTAGCTTTTTCGAGCTGCATAAAATCAACGACCTGCCGGGTTGGTTAATCCAGATAAGAAGAACACTCAAGGAGGACGGGTTTTTTATGGCCTGTTTAGCAGGGGAAACAACGCTCTTCCAGCTACGCCAATCGTTACTCGCTGCTGAGATGAATATATCTGGCGGAGCCTCTCCCCGTATTATGCCCTTTATAAGCAAACAACAGATGGCAGCTCTCATGCAAAGAGCTGGATTTTCCCTCCCAGTTGTCGACTCAGAAAACGTAACAGCAACATACGAGTCAATCTTCACTCTAATGAAAGACCTGAGGCTAATGGGAGAAACCAGCGCCCTTAAAGAGCGGGTAAAAACCTTTACCTCTCCACGCCTGTTTTTTGAAGCCTCTGAAATATACGCCCAACGCTTTGCGGAACAAGACGGACGCCTTCCCGCAACTTTTGACATTACATTTGTAATAGGATGGGCGCCGAGTGAAACTCAACAAAAACCGCTCCCCAGAGGCAGCGGCCAAGTCCATCTCGGAGACTTCCTCAACGGAGATAAATAAAAGATCACCGGACTATTCGTTGCCCTCTGCTCCACCTTGCGGAGCACGTCTCGCAGGACGACGAGCCCCACCTCCGGAACGCCCCCCTCCACCACGAGATTGACGCGGACCGGAAGAACGTCCTTCGTCTCCGCCATTTCCGTTCCCTTCGGTAATAAAGCCCGGAAGATCAGAACCGTCATCTGAACCTGCCTCGTCTCTACGCTTGGAAGACCGATGAGGAGGAACGGGAATAGGACGTTGCGACATTTGCTCACGCTCGGACAAGGCCACTTCAATTTCAAGACGCGCACAAACCTTGCGCAATTCATGAACAGTTTCCTGCAAGCGCTCTCGCACAGCTACATTTTTCTTGTCACCTGCCCATGCCTCATAAGACGACACACAAGCATCAGCAGCATCTCTCAAACGTTGTCCAATCTCATCCATAACAAAGAACCTCTTCTCTCATACGCAGACTATAAATCTGTTTTCTATTCCAAGGGCGCTACACTACCCGCCAAATCCTCACGGGTCAAGTAGAGCATCCGGATAGACACCCTCTCAAAAAAGAATACCTATTGAGCCGTCCAGCCACCATCAATAACCTGACTGGTACCGGTAATGCCCCTAGCCTCCTCGGAGCACAAGAATACAGCCAAAGCGCCAATTTCTTCTGGTTTAGCAAAGCGGGCATTGGGTTGCTTCTCTGAAACCAAAGCAACTGTTTCCTCCTCCACGGACTTGCCACTCGCAGCCGCGCGATCATCAATCTGTTTTTGAACCAAAGGAGTCAAAACCCAACCCGGACAAATCGCGTTACAAGTAATATTCTCGCGGGCATTCTCCAAAGCCACAACCTTGGTCAATCCGACCACCCCATGTTTGGCCGCCACATAAGCAGCCTTATGCACCGACGCCACAAGACCATGAGCAGAAGCAATATTAATAATGCGCCCAAAACCGCGTTTCTGCATACCGGGCAATGCCGCACGAATGCCATAAAACACACCCGATAGATTAATATCAATAATCTTCGACCATTTCTCGACAGGAAAGTCCTGAGCCGCTGCCACATACTGAATACCTGCATTATTGACAAGAATATCAACAGCCCCCAATTGCCCCTCAACCAATCGAATAGCAGCATCCATAGCCTCGGGCTTGGTTACATCGGCCTCGGCAAAAACACACCGCACACCAAAATCTTTTTCAATGGCCTGACGCTCTGCCTCAATAGCAGTAGCCTCTCCAAAGCCGTTAATCGTAATATCCGCACCGGCTTTAGCCATTTGACGCGCAATCGCCAAGCCTATACCGCTTGTCGAACCTGTAACAAAAGCAACCTTACCCTTCAAAGACATCTTATTCCCCTTTACGAACTTTTAAATAAACTGGACGCTGCATTCATATGCGCACTTTTACGAGCGATCTCTGCCTCCGCGCGTGAGATCTCGCTCTTCAAATCCTCAATGTAGGCCTTTAATTCATCCAAAGACATTGGCTCGAGATTTTTAAGACTGGTTTTAGGTTTTAAAGGCAAATCTTCGTCAAACATCGCGATATAATCCACTACTCTGCAAAAAGAAAAAGAGTTTACTTCTCCAAAAAGAATAGAGTCAACACAAACAGAACGAGTAAAAAACTATAATTTTCAGCACTTTATTCAAGAGCCCCCAAAAAAACATAAAAAAACACAAAAAACTGTACATTTGCTGCAAAATCACTATAGTCACTTCATTCCCCTATACATTTGGTCAATGTACCATGTGGATCCGCAAAAGGGACGGATCGGCAAAGGGAGAGTTTTATTTTGCACACGCCGGAAAAAGGAGAAGTCCGATGGCTGAACTTCAGATGAATAAACCACTAAAACCTAAAGCCAGCGCAGTCTGGTTGATCGACAATACGACTCTAAGCTTTGAGCAAATTGCAGATTACACCGGATTACATGTTGTCGAAATTCAAGCCTATGCAGATGAAGAAGTGGGTCGCGGTATTATCGGAGAAAGCCCGATTCAATGCGGGGAACTGACTGCCGAAGAAATCGAGCGTTGCGAAAAAGATCAAAACGCACAATTGCAAATCCTGAAACGTGATGGCCCGGCTCTGAAAGTCCGCGCAAAAGGCCCTCGCTATACACCTGTGGCGCGCCGCAACGACAAACCCGATGCCATTGCCTACATCGTCAAGCATCATCCGGAAGTCTCTGACGCCCAGATTTGCAAACTGGTTGGAACAACCAAGCCTACTATCCAGTCTATACGGGATAGGACACATCCGAACTCGTCCAACCTCAATCCACGCAATCCGACCGAACTGGGGCTATGCACCTATGCAGAGTTGGACAAAGCTATTCGCAAAGGCCTGAAAGCTCAAGGGATTGATCCGGATGCTCAAGCCAAAGCCAAGGCAGAGGCGGCAGCACAAGAAGCCGCAGCTCAAGCCGCTCGGGACGAAGAAAAAGCAGCAGAAGACAAAGCAAGCTTTGATTTCTCTAACTTCCTGAAGTCCAGCGGCAACTAGTATTTATAGTCATTTTAATTTAGGGCTGAACACCCTCACCCACTCGGGTAAGGCTTTTACAAAGCCAACCCTCCTTGCCCTCTCCCTTCGAGGGAGAGGGAAGAGAAGGCTTAGCGGGCGTAAGCTAGCTTAGCCGGAGCCGGGTGAGGGGGAAATATAAATGTCTGTTTCTTAACTAAAATGACTATAAGTCCGAAAATACTTTGTCATCCTGAATAGTCTCTCTTCACACAGAGGGCACGGAGAACTCACAGAGAACACAGAGAAATCGGTTTCTCTGAGGCCTCTGCGTTAACTTTGCGTCCTCTGCGTGAGGCTTTCTAGATTGCTTCCCCGGATCAAGTCCGGGGTGCAGAGATGATGATGTCTATAGTTAAATATAATATCGAAGTTTAAAAAACGGCTCCCCTTGGGGAGCCGTATATCTTTATCCGAAAAATCTCAAAATCTACAACGTTTCCATTTCCTCTTTAACGCGAAGCTTTTGGAGCTTCAAATTCCTGATTTCAGCATCAGAGACAGAAGGATGGCTGCTTAATTCGCGCAGTCTCTCCTCAAGTATGTCATGACGATGCTGTAAAGATTGCTGACGTGTAGACGCATTTTGAGATAGAGCCATATCATTTTCTCCTTAATATAAAAATGATTGAAGTGTGAAAACTATACCACTTGTACGGAATGGATTCTTCAAAAATCTAGAACAAATCATAAAATCGTCAACCTGCAGAAAAATCAATCAGTTACAGAATATACTTCTGTATAACGAGAAAATTCCGAAAAATGGATAGTCATATTTATATAGATTACGACAAAATATTTAACGGCTGATTAAACCTTACCGTTACTGACAATTTCTTCTGAATTAATCAACAAAGAGCGGTGCAATTCCCCTGCATCATCGAGAATAGGATAAGCAATCGAGGTCATCAAGGAATTGATACGACGTAAATCCCGTATAATATCCATGTGCAAATCGCTGGTGGCTATCGTCTCCGGAACCCCTTTTTGCAACCGTGTCAGATGATTGATAGAAGCTTCACGCTCGGCATTTTTAATGACAACTTTATCTTCGACCAACTGTCGCGCCAATCGAACATCACCTGATATAAAAACAGTCTGCGCCAAACGGACACTATCAAGAACCAACTGAAACAAATTATCGAGCTCTTTTTTTCCGGCAACGGAAAAGTCAACCCGCTCTTTAATTTTCTTCTCGGCCAAAGACAAAAGATTACGATCAATAATATCACCGACATGTTCGATGTTGGTCGCAAAATTCAAAATCTGGAAATGACGTTTTCCTTCTACATCATTCATCGTCTCACCGGTTATTTTAACAAGATAGGCTTTCAGAGCTTTATAAAGAATATCAACCTTCTCATCTGCTTCACGGACTTTCAGAACCAAAGACTTGTCATTCTTTTGAAAAGCCTGCCAGACAGATTGCAACATTTGATCCGTCATATCCGCAATACGCAAAACCTCACGCGCTGCATTAGTCAACGCAACAGTCGGAGTATCAAGAACCCTGTTGTCCAGATATTGCGGGGTCATATCTTCATCTTCATCTGTTTTTTTCTTATCGGGGACAGCTTTAACCACAATTTTTGTAATCACCCCAAGAAACGGCAAAAACAAAAGCCCTACAGCGATGTTAAATGCCATGTGAAAATTCACAACAACCCGTGCAGGCTCTTCCCCCAGTACAGAGAGAAATTCCATACCCCACACTTGAATAGCAACCAAAGCCAAGAAAACTCCGACCAGTCGCATAATCAAATTACCAGCCGGAATACGAGCCGCCTGCGGAGGGTCTTTCAACGAGGACATCAACGGGGCAATAACATTCCCGATGTTTGCGCCCAACACAAGCAACAGAGCCAGATGCAACGGAACCACGTCAGTGTGCACCATTGACATCAAAAGCAGAACAATAGCCAAAGACGAATGGAATAACCAAGTAAGCGCGGCCCCGACAATCACAGACAAAAACGGATCACTGTCCAAAGGTACCAAAATAAGAGGTAAGGTAGGAGACTCTTTCAAAGGTCCAGCGACCTCCTTAATTCCACTCAATGCCAGCAACATCAAACCAAGACCAACGAGAATACGCCCAACCTGACGTTTGACCGCAGCTTGCTCGGAACCGGAATAAAAAGCATACCCGAAAATAATCAGAACCGGAGACAACCAGCTCAAATCAAAGGTCAATAGTTGAGCAACCAGAGTCGTCCCGACATCAGCCCCCAAAACAACAGCCAAACCGGAAACTGTAGAAATCAAACCCTGACCGGCGAAACTGGAGATAATCATCGTAGTCGCCGTAGAGCTTTGAAGCAATGCCGTTACCCCGACCCCAGCCAACAAGGCCAAAACACGATTTCTAGTGGCCGCAGAAATAATCTGACGCAATTGCACACCAAACGCACGCGTTACTCCGTTCCGAACCAAACGAAGTCCGAACAAAAGCAGGCAAACACCGCCGATTATATGGAGTAAAGTAATACTGATCATGGGCTTCCGGAGAAAAATCGAAGATCTATTGTACTATGCCAAACACCGAAGAACAAGAGCCATACGGCAACAAAGCGAGAGCATTTTCCGGCTAAGTGGACACCGGTTAACCGTAGAAAATGCGATAAACCAAATAGATAGAGCGTTTTTTCAATTCCGCCCAAACGAAAAACGCTCTAGAACCCGCGCCCATATTCGTCAAGAAACTGTCGTTCTTCCGCAGTATTCTCACGCCCTAAAATAGAATTACGATGAGGGAATCTCCCAAAACGCTCGATAATTTTGTAATGCCTCAAAGCATAATCATAACTTAAAGGCTCTTCATCCCGCATTTTTTCGAAAAGTATCAAGGAGGTTTTTTGATCCTCAATATCTTCACTATGTTCAAAAGGCAAATAGAAGAAACGGCGCTTGGCAACGCCAACCAAATGATCATACCCCAAATCAATCACTTTTCGAGAAACATCTCGCGCCCGATCATCCGTTGCAAAAGACTGGGGCAGATCACGAAACATATTGCGCGGAAATTGATCAAAAATCAGAACCAGAGCCAAAGCGCCATCGACATCTCGCGCCCACTCGTCACAAACACCATTCAGAGCCATTTGATACAGTCCGGAAAAACGATCCCGAACCATTTCATCAAAAACATCGCTCACCTGAAACCATTGAGACGGAACAGTCTCTTCAAACCAAAAATGAAGAACATCCTGAATGGAGTCCCGCATAATCAATCACTTTTTCTCGAGCAGCGCTCGGTATTTTTTCTCGGCACGATCCGCCATTATGGTCAAAACCGCACCGGGAACAAACGGAACCAGAAAATAGAAAATAGTATAAGGTTCTCGCAAAGCTTCCATCAAACGCCCATCAATATTTTTGACGTACAACACACAGAACACAAAGATACCAATTGTGACAAACAGCAATGAGGTAAAACGATACACTTTTGCCTTCACATAAAATACTTTTGGATCTGTCTCAACTTTTGCCATCAGAAATTATAACCTTAAATTATGTTTTGTTTATTAATGGGCTTTGGACCAAATTCTTTTGGGGCTGGCCTAGATAAGGGT
>JAGRKB010000098.1 GCA_020442425.1 Alphaproteobacteria bacterium | reverse complement strand
CGAGGGTTCGAATCCCTCCCTGCCCGCCATTTAGTCCTTAGTTTTCCCTGCATTAGAAAATTTAACCCACACCACCCCGCAATTTGCGGGACATGCGCAATAGCTATCCCGAACCACACAGCTGAGAATTCCAAAATCACCCCCCATAATCCCATTTTTCTCAGATCGCATTTTTCCAGTGCGACTGGTCATAGTCTTGCCCAATTTTGACCTGATAAAATAGGCAAGATTTTTGCTCAAATTCAAATACCGCTTCAAACCCATTAAAAACAGCCAATATTTGACACTTTCCTGAAAAAATAACAGGCCCATAACAGGTGAATATCAGGTCAATAACAGGTAAAGTTCAGGAGTTGAGCAGGAAGGGATCAGGAGAATTACAGGGAATAAGATTTGATATCGAGACTTGCTGTGATGAGCTTACGGACCTGCGCTTCGGAATACTTTGAGCTTTCGGAGATGGCACGAATTGTTTTACCCCTAAAATGCTCATCCCGCCAAACGATCCCTTGAATAAGACGTTTGAGACGTTCTGGTGGAAGATCAAGAATGTTCTTTGACACCCCTTCCGGCTGAATGTGGATAGCACCGCCTCGCGCCCTATTTATCTCGAATTGAACCTTGATCGTAACAAAACGGTCTTCCGGGACTGGTGGTAGCCAGACGCCAAGCACTTTCTCAATCGTGTTTCTTAATGTGGACACGGATAAAGTTATATCGAGCGTTTCATGTCCGATAATCACCTTATGGACTGCCCCAAGTAAATTTTCCTAGACCTGAAAATAATATTTTGATATCAACAATTATGTTTAAAAGATAGGATATTGTATGATCAATAGACTCCATACAGTGATTTTTGATGCAGGCGGCACCCTGATAGATTCAGACAATATTTTTGAAGTTATTTCATTAGCAACATCTAAGTTTGGATCACCTATTTCCACCCAGGATATTGAAGATGAGTTTATGAGATTAAAAAAAGACTTATCTCTCCCTTTTACCGACATTAAAACGCTTTTATCTTCAATATTACAAAAGGTCCAAAGAAACGGATCCAAGCAAGATATCTACAATGAAGTCTCCAGACTTTACAAAAAGACATTCCTTGAAACCATAAAATTGTACGATGGCACAATTGAACTCCTGACGGCACTAAAGAAAAGCAATGTAAAGCTTATTCTATTAAGTGATGCAGACGATGACTTGCTTCATGCCGAGCTAGACCAACTCGATATCAAAAAGTACTTCGACCACCTTCTTATTTCCAGCATCATGCAATCCTACAAACCATCAGATAAAGTTATAGGGTGCGTAAAAGAAGTTTGCCCAGGGTCGTCGGACGGGGTCTTAATGATTGGTGACTCTGTTGATGATATCAACACAGCAAAAAAACTCGGCATATCATCGATCCTAATCTCCGAATCCCAAAATGTAGGAAGTCACGGACAAACACACACGGTAAGAATGTTAAAAGAAATTTTACCGCTGTTAAAAAATAATTTTTCTTTAAAGGAAGCGTAAGAATGATAGTTTTAGGCGCAAACATAGCAAAGACCTACTTTGGCTTACCCTTAAACGATGGAGGGGCTTGCTTAATGATTGATGGCCAAATAGTAGGCGCCATACAGGAAGAGCGATTATCGCGTGCCAAATACGCCCCCGGATTCTTAAGGTCGATGCAAACACTTCTCGAGAGTAACTCTCTGACCATCCATGATGTCGATATTTTTGCACTTAGCTCTTGCTGCGGCCCAAAACACAGCAACAACGTATACTACGTTAGCACAACACCGGATACCACAACTGACGACCTAAGTATCCCAAGGAATAAAATTCATTTGGTAGATCATCACGTGTCCCACGCATACTCTTCTTACTTTCTATCGGGATATGAAGAGGCACTGGTAATGGTTACAGACGGCGAAGGCAATGCCATGGAACCTTTTAATGAGGTACACGGATTGATACGTGAGATTGACCCAGATGGTACATACCGAGAAGATTATATGGGCCTTCGCTACTGGGATACAAATCAGTTTCAAGCTCAAAGCTACTATTTTGGGAAAGGCTCTGAATTAAAACTCTTCGATTCAGAAACCTCGAATGCAAACAATATTGGTTTAGGGGAACTTTACCGCTATTTTACCAATTTTCTGGGATTTGATATTTACCTGAATGCAGGAAAAACAATGGGCCTTGCCGCTTATGGCGACCCTAAACGTTTTAAGGGCGTTCGCCTTATTAACGTTGACAGCCAAACTGGAAAAATATCAGCTTTGGTTAAACCCAACTACGAAAATCCCTCAGAAAGCCTCAAGAACTATTTTAAGGAGAAATATAACCTTATTATCGAAGGGAGAGTCCCGGGACAGGATATCACTCAACATCACATGGACCTTGCCTATCTAGTTCAATCAGAATTAAACAGGGCATTTCTTGAAAAGTTAGAATTTTTACAAAAGCATCGACCTTTCAAGAAACTCTGTATTGCAGGAGGAGTGGGTCTAAATAGTGTTGCAAATGGCTATGTCCAGGATCGTATGGATATTGAAATATTTATTCCTCCTGCAAGTGGCGATTCCGGGGAATCTATAGGTAATGCAATCTATGGGTCCATGCTGAATGGCAACGCTTGCAAACAGCTTGCTCCATTCTCCCCATATCTTGGCCCTCAGTATGATGAACATGATATTGAAAAATTAATTAGAAACACTGAGAACGTAACCGCCCATAAATTTGACTCCGAAACACTGTACCAAATTGTTGCAAAATATATTGCCGATGGAAAGATCGTAGGATGGTTCCAAGGACGTTCTGAAATAGGGCCACGAGCCCTTGGTCACCGTAGCATATTATGTGACCCAAGAGATCCGGATATGAAGGACTACCTCAATAAAATGGTCAAGTTTCGTGAATATTTCAGGCCATTTGCACCTTCCACATTGGAATCTCATGCCCAAAAATATTTTAAAATCAAATATCAATCTCCGTACATGCTTAAGGTTTGTGAGGTTCTACCTGAGGCAAGAGATATCATTCCCGCCGTCACACACGTTGACGGAACCGCCAGAGTTCAAACAGTTTCAGATTCATCTGATCCATTTTACAAGCTGATTGAAGAATTTTATCGCCAGACCGGCGTTGCTGTTTTATTGAACACTTCATTCAATATCGCCGGCGATCCTATTGTTGAGTCTCCTGCGGATGCAATAGAATGTTGCCTTAAAACGAATATCAATTATGTAGTAATTGGAAATTACGTAATAGAAAAAACAGGCCAGGTGAACAAGGATTTGAATTATAAAGATAGAATCGAATCTATTCTAATGGCCGAGAGACAGGTAAAAAGATCACAAAAACTATAGCTTTCGGAATTATTTGCGTAGAGCTGTACCAACAGTGGCAAACCTGTCCACGACCTCATCTAAAACGTTGCGGTCTGCCTCTAACAGCGTGGAACGCAAAAAATGCCCGAGCACTATCAGCCGCCTATATACTTGCTCTGCCTTCTTACAAGGTTCTCTCAGGTAAGGTTTTAATGAGGGATTCTCATAAATTGGTTTATCAATGATATTTGCATCTAACACGGGTAAGCCGCTCTCAATGAGCGCTGAAATAAGACTTTCCCTA
>JAGRKB010000097.1 GCA_020442425.1 Alphaproteobacteria bacterium | reverse complement strand
ACACCTTATCTAGGCCAGCCCCTTTTTAAATACTCCCGAATAAATTACATGACATATGTTAAATGTCAAGAAAAAGGAGAATGAGATAGAGAATAAACAATTGAGAGAGCCCAAATTCCTGCTATCCTGTAAAAGTCATGATCAATTTCTCACCTATCACACGCCGCCGCTGGGCGCAATTCAAAGCCAATAAACGCGGCTACTGGTCACTTTGGATTTTTCTGCTTTTGTTTATCGCAGCCATGAGCGCCAATATGCTGGCCAACAGCAAACCCTTGCTGGTTCATTTCAACGGGGGGATATATACGCCGTTTTTGAAATCCTATGCAGAAACAACCTTTGGCGGCGATTTTGAAACCGAAGCCGATTACCGCGATCCCTATGTTCAGGAATTAATCGAAAAAGACGGCGGAAAAATAGTCTGGCCTCTCATTCGGTATTCCTATGACACGATTAACTATGACCTGCCAACCCCGGCACCAAGCGCGCCGACTTCAGACAATTGGCTAGGCACAGACGATCAGGGTCGGGATGTTGTCGCACGGATGCTCTATGGATTTCGTATTTCTGTTTTGTTTGGCCTGACACTCACGATTTGCTCTTCAATTATTGGGGTTACAGCAGGAGCCTTTCAAGGGTTTTACGGGGGGAAAGTCGATATTATTGCCCAACGTCTGATAGAAATATGGTCATCCCTCCCCAGCCTCTACATTTTGATTATTTTCTCGGCCATGTTTATCCCCGGCTTTTGGACATTGCTACTCATCCTTCTTCTCTTTTCATGGACATCACTAGTCGATGTTGTCCGCGCCGAATTTTTGCGCGCCCGCTCTCTCGATTATGTCCGCGCAGCCCGCGCTTTGGGTGTCGGAAATTTTACCCTGATGCGCCGTCACATTTTACCCAATGCGGTTGTAGCTACACTGACCATGATGCCCTTTATCCTGACAGGCTCGATCACAGCCCTCACCTCTTTAGACTTTCTGGGGCTGGGATTACCGCCGGGGTCTCCGTCATTGGGCGAGTTACTGGCACAGGGAAAAAACAACATCAACGCCCCATGGCTCGGAGGCTCCGCGTTCTTCTCATTGGCAATTATGTTGACACTTTTAACTTTCATCGGCGAAGCTGTCCGTGACGCCTTTGACCCAAGAAAAACAAACCTCTAGATACTTTAGAAATGAGTAACATAGAATGATAGCAAAAACATTTTTCCAAGAATTAGGGAAGGGAAATTAAAAAATGAAAAAAATATCAAATTTATTTTTCCTCGGGCGCACAAACAGAAGACAATTCTGGATCATGACTGTAATATGCACGTTAACAAGCATAATGATTCAGGTCGGAAACTTAGCCATAATTACTTATAAAGATACCAGATATAGTGGGCCTATTACGGTCTCAGCAACAGTTACAAATATAAACACAGGCCAAGTAATACAAAATTCGACGCTCCCACAAAATAATTCACCTTCATATGATGGTATAAGCTCATACATCATCCACCTGATAGTTGTTATCTTTGGTGTGTTTGTATTTCTTATACCATTGATAAAAAGATTGCACGACCTTGGAAAGACAGGATGGCTATCCGCACTCGTCGTTATACCTGTTTTTGGACCTCTAATCTGGCTTCTGCTTTTTATTTATTGCGGACTTTTCCCGGGACAAAAAAGCGAAAACGAATTCGGCCCACCGATAACACAAACAACCTGACCGGACGGAAGGAATACAAAAATGCCAACCAACCAGAACAACCTCCTCGCCAGCATAGCTGAAGAAGTAACGCAGTGCCGCCATAAATTGCACCAAAATCCGGCGACCTCTTACGAAGAAGTTTTTGCCTCTAATCTGATTGCGGAAAAACTCACCGAATGGGGCATAGAGTTCGAACGCGGGTGGGCGGAAACAGGTATAGTCGCAACCATTCACGGGCAAGAAACAAGCTCGGGGAAATCCGTCGGTTTTCGCGGGGATATCGACGCCCTCGACATAACAGAAAGCAGCGGCGTAACACATGCTTCCTGCGTACCGGGAAAAATGCACGCTTGCGGACATGACGGACATACTTCAATTTTGCTAGGGACAGCAAAATATCTTTCTGAGACCAGAAACTTCAACGGCAAAGTCCACCTCTTCTTTCAACCGGCAGAAGAAGGCGGCGGCGGAGCCTACCGCATGATCGAAGAAGGATTGTTTGATAAATACCCCGTAGAGAGCGTCTATGCCATTCACAACTGGCCATACGCGCCTCGTGGATTTGTCGGAATTAAAGGCGGCCCGATCATGGCAAGCTCTGATGAAATTTTTATCACCATAACCGGTAAAGGCGGACACGCCGCAATGCCTCATGAATGCATTGACCCGATCGTCATAGCCTCTGAAATTGTGTTGTCTTTACAAACAATTGTCGGCAGAACAATCGACCCGGCAGAATCATCTGTTATCAGCATTACCAACTTCAATGCGGGGACAGGGGCAACCAACATCATCCCGACAGATGTCAAGCTCGAAGGGACAGTGCGAACCTTTAACAATAAAGTTCGCGACACGGTAGAAAAAAGAATTCGCGAAATTGTCGAAGGGATTGCCCACGCCCACGGAGCCAAAGGCACATTGGAATATATCAGGAATTATGATCCGACGATTAATACCCCCGAACAAGCCTCCCTTTGCGCGGACATTGCAAGAACCCTATTTGGAGTGGAATCGGTTCACACCGAATTTGCCCCGAGCATGGGAGCAGAAGATTTCGGAGCCATGCTCCAGAAGAAACCGGGATGTTATACTATTTTCGGACAAGGCGAGCCGCAAGATCCGGATAGCCCGCATAACTTTGGCCTGCACCATCCAAGATATGACTTTAATGACAAATTAATTCCGTCAGTCATTTCCTACTTCTCTGCCATCACGGAAAAAATGCTGCCGCTTTAAATCCTCACAACAGGAGCAACACACTGATTTTATTAACGAAGTCAGTGCGCTCTACACAAATCCAACGCCATTCTGCAAATAATACGGCAAATAAAAACCCTTGCCTCCTCACAAAACATTATGGTAACAAGCCTCTCTCAGAGGGTATAAAATGTCGGAAGTTACGCAAAGAAATAAATTTTTTAGAGATTGCAGCCAAGCATTCGAAAAGTCCACCAGCGAAAAATTTTTTGAACACGCAGAAACAAGACCTGTTCACCGCAGAGCACTGGCGGCACATTTTGAGAATCCGATAAGCCCCGATAATGTCAACTTCAAACATGCGCATACATGCGCAGCGGCCCTCAGCTTTGGATATGCGAGCCAAAACCTACCGGATAATGACGGAATATTTCTGGTCCCCGCTCCACTGGAGACAATGACCAAATTACATCTTCTTTGTGATCTGGCGAAATATGCAGACGTTATCACCTACGCATCTTCACACTCTTTGCGTAAAAATGGCCCGCCCCCCAGCTACCTGACATACATTCCCCAAAGAATGCTGCCGGACCCTTTAAACATTTTTGTGAAGGCCACAGGAAACATGGGGCACTCAACACAGTCTCGTATAGTTCGTCATGAGATCATAGATCGCATGCCGCATCTCCTAAGAGTTGGTGAAATGAGAGATGAACTTCATGTCCAAGCTTCATCAGAATGGAACTCACCGTCATTTGTATATGATAATCCCTGTGCACACGGATTCATGTATAAGGCATATAGAACAGAACAGGAAATCGAAGCCCAGTTAGGTTTATTAACTGACACAGAACGAGAATATGTCGAGACTTACTTCAAAGACTACAAGGTTCCTGATTTCAGAGCCGGGCAAAACACTAATGAATTTAAAGGAACATCATTTGTATCCCCAATGGTTGGCGGTATCATCACGGCTGCCCTCACGGCTTTTCGACTGGAATATCATGAAGTTATGGTAGCAGCACTGGCATCCTCTATACCTCTTCACCACGATCATAAATATAGAAGTAATGCACGCGGATTTGATTACGATCATCTGGCAACGGGATTTGGCAAATGGCAACCTGACCTCTTCTGGACTTTTCTGGATCGGCTGCAGGATATCAAACAATTTGAAAACCCTGTAGAATCGCATGGCGGAGTTATTAAATCAGAACCAGTTCGAAGAACATCGCATGGCGGAATTGCTGAAGAACTTACTTTTCAGTTTAATGAAACATCAGCCCGAGCCATTAATGTCACTGCGGATCTAAGATTTGAATTACCCGATCAAGATATTAAGCCGGATCTACGCAAACTGGTTCCTGCAACAATCGCTCTGGTCAGCCCATCTGGAACACAATACATTGTTGATTTATATATTGACGGTACAATCTTTAACGGCCGCGACAACGAAGTCGTAGCAGGTTTTACATTCCCGGGATTCTTCGGCGAGAAAATTGAAGGTCCTTGGAAAATCAGATACAACAAACGGAGTAGCACGCCTGTTCTAAACGGTCATTTGCAGGCATCAACATTCTCTAAGGGAGATGCCGCAGACATTTTACTCGATACATGCGCTGACGCCCGTAGAGAATTTACCAGAAACATCAGAGAAAGGCACATTGACCGTTTGCAAGATCAGAATAACCTTCGTTGCGGCTCTTTAATTTCATTTCTTGACCCAGGATTTGAACTATAAAAATCCTGTCATCCTGAGCGCAGTCGAAGGATCTCCCTTTTTCTAAAATTCCTTTGCGATCTTTGCAAAACCTTTGCGCCTTTACGTGAACGAAAAAAACGCAAAGACACGGATTTCTAAACCATCTGGGACAGCAATTGAACTCTAGCTTCTAATTCCTCATTCAACGGCCCCAGAACGGCACGATTTTGAACATGGCGACAAAGGGCAAAATCAATTGCACGGCATAACAAATCCGGATTTTTGAGAATATGGCTTTTGGAAACATAATCCCCTACGCCGTCACGAACGAGATCCATAGCCAGACCATAATTATTGCAAGATGTGAGCGCAACAATCGGCGTATCCGGAGCAAAATCCCTAACTTGGGCATAGGTATCATAAGCATCAACTGTGTCTGGCAAATGCAAATCTAAAAGAATGGCATCCACTTCTTCAGCATGAAGGGATAAATATTCGCGAGCCTGTGACATGCTGTCAAAAGACAAAATCTTGTATGATTTGGCACAAGGGTTTTCACGAATAACGCGTTTAATCACGAAACTATCAGTTTCAGAATCTTCGATAAGGACAATTTTACGGGTTAACTCTGGCATGGCTGTTTCTCCTGTCTGTAAAGGCCTCAGAGAATACTCAGCAACACAATGAAAATTACAAAGAATAGTACGAAGTTGTAATCATATTGCGCGTCCAGAGTTAACAACGGGTTAATGCCCAACAGAATATGCCCCGCTCATAAGATTGAGCAGTTCAGAGGTTTGCTCGAGCCTTTTCTCAACCTCATGGATCGACGACGACATATTCTGGTGCCGACCGATAGCAAATTCTATCGTTCGCCCCAAAAGATCGGGCTGCAATACAATCAGATTTTTGCACACATAATCCTGCGCGCCGACACCGATCATATCCAGAGCCATTTGATGGTCATCAAAGCTGGTCAGAACAACAATAGGCAGAACATCTTTGAAATGGGAAATTCTCGAATAGGTCTCTGTTGGCTGATCGGAATCAGGCAACCCCAAGTCCAGCAAAACAATATGCACAGAATCTTTATTAGAATGAAGCATCGCCTCCGCATCAGCAAGAGTGTCGGCACGCATCACACGAACAGCCCATGGCATATGATGTGTCAAAAGACGTTTAACGGAATAAAAATCACTCTCGCTGTCCTCAACGACAAGGACATTAAGCTCATCAATTCCCGCCAGAGGATTATGATGATAATCAGCCTCCGGAGAATGTGCTTGAGCGGATTTCAGATGACGCAGAGAAGAAAAAGTGCTCGGTCTATTTCTATCGGTATTTTTTTTGTCTGATATCATGGTGTCCTCCCAAACAAAAAGAAGTTTGACTTGGTACACACAACAACCTTACCACCCGGAAACCTTATTCATGAAAATCGTCTTCATAGAAGTAAGGATTCTAATGTAGAAAACCATTACACAGTAAGGCAAAAGCAACTGCCTGATTCTAAAACTCGAACTGGAGATAGAGCCACTTTACACCAAAAAGAGACAAAAGAATACAAAACTATGCAGTTTCTTGAAATTTTCTTTGGCGCGTAGCACAAACATACGGTAGGTTGTCAGCAATTTTCGGGGAAGAAAACATGAGCAACGCAAAGCAAACAACTGAATCTTTTAGTGAAAAACAATTACAAGCCATCCTGAACAATACAGTAGACGGAATTATCGTCATAAATAATCGCGGTATAATTATGTCTTTTAATCCGGCCTGCGAGGAACTGTTTGGTTACACGGCAGCAGAGGCCATGAATCAAAATGTCAAAATGCTAATGCCGGAAAGTTACGCGACACATCACGACAAATATATTTCCAACTACACACAAACGCGCGAACCAAAAGTCATTGGCATCGGACGCGAAGTTTTAGGTCAAAGAAAAGATAAATCGACATTTCCGATGTGGCTCAGCATTGGTGAGGTCATAGAAGACGGCAGTCACTTTTTCGTCGGAATTGTTAGGGATTTATCCGAGCAACGAGACCTGGAAATCCACCGCCAACTTTACATGGAGGCTTTGGAAATCAGCAACAGAGAGCTGGACGATTTTGTCTACTTAATCTCTCATGATCTCAAAGAACCGGTCAGGGGAATTTACAGCTACGCGCAATTCATGGCCGAAGACTACAACGAAATGTTAGATGAGGATGGCAAAGAGCGACTAGGAAGCTTGATGAAAATGTCCCGCCGTATGAGCGAGCTAATTGATAAACTTTTGGAATTTTCTCGAATCAACCGATCAGAACCTCACACGGAGGAGATTGATTTAGACGAAGTTCTCTCGGGTGTATTAGAAATGATGGACTCTTCGATCAAAGAACATCAAGCAACAATCACTTATAAAAAGAAACTGCCGAAAATTGCATTTGATCCGTCAAGATGTGGAGAAATATTCTACAATCTGATTCTCAATGGATTAAAATACAATACATCCTCCCCCAAAGAGATCGAGATTGGAATGCTGGACTCACCAAACGACTCAGGACAAAAAATATTCTATGTAAAAGATAATGGGATAGGAATTCCGGAAAAACACCACGACTCGGTTTTTAAAATGTTCAAACGGCTGCACGGGCGCGATGCATTCGGAGGTGGTACGGGAGCAGGCTTGACAATCATTAAGCGAATCATAAATAAACATGGAGGGAATATCTGGATCAAATCCCCTTCTGAAGGCGGAACAATTTTTTATTTCACACTGGAAGAGCCGATAAAAACTGAGTAAAACAACTCAAAGAATAAAAAAAGAGGCCTCAATGGTACAATCAGAATACGACCAAAAAAATCAGACAGAACCCTACGTCCTGATTGTGGAAGATAGTCCTGTTGATTTCGAAATTATATCCCGCGCCTTCCGTAAGATAGAATTTCAGCCAAAAATTCATCATTGCGAAGACGGGGATCAAGCTTTGGATTTCCTGTCCAACAAACAAAATGCCTACATAGCAGAAGCTCCAACTCTGGTGTTGCTGGATTTGAACCTGCCGGGAACAGATGGCCGTACAGTGCTCAGCTCTATGAAATCTCAGGAAGAACTGAAACAGATTCCGGTTATTGTTCTCTCGACGTCCAACAACGACAACGACGTAGAATTTTGTTTTTCTATGGGAGCCGACAAATATCTCAGAAAACCAATCTCAGCAGATGAATACGCAGAAACCGCAAAAATTATTCGGGATTTCTGGAACACACGGACAAATAATTATAATACATATCAATAAGTTACAAATAACATCCCCAATTACAATCATCCCTGACAGACTATTTTCTTGCACAAAATAGACGGAACTTTTATAATGAGCCGCATAAAAGACATGCAAAAACAGCATGGCTTGGAGAGAAAAAAGTGGCGCTTGCGCTTTTCGATCTCCCGCAAAAAAAGATAAAACATTTTTGATTAAAACTTGGATTAGGTAATAAGGGACGCTAAAGAACAGAAGGTCTTTCTCCCGATATAAAAAAACCAGAAGACTGATCAAGATCGAAAAAGAATTTTCCAGACAATTTAAGAAACAAAAGAAAGTTTAGGCTGAAATGACAACCCGGACTGTAAAACAATTTGTGAACTTGGATTTTGAACCACGCGCCGTACGTCTGAATTCCGCAGACGAATTCGCAGACGCCGTGGAATTGATTGATATTGTAAGAGACTCCCTAACAGAAGAGCAAAAAGTATACCTTCTTCCGAAGACAATTGACTTTATGACAAAAATGCACCGTGCAGGAAATGTCGTTCTGGGTCTTCGCAATGATAAAAATGAGCTGATTGGACTGACCATTGTCAGAAAACTCAATCACTGGACAGATATTCCGAATTTTGAAGGACTTCCCTTTATCGAATTTATCTATAACCAGACCCCTTGCATGCTGCAAAGCGTATGCACCCATCCGGACTATCGTTCAATGGGCTTGGCAGACCGCTTGATCACAGCCGCCGAAGAGTGGTGTCTTAAAAAAGAGCGCTCCCGCATCGTTGCCAGAATTGTGGTTGGCAACAAAGGAAGCTTGAGCGCCTTCGAACGCAATGATTTTGAAATCATGAGCCAAGGAATCGACAAGGAAGACGGCTATCAGTTCGTCTATGTCGGTAAAAAAGTTGAAGCCCCGCTTGTGGATCTGTTCTCCCAAAACGAACAAGAATCCGAAGCGCCATTGGCAACAATTCTCAACGCATAATATCTACCTGCTAGCAAAAAACCGTCATTGCGAGGAGCGGGCGGGGTGAATAAAGATCAAATCCTAAAATACTTTGCCCCCCCCCCTCACACAACCTATTCCCTTGT
>JAGRKB010000002.1 GCA_020442425.1 Alphaproteobacteria bacterium | reverse complement strand
AATGCCAAGTCACGCCCCAAGCGGGTTTCACACAAAACTGACAGACCCCAAACCAAAGCGTCTTCATCGGTTTCAAAGTGAGCATTGCGTAAATCAAGATTTCCGTCTTCCCCTGCTTCTTGCACCAAGTGCAACAAATCTTCCAGAGATACGGCTTCGCCTTCCTCATACAAATCTGTAGAGAAGTCGTCTCCTTTTTCCAGTAAAAACTCGTCAGGGTATATGTCGTCCAAGAAAGGCATATTTATAATTCTATTCTAGTAATGTCTAAAAATTCAATAAGAGAGGCGGTAATGCGCCGGTGAGATATATATGCCCTAAAATAGTTAACGCAGAGTTACCTGTTTTGGAGTACTTGAATTTTTTTCAAGTTTTACTTTGAAAATATATTACTTATCGCTCCGTATCGAAATTTTTTGGGAAATTTAATCAATTTCTTCGTCGTCAAGGTGACGTGATGAAGCCATCGGCATGGCTTTTAGAGGTAAGGTGATTCGCACCGTTGTCCCTACACCGACAGAGGATTTGATCACTAATATACCACCATGAAGTTCAGCCAGTTCTTTTGTAATGGCAAGTCCCAGTCCTGAACCCTCGTGATTTCTGGTGAACTGATTTGCAGCCTGTTCAAACGGTTTCGTTACATAGCGCAATTTGCTGGCCGGAATACCGATACCAGTATCCTCTACGCAGATTTCTACTTTCTCTTCATCGGATTGGCAGGAGATTCTCACCTCTCCTCCGTCTTCCGTGAATTTTACGGCGTTGGAGAGTATATTCAGGATCATCTGCATAATGGCGCGACGATCTCCTGTAATTCCCAAATCAGCATCTTCCGCAATGGATGATACGACTTTCACGCCACCATCCAGTGCGCGGCCTTCTATCATATGGATAGCCAAACGCATGACCTTATAAAGATTAAATTCTTCAACATCGAGTGTATATTTTCCAGCCTCGATTTTCGACATGTCCAGAATGTCACTAATCAAATCCAGAAGATGTTCTCCGCTTTGGCGAATACCACCGATATAATCAAGATATTTTTCTGTGCCGATTGGCCCCAGCATTTGCCGTTCAATCATCTCTGAAAAGCCGATAATCGCATTGAGCGGGGTTCTGAGCTCATGGCTCATATTGGCCAAGAATTGAGATTTGGCTGCATAAGCTCTTTCCGCAGATTCTTTTGCTTCGCAGAGTTCGCGCTCATGGAGTGTCCGCTCTGTAATATCTTGCATAATACCGAATAGTGCAATGACATCGCCTTCATCATCTTGTTCGCAACGCCCTTGCAATAAAATAAAACGAACCTCTCCACTTGGGCGAATGATGCGGAATTCCATTTCGTAGTTCCGCTGCTCGATCATCGCACGTTGAAAAGCTTGAGCCATACGACCACGATCTCTTCGGTGCAGAAGATCATTGACGGTATCTATGGTCGGGATAAACGACTCCGGCTCTTGTCCAAAAATGCGGAAAATTTCCGGAGAAAACTCCAGCTTCTCTTCTCCGATACGCCATGTCCAATGCCCCATGCGTCCGATAGATTGGGCCTCGGAAAGTTGCTGTTCACGACGCAATAATTCTGCTTCGTGCGTCTTTGATTCCGTCAGATCACGGGCAACCATATAAAGATTACCGCTTTCGACTTTCAAGCGGCAATCCAACCAGCGAATATTTCCCGATGCATCCAGCACACGGCATTCCGTCGCTAGCATCGGAGATGATCCATCTTCATTATTACTGGAGATCATGGTTTTGAAAATAGGCTGTATGTACGGGCGATCTTCTGCATAAACAAAATCCAGAAAAGATTTTCCAACTAGCTCTTCTTCTTTGTATCCCATCGCCAGATGGAATATTTCGTTACAATCCATGATTTTGCCACGTTGTGACATCAGGATCAGAAAATCATGCCCGATCGATTGAAATACATGCTGATTCTTCTTCCAAACGGATTCTTCTACCTCTGTTTCTTTGTCGGAAACCTTCGAAGAAGATTTTAGTTTATTCTCTTTCTTTTCGGATTCCAGAGACTTCAAGATATCTTTGGCTTCAGGCTCTTTGTCTTCTTCACCAGAGATCACGAGATATGATTGCTTCCCGGGGATCTCTATCCGGTCAAAGCGCATTGTTGCCGCATACGACTTTTTACCGTAGTTTAAAATTACAGGATGTTCTCCCGGAACAATTGAAGCTGTCCACGCGTCGCCAGTATCTTCTTCTGCAGTCATCGAGAACATTCCGATACAAGGGCGATCATGAACTGCATCTTCCGGATGCTCGAAGGTTAATATATCTCGTAAAATTAATTGCGAGTTTACTTCGCTTAGGCCAATTTTTTGCTTCATTTCTTGTGTCAGGAAGATGATTTTTCCCTCTTCCGATACAACAAGCCTTAGAGATTTGTCTTTTGCTGGCGCTGCTTTTTTGCGCTTGAGTGTTGATTTTCTTGTTCCAACGGATTTTTTACTCTGCTTTTTAGCAGCAGATTTTGTCGGCTTTTTTTCAGACTTATTCGCCGCCTTTAACACTGCGGTTTTTTTTGCCTTTTTGGCCGGTTCTTTTCGTGTTTCTTTTTTTAAAGTTGTTTTGGCGGGCATGTCCAGACTATCCGATACGTTACGAATCAAGATTAGGTCAGTATGGCATAGTTCTTCTCTATTTCGATAGTATTTATTAAAAAAAGCCCGGCTTTTTTGCAAATGCTAGCCGGGCTTTTCGAAAGTGGTATCTTTGTCTTAGTATTTAACACCGCATCCGTATGGTGCTGTTTCGGATACTTCAACCGGTTTTCCTTCTTTCAAAGCATTCAGAGCCTCACGGACATAGTTTGTTGCGTCCTTGATGGCTTCAGGTTTGAAACTGTTATCCGAATCGATGGCTCCGGCATAAACCAATACGCCTTCTTTATCGATAACAAACATGTGAGGTGTGGTTTTTGCACCGTAGAGCTTACCAATTGCCCCATTGGTATCCAGAAGCATGTGGGTAGCATGAGAGCCTTCTTTTTCCATGAGTGTTTTGGCTTCTTCTGCGGTTACAAAACCTTCTTTGCCTTCTGCACCGGAGTTAATGGAAACCCAGACAACACCGTCTTTGGTGGCTTCTTCTTGCAAGGATTGCATATTTTTTGAATCATAGTGCTTTCTAACATATGGGCATCCGCTATTGGTCCATTCCAGAACAACAACTTTTCCCTTTAACGCTGATAACATGACATGTTCGTCATTAATGTCGTTCAGCATGAATTCCGGGGCTGGCTCACCAACAACTACCGCAGATGGAGCCATCGTTTTTTCTGCCGCTTTTTCCGCATGCATCTCATGCTTCATCTCATGGTGTTCCGCAAATGCCGGAGCCCCCAACATCATTAGAGCCAGTGCGGCCATTACCAAGGTTTTCATTTCTTATCTTTCCTTTCCTCTTTTTTAGGCTTTGATTGAAATAGTTATTCTACATACGGGATTCGACGTATTCGGCGACCAGTCCTGATGTCAGAATTTGCGGTAAAACTTTCGCTTCCGGACGCTCTCCAGTTTGAGGGTCACGAGCTCCTATAAAGACATAGAGCGGTACTCCGCTACGTCCATAGTCCGACAAAAATTTTGTAATTTCTGCATTTTGATTTGTCCAGTCACCTTGCAGTACTTTTACATTGTTTTCTTTGAATAGAGTTTGTGTTGCGTCTGTTGCCAGAGCCACACGCTCATTCCATTTACATGTAATACACCATGCTGCCGTCATATTGATAAAAAGCGCCTGATCTCCTTTTAGAGATTCTTGGTATAGCTCTGTCGTATAGGGTTCATAATTGTGCGCGATTGCACTGCTTTCTTCCGTGCCTTTCATGAGTTCAGGTTTCATCGCACTTAATGCCACAATCAAGATCGCGAGAATTATGGCTGTATAATTCATGCCGTGAACTGCAGACCTCATGGGCTGACGGCGTGGCGTATGTCTGGAAATCCACACCGAGAACGCGACCAAAATAAGGCCGAATAGCGCTAACATTACGCCGTAGCCTCCAGAGACTTGTTGACCATAGACCCAAACCAGCCAAGCCACAGATGCATAAAGTGGGAAGGCCATGAACTGGCGGAAGGTTTCCATCCATGCGCCGGGTTTCGGCAGAGCTTTTCTTAGTGGAGGGAACAAGCATAATGCTAGATAAGGGAGAGCCAGTCCAAAACCAAGTGCCAAAAACACAGTCATGGCAACGGCAGGGCTTTGTGTTAAAGCAAACCCCATGGCCGGCCCCATAAAGGGCGCCGTGCACGGAGTTGCTACAATGGTTGCCAACATGCCTGTGAAAAATGTTCCTGTGTAGCCGTGCTTGGCTGCCAGTTTGTTACCGATATTGCTGAACAGATGTCCCTTGAATTCAAAAAAGCCTGAGAGATTCAAAGCCATAATAAACAGCAGGTAAGCAAGGAGCAAAATAACCACCGGATTTTGCAATTGGAATCCCCAGCCGATCTCTTCTCCTGCTGATTTCAGACCGATTAAGGATGACGCGATTAATGCAAAACATCCCAGAACCCCAGCCGTGTAAATTACTCCGTGGAGAGCCGCATGTTTTTGTTCCTTATCAGACATGTTAATCAAGGACAGAGCCTTCATTGAAAGAACCGGAAATACACAGGGCATCAGGTTCAAAATTATTCCACCCAGCAAAGCAAGGACTATGGCTTGTGGTACGGATAAGGTTTCAACTTGAGGGCCGACATCATCATTATTTGTCGGCATGACTATGCCGGCTTTGTCTGACATTTCTTTTCCGGAAACTGCAACATCCAAAGCGAGGGCTTTGCTTTCGCCTTCTTGTGTTTTGTAAGTTAGAACCCCCGACAAATTTTCTATTTTCGAAAGAGGCCTTGTGTCCCGTTGTACCAATATTTCCAGACGATTATTCTTAATGGCAATTTCCTGAGGAGCCGAGTTAATTAAAATTCCCCATTCTTCGGGAAAGAAGAATAAGTCGGTTGCATTTTGCAATTCGGGAATCGCTACTTCTTCGGGGTGGAAGGAAATTTTCAGAGTTTGATCTTGTTCTTCTATCATACCCTGCCAGATTTTTTTGTGCGGCATAGCGGATCTGGCTGCAGCAAAAAAATCCGGGTCAGTTTCAGAAGCTATAACACCTGCCCCTGCTACAGGAAGGACCAAGGTCGCGGTCGTGTATTCAGGCACACAAATGTCATTGCAGACGAGCCATGAAATATTGGCCGTTATTGTTACTTCGTCAGCCTGAATGTTTTCAGGAGCTGTTACGGTGGTTAATAATACAGTTTCTTCGCCAAAGCCATAGTTCATCAAAGGGCCGTAGGCTATGCGTTCGGGGGCAGGATATTCAATTTTTCCTGCAACAAATCCTTCGGGCAATGTCCAATCTATTGAAGTGCTTTCTCCGGAATCGCCAGGGTTTTTCCAATAGGTATGCCAGTGGGGAGCGTGTTTTTGCTCTATAGCGATGGTTAGAGTTTCTCCTGCAGCAATAGCATCTTTTTCAGGAATCACATTGACTGCAACATATCTCGGAACACCGTCTTTTTCTGACGCTGCCTCGACATGCGATAACCCTGCCCCCATAATTAAAAATGCTGCGGTCAGCGGTATTGCAGACAAAAGAGGTAAAACTCTGTTTTTAAATAACATGCAGGGTTATTCCTTATTCTTTTAATTTTAGCTTTCTTCAATCGAAACATTGCACACAGCATACGCGATCGCCAAAAATTGTAAATTGTAGCTATCAGCCTGTTTTTGTTTTCTTTTGCAGGGTTCGGAGCATGTTCCAATTTTGTTACATTATTTTAGAAAAAAGACAGAAAATTATTCCGGAAATATATTGACGTAATCCCGCAACTGCTCTAAACATGCTTTTCTTAAATGAAAATTGTTATGCTCTAAGGAATTATCGATGCCTAAATGTAAGAAAATTAGCCCTGCACTCGCACAAGTTTTTAAAGGATGTAAAGGTAACAGACCAACTGAATTATTTGTTTTACCCGTTTCCAAGGAGGAGCCAGGGTTGGAGAGATCTGAAGTTGTTGCCAGAAATCTGCAGCAAATTAATGAGCTTCTTGCTGGGCGCAAAGGTGTTAAGATCTTGGGGCAGGATAGTGGGCAGACTGGTGTTCCGCCCTATGTCAAAATATCCGCGCCAAAAGACGTGCTGAATACAATCGGAGCAAGTCCAGCTATCGGTATGTTTACTGTGACTGCTGTTCACTGCATTTAGATTGCCATAGCGAATATCTTAAAAATGGCTACCGTTTGGTGGCCATTTTTCTATTTTGCTTAGAGTTATTGCAAGCTTTATGATTTACCAATAAACTTAGACTGCGTTGCGTAGCATTTTCACCCCTGATTTTCCTTTTTTATTTTTGTTTGGATACCGAAATCATGACAGCCTCTCCTCCCCTTTGGACGCCTTCCCGTGACTTAATTGATAATTCGCATCTTATGGCCTTTGCAAAACGCAACGGTTTTCAGGATGGTGTGGATTACGCCACTTTACATCAATGGTCTTTGGAAGATGTCGGGGCCTTCTGGTCCAAGTTTTGGGACTTTGCCGGAGTTTTGGGTGAAAAAGGAGCTATCGCTTTGGAAAACGAGGCGCAAATGGAAGCTGCCTCTTTCTTCCCTGAAGCCAAGATTAATTGGGCAGAAAATCTATTAAAGCGTCGGGATCATGCTCCGGCTATTATTTTCCGTGACGAGATGGCTCGTGAGAGCATTATCAGCTTTGCCGAACTGAACGCAAAAGTTTCCCTTTGGCAGCAGGCTCTGATTAAGTCAGGCATTCAAAAAGGTGACCGTGTTGCAGGCTATATGCCCAATCTTCCCGAAACTTTGATTGCAGCCCTTGCGGCGTCTTCGCTTGGTGCTATCTGGTCTTCGGCCTCTCCTGATTTCGGGGTGCAGGGCGTTGTTGATCGTTTTGGTCAAATCGAGCCAAAAATTTTGATTTCGGTGGACGGTTATTTTTACAATGGCAAAACTGTTGATGTTCTATCTAAAATCAAAGAGGCTTTGCCACGCATTCCGTCCATAGAAAAAATTGTTATCGTTCCCTTTGCCTCTCAATCCCCTGATGTCAGTCGTGTTCCACACGCGATGACCCAAGACCAATTTTTGAGTGGTCTTATCGCCAAAGACCCAAGTTTCGAGCGACTTCCTTTCAATCATCCGTTATTCATCATGTTTTCGAGTGGCACAACAGGCGTTCCGAAATGTATCGTCCATGGTCATGGGGGAACTTTGTTGCAGCATATGAAAGAACATATGTTGCAATGTGATATCAAACGTGATGACAAGGTTTTCTATTTCACCACTTGCGGGTGGATGATGTGGAATTGGCAAATTACGGCATTGGCCAGTGGAGCTTGCTTGATGCTTTATGACGGCTCTCCATTTTACCCTAATCCATATGCTTTGTGGGATTATACATCTGTACATGGATGCACCTTATTCGGTACGGGCGCGAAATACATTGACGCGCTTAAAGCCGAAGGATGTGTTGTGCAAGATAAATTTGATTTGTCTTCTCTTAAAACGATTACTTCTACCGGATCGCCTTTGGTTCATGAGAGCTTCGATTATGTTTATAATACAATCAAGAAAGATGTTCATCTGGCGTCTATTTCCGGAGGGACGGATATTGTCTCTTGCTTTGTGATCGGGAATGTCTTGTCTCCGGTCTGGCGCGGAGAAATACAAGGAGCCGGTCTTGGCTACGCGATCAATGTTTTTGATGGGGACGGGAACCCTATGCCTGCGGGTGCCGGTTCGGGTGAGCTGGTCTGCACAAAGCCATTTCCATCCATGCCTGTATTCTTTTGGAATGACGAAGGGCGTGCGCGATATCATGCGGCCTATTTTGATCGGTTCGAAAATGTCTGGTGTCATGGGGATTGGATTGAGAGAACCTCTCATGACGGATTTATTATTCTGGGGAGGTCAGACGCAACACTCAATCCCGGAGGCGTGCGCATTGGAACCGCCGAGATTTATCGTCAGGTCGAGCAGATTCCCGAAGTCATGGAAAGCATTGCTGTCGGACAAATGTGGGACGGGGACGAGCGGGTTATTTTGTTTGTAAGATTGAAGAACGACGTTCAACTGGATGATGACTTAATAGGCCGAATTAAATCCCGTATTCGGAGCGGAGCCTCCCCGCGGCATGTTCCAGCAAAAATTATCCAGATTGCCGATATCCCACGCACCAAAAGCAATAAGATTGTCGAGTTGGCCGTTAAGGAAGTTATTCATGGGCGCGCTGTAAAAAACGTCGAGGCTCTGGCGAACCCCGACGCTCTTGATCTTTATAAAAACTTGCCTGAACTGGCTTCTTAACCGCTTGTCATGCCCATATCCAGGCCCATATCCGCCATTGGTGCGTTCGGGTTTTGAGCCAGCTTTCTGGTCAAATCCAAATCGTTTGGTTTGGCATCCGGTGTTGGAATCTCTGCTCCTGTTTTGTGATCGAGGCGTACAGTCTCCACCTTTGGACGTTGTGATACGTCTTGTGTAGCTATGGTTGCACCCCTCTCTTTAAGTTGGCGTTCATAAGATTCGTAACCTTCTTTGGACAGGTTGACAGTTTTTACCGACTTTACAGTTCCGTCACTATTGATCGATTGTGCGACTCTCAGTGTCACAGCCCCTGTTGAGGATTTTGCAATTAATTTTGCTCCTTCGGTCGGGATCACATCAATCATTTCTCCATTTTCATTTTGTACCGAGATTGTGTTGGGAACTTTGACCATTTGTCTGCCTTGATGAACATCATGGGTGAATTTTCCATCAGGACCTTTGACCGCCAACATGGATGATCTTTCCAATTGTGAGGTCAGTTGCGGGTGCATTGGTGTGGTGGAATTTCCGGCGACGATTTGCGGTAGACCAAACATTTTTGCGATCCCGTTTATCAGATCCTTGATCATCCCCATAAAATCCATACCACCGAATGACGGCATACCATCTATATCCAAGAACTCTTTAAGACCCTTCCAGAGTTTTCCCAACGGTCCGTTTTCATCCATTAGTTTACCCAAACCGTCTCTTAGCTTCAATCCATCATCAAGTTTTTTGACGTAGCCTTTGTTTGCCAATAACTCAGGATTAGCCATGAGTTTTTCCATTTCTGATCTGGCCATATCCTTAAACAAATCCTGCGTATCAGTTCCACTATCTTGTGAAGCTTTTGCCATTCGACGGATAAAACCAGGGTTTTCTTTCAGGTTGGCTGCAATTGCTTCCTGGAGTTTTGGATCTCCCGATATTCTATCAACAAAAGCCTGAGTATCAGCCTCGGAAACGCCCATTTTGTTTGCATTGAGCGCCATTCCTCCTGCCAAACTCTCAACGAACTTTGGACTGATGCCTTCTCTCAACTCTTCGTTTGTCATGCTTGCAATCAATTCAGAGAATCCTGCCGCTAATCCTGACATTTCTTGTTTTGTATCCATTGCTTGCGATGCAGGTGCAACGGTTGGAGCTGGAGCCGCTTGAGAAGGTTGGGCTGCGGTAGTGGGCGCTGCTGCTGTTGATACCGGAGATACCGCTGTAGGGGGGGCACTTACTGTTGTAGGGGCTGCTGTTACAGTTTGTGGTGTCGAAGGCATAGCACTGGTTTGAGTCACTGGCGCAATAACGCCAAGACTGGCTAACTGCCCAGGCTTATAGGTTTCGATTAGTTTTTGAATTTTTGTTGGGTCGTTTCTTAAAGCGTCTTCAAAGCTTTTCTGGGCCGCAGGATCTTTTAGCTCTTGGCCAATTTGATCAATAAATCCCGGATCAGCTTTTGCTCTATCCCCAATTGCTTTTAGAAAACCATCATATTTTGTGGTGCTCGCAAATTCAGCACCCATATCCTCCATGAAGACTTGAACTCCGGAATTTGTACCTTTGCGCATTTTATCTGCTACGGCACCGGCTGACGTTAAACCATTTTCACGCGTTACTTGTTCAACATAATCTTTCGTATCAAATAAGAGTTTTGTTTTACTGATCTCACTGACCAAAGGTTGGGAAGGTTTTAATAATCCCATTTTTTCGGCAACTTTTACCTTTTCCGGTGTTGATCCTGCAGCCAGCATCAGGTCACCCTGAGTTTTAGCCCTAACAAAATCCATAACATTTGATAAACCAACCATCTTATCCTCCTACACCTTACCGAATTCGAATTTGTTTTCTCTTTTAATTGTTGTTTTAAATGCCCGTATATCTGACAACCAGCTTTACGGGGACGATCATTTTTGGTTGCACGGAATTTTCCATGTAAATCATCATAATCTGTTTTGCTTTGGACAAATATTTGCGAAACGGTTTGTGGATGGTCATGCCCAATCCCTGCACTTTTCCGCTATACGTTACAAAGGTCAATAAAGCCAAATCAATATCATACTCTGCCCAGTGGATCGATTCAGGCAGGGGTTTATTGTAGAGAACCGCTGCCTCAGACCCTACATTTACGATCAGCTCGGCCTCGCGCCCGCCACTCATAATGCTTGGCAATACAGGGGCATTTTCAGGTATTACGAAGCGTTCGTTCTGATCCTCTTGCTTTTTCGCTTTGGCTGCGAAAATGTCTTCATCGTCTTCGAGATCAAGCGCCATGCCGTTTAACCCTTATATATTGTTCTATAATTTTACTTGCTTTCTCGATTATTATACTGAAAAATTGAACAAAGTACAAATGTAGACTTTGCTTCTGATTTCAAGGTATATCCTTTATGACCGATGTTAAAATATGCGGCATTCGCCATCAAAACCATTTGGATTGTGCGGCAAAATCCGGGGCCCGCTATATAGGATTGGTGTTTTATCCGAATTCTCCGCGTTTTATTGACCCAGAAATGGCGAGAATTCTTGCCCGATCTGCCCCGACTGGTGTGCGTTTGGTCGGCTTGTTTGTTAATCCTGATAATGCTTTTCTAGATAAGGTCCTCTCTAGCGTGCCATTGGATATGGTTCAGCTTCATGGTTCGGAGCCTCCTGTACGTGTTATGGAGATTAAATCCACACATACTCTTCCTGTTATCAAAGCCATTCCCGTTGCAAAAGATAAAGACTTACAAGATGTTGACGAGTATTCCCAAGTGGCTGACTGGTTGTTGTTTGATGCCAAGGTTACGCGTACAAATGACAGCTTTTCTTCCCCATTGCCGGGGGGAAACGGGGTCAGTTTCGATTGGACTATCCTGAAAAATCGTCGTTTTTCGCGTCCGTGGATGCTATCGGGTGGGCTTCATAAGGGAAATGTCGGGGATGCTCTTTCTATCCTTAATCCCGATGCGGTTGATGTCTCCAGCGGGGTCGAAGCCTCAGTTGGTGAAAAAGACAGTTCAAAAATTTCCGAATTTATTCAAATCGTCCGTCAGTCTTGATGCAATCTCTTTTGTCACATTTTGAGGTATTGGCTCTGGCTCCGTCATGATTTTTTGCCAAGATTTCAGGTCATTATCGGAAATTGGAGCATATTGGTTGCTTATTTCAGCAGGAAGGCGGTAATCCCACCATTCTGTCGATAGGAAAACCAGTTCTTTTCCTCTCTTTCTTGCCGCTTCGAGCATGGCTTTATCCAGTCTCTCGCGATTTCGTTTTACTGTCGGAGTTAGTTGAGGATATTGCCGATGGGCCGGATTATGCTGCGCTTCTGCACTGTCCGAGAAATGATCAAAGGATGTTCCGAAATCAATATCTTTCTCTGCCTTGTCTTTTGCGGAGATATCTATGGCCATACCGCGCGGGTGCCCCCCCATTCCCGGAGATGATAAAAAGCGCGGCTCTTCCAACCATTGTGGATTTTGCTGCACAATTTTTGTTTCTATCATTTTTTGCTGCGCTTCTAGCGGACGCAGACAATCTTTCACAATCAAAGTCCAAGAGAAGTTTTTTTGTAGATAAAGTGCGGCATCTGCCACAATCGTAACAAGATCGATATGCCCTATGCATCTGGCATTTTTTGCATAAATTCTGCCAAAAACATTCTCTTTATGTTCGTCTTGCGCGTAGACATTATCGACTTCCAAGGCGCCTTGCATGCACTCAAGTCCCACAACAATCTCTAGGGGAATCAAATCTGCAGAGGGGAGCTGTTTAAATTTATCATCCATCCTGCCGTTATAGCTCTTTTCTGGAGAGCTGTCTTGTGCGATAAACAAGGCCATGAAATGGATTGGCCGCTTTTTTCTTTTCCTGATCTCTCTGGGCTTTATCGGAGCCGTGGCAGGGGTCTTGTTGGTTTTTGCAATCTTTTACAAATACGGACAATCTTTGCCCGAATTTGAGCAATTGCAAGATTATAAGCCCCCCGTTGTTACGCGTGTTCATGCCGGTGATGGGCGTTTTCTGGCTGAATTCGCAGAAGAAAAACGGATTTTTGTTCCAATCACTGAAATCCCCGATGTCGTCAAACAAGCTTTTCTTTCTGCCGAAGACCAAAATTATTACAAGCACAAGGGTGTTGACATGCGGGCGATTGCTCGTGCGTTTGTAACCAACCTCAAGAATATGGGGACCGGTCGTCGCTTGGTTGGAGCGTCGACTATCACGCAACAAGTTGCTAAAAACTTCCTTTTGACCAATGAGCAGACTTACGGACGCAAAATTAAGGAAGCGATCCTTGCCTATAAAATGGAGCAAGTTCTTTCCAAAGACCGTATTCTCGAACTTTATATGAATCAGATCTTTCTGGGTTCCCGTGCTTATGGCGTTGCTGCCGCTTCGTTGCATTATTTCAACAAGCCTCTGAATGAGCTTAATGTTTCCGAAGCCGCCTTTCTTGCCGCTCTTCCTAAGGCTCCTAACAATTACCATCCTGTTCATAAACATGAGGCGGCTGTGGCTCGACGTAATTGGGTTATCGATCGCATGGTTATTGAAGGATACATTACACAAACCCAAGCCGATCTCGCCAAGGAAACGCCTCTGGTTGTCATCGCTTCTCAAAAGGAGGACGTGGTTAATGCCCCTTATTTTGCTGAAGAAGTTCGACGTAGCCTTATTAAAGACTATGGCTCTGATGCTCTTTATGGCGGTGGGTTATCTGTTCGCACCAGTGTTGACCCTCGCCTTCAGATCATCGCGGAAAATGCCCTACAGAACGGTTTAATGGACTATGACCGTCGTCATGGCTGGCGCGGCCCTGTTGCCAGAAAAAATAGCACCGAGAACTGGTCTGAAATAGTCAAAGCCGAGCCTGGGCCTGTCGGAATGCTCTCTAACTGGCGTTTGGCTATGGTTCTAGATGTCACAGGCGGTAGCGCACAGATTGGATTTAGTGACGGGACAAAAGCGCGTTTACGCGATGAAGATATGAGCTGGAGCAAGAATAAATCTCTGAAAAGCGGTGATCTTATTCTGGGAGAAAAAGAATCCGAGAAAGAGGATGCCCGTTATATCCTGAGGCAAGTGCCAGAAATTCAAGGTGCCTTGGTTGCTCTTGATCCTAATACGGGTCGTATCCTCGCCATTCAAGGCGGGTGGAAGTTTGACGGAAGCGAGTTTAACCGTGCCACTCAGGCACAGCGTCAGCCCGGCTCTGCTTTCAAGCCTTTTGTCTATCTGGCGGCTTTAGATAAGGGATACACTCCATCGACGATTATTCTCGATTCTCCGATTGTCTTTACAGACAGCGCAGGCAATACGTGGCGCCCTGAAAACTATTCCGGAGAATTTTACGGTCCTACACCTTTGCGGGTCGGCGTCGAGAAGTCCCGTAACCTGATGACCATTCGTCTTGCCCAACAAATCGGTATCGAAACTGTTGTCGATTATGCCAATAAATTCGGAATATCCGATGATATGAAGCCCTATCTGTCAGCTACGCTTGGGGCCAGCGAAACCACCTTGATGAAACTGACCACGGCTTACGGTATGATCGTCAATGGCGGCAAGAAAATCACTCCGACTTTTATTGACCGTGTGCAAGACCGCTTTGGTAAATCTATAGAGAAATCTGACCAACGCCCTTGTGTCGGATGTGGCCCCCTGATCAAATGGGAAAGTCAGCCAACTCCTGCTTTGCCCGATACTCGCGAGCAAATTGCCGATCCGCGCACCACCTATCAAATGGTTTCCATTATGGAAGGTGTTGTCCAACGTGGAACCGCGCGTAAACTGGCATCTCTTGATCGCCCGCTGGCCGGTAAAACGGGAACCACCAATGATTCTAAAGATGCATGGTTTATCGGATTTACCCCAGATATGGTGATCGGTGTCTACACAGGTTTTGATGACCCAAAAACTCTGGGACGTAAGGAAACAGGAGCTTCTGTCGCTCTTCCTATTTTCAAAGAATTTGTCGAGAAAGCCTTTGAAGATATTCCTCCAACGCCGTTTCGCGTTCCCTCGGGTGTTCGCATGGTTCAGGTTAATGCCAAAACTGGCCAGCGCACTTATGCCGGTGATCCCAATGCTATTTGGGAACCGTTTTTAGCAGGGACAGAACCCAACACACTTCCCCCAGGTTATCAATCTTATGAAGATCCTCAACAATTTGAAGTGATTGATGACTCGCTGCCTGCCGGAGAGATGCTGGAGCCACGCTATGATGGAGATGCCTCTTTGCAGGGAACAGGTGGCCTCTACTAAATCAAAAGATTTTTGATGCGTGATATCTCATGAAAAAAATGTTTGTAGAAATTTTTTTTTGTGATAAATTCCGCTTCAAGAATAAAAAATAAATTCTACCTCATCAGGACATTCCGTCCGAAATAAAAAAGAGATGCCCTTGTTCTCAAGTGGCATCTTTTTTTATCTCCCTTAATACTCCCTACTATGCTATAGTCATTCTTCTTAAGAACAGGACACATCTGCGAATAAAGCCGTTTTTTCAAATACCTCCTCAAAGTACTGCTATGTACGTTGTCGTCGGCTTTTGAAAAAGCCGGTCATTCTCGATCGGCGTCCTGTTCTTAATAAAAAACGACTATAGTCTTTTTTACTCCAACATGTCGGGGACTTTCATGCGCTATATTTCTACTCGCGGTCTAGATCAATCTCTTTCTTTTACCGATGTCCTACTGGCCGGTTTGGCCGATGATGGCGGATTATATGTTCCTGTTTCTTGGCCGATGATTTTTGATACATCTGATTGTCAGTCCTACCAAGATGTTGCGATGAAAATCATGTTCCCTTTTACCAGCAAGGATTTCTCCGAAGCGGATTTTCAGGCGATCATTGATGATACTTATAGTACTGCCGTTTTTTCTGATCCTGACATTGTCCCATTAAAACCGATCAGCAACGATGTTTTTCTGATGGAGTTGTTTCACGGTCCTACTCTTGCCTTCAAAGATATTGCTTTGCAATTGCTGGGGAGATTGTTTGATCACGTTCTTGAGAAGAGCGGTCAGAAAATTACCATTATCGGAGCGACATCAGGCGACACAGGCTCGGCTGCGATTGAAGCCTGTCGAGGGCGTAAAAATATTTCCATTACAATTTTACACCCAAATGGACGAACTTCAGATATTCAGCGACGGCAGATGACCAGCGTAATTGCCGATAATGTTCACAATATTGCAATTGAAGGCACATTTGACGATTGTCAAAATCTTGTGAAGCAAGCTTTTGCCGATGAACCCCTTAGACGTGAGAAAAATCTTTCTGCAATCAACTCAATCAACTGGGCAAGAATTGTGGCACAGGTTGTCTATTATGTAGATGCCGCGCGTCAATTAAAGGCAATACCTACTTTTTCAGTTCCGACAGGCAATTTCGGGAATGTTTATGCCGGATGGGTTGCAAAGCAGATGGGTGCTGACATTAGTTCCTTAATTATCGGGTCAAATCGTAATGATATTCTGACGCGTTTCTTTGAAAGTGGAGCCATGACCATGAAACAAGTCGAGCCGAGTCACAGTCCCAGTATGGATATCCAAATTTCCAGCAATTTTGAGCGTTTTCTTTACGAATGTTTGGGACGCGATTCCGAACTTCTTTGTCGATTGATGCAAGATTTCAAGGCCAACCGTGGCTATCAAGTCGATTCCAGCGTCCATGACAATATTCAAAATCAATTTATCGCGAGACGATGTTCTGATGATGATACTCTTGCCACGATCAGGCGTGTCTATTCAGAAAGCGGAATCATTATTGACCCTCATACTGCTGTCGGAGTCCATGCCTTACATGCATCCGGCGTTGAACATCAAGGCCCCTGCGTCTCTCTAGCTTGTGCCCATCCGGCAAAATTTCCTGATGTGGTTGAAAAAGCCATCGGTATTCGCCCTGACCTCCCCGATCATCTTCAGGATTTAGAAGATCGTAAGGAAAAATATTCTGTCATGGCGAATGATTTCTCAAAGCTCAGAGATCATTTGTTACGTGCATAAGGTCTTTGAGTACGTTTCTTTTGTAAGTACGTGTGGCTCCCAAACTCAGTTCGTTTGATGAGAGTTTTTTTGTTTTCATGAAGAGTTTTTATAGCTAATTATTGAGAGACTTCTCTCCCTCTTTAAGCAGGGAAACGGTCTCTGCGTAATGTGTCCTTATTCAAAAGAGAGATCCTTCGCTATCACTCAGGATGACAGGAAAAAAACTTTGCGTCCTTTGCGGCTTCTTTGTCCTCTTTGCGTGAACGACAGAAAAAAGGGCGGAAAAATCCGCCCTTTTAAATTCTTATCCAACTAACTTCAGATTAGAAGTTGATTTGGGTACCAACAGTAACGGTTGTTGCATCTTCGTCAGATACATCGTCGTCGGTGTAAGCGATAGAACCACGGAAGGTCATGCCTGGGCCGTAGGTGTAAACTACACCACCGGTGAAACGATCAACATCATATGTGTCAGCATCGTCGTCGGTGTTCAAGTAAGAGATACCGAGTTTGTATGGGCCAACGGTGTAATCACCACCAACTACCCATGTGTCAGACTCAACTGAAGCAACTTCAGTTTCAGTGTAAACCAAACCAAGACCGAAAGCACCGATATCCAAATCAGCACCAACGTTCCATTCGTCTGTGTTGTCGCCACCGTCAGCATAACCAGCACCGAGGATCACTCCTACGTCGCTAACCATACCTTCGTAACGAACAGCCAATTCCCATACGTCATCTGTGTCAGCAACGCCTTCTGGGGAGTTACCAGCTACAGAACGAGATGCGTCACCAGCTTCAGGTGTGAAAGAAGCACCAGCTTGGAAACCAGAGAATACTGGAGACAAGTAGGTTACTTTATCAGATTTTGTAGACAAATCGTTGTCGTAATCAATTGCAGTACCTGTGAAGGTTACTGGGTTGATGTACTGACGGATACCGTCGATGTTGTCGTCAGCAGATGGAGCAGCAACTTGCAACAAGTAAGCAGCACCGTCTTCAGCACCGAAGTTTACACGACCCCATGTACCAGCGAAGTATACGTAGGATTCGTCGATTTCAAAGCCTTCACCAGCGTCGGTAGCAGCTTCGATGTGAGCACCAACGGTCAGACCGTTGTCCAAAGTGGTTTCGCCACCGAAGTGAACTTCAGTTTCACGAAGAATGTCGAGATCACGTACTGCGTCTTCGTCAGAGTAGTTGACGTAGCCTTTGAAGTAACCACCGAGGGACAATTTAACGCCAGAGTCGTCTTGTGCCATTGCTGGGGTAGCAGCAACGAACAAAGCAACAGCAGCAGCGCCGAGCATAAGTTTATTCATGGAATATTCCTCCAATAAGTGTTGAATTCCGTAGTCTAAGCTCCTGAGAACCTGAACCACACTTTTGTGTCGCAGATTTTCAGGAATCCAGACAGACACGAGTGCTATATTCCTCTTCTCGAGTCTTTTTTCAAGATATTGGGGAGGGGGATGACTTATATGACTAAAAAGTGTTGTAAAAAATACACAGTTTATTTTCATAATATTTAGTTTTGGGGTTTTGAACTTACCTGTCCTGCAAATTCAGGCCCTACGCCAGCACCCCAAGGAGCTATCTTTTCGCCGCTTATATATTTCTTTTCCTGTTCAAGACACGCTTCCAAGCCGACTCTGTAATTCGGGAATTTCAAACCAATATGCAAGTCATTCTTGATTTTATCGTTATGAACGGATTTATTTTCCGAGTAAAAGCTGATGGTGATCGGTGCCAAATTAGCGTCTTCAAACCTGACCAAGGGCGGTGGGTCCATCCCCAAAAGGCGAGCGGCATAGGCAATTACTTCGTGACTTGGGGCAGGTTCGTCGTCTGCGACATTATATATGTTACCCGGTCTTGGCTTTAACATCGAATTCAAAAGAACTTGTACAATATCATCCACATGAACGCGACAAAAAGCATGGCCGGGCTTCATAATTCGACGTGATATGCCACTGCGCATTGAATCAAGGGCGCTACGCCCCGGGCCGTAAATGCCAGCAAGTCTAAAAATGTGTACCGGCAACCCCCTGGACTGCAAAAGAGACATCCATTGATATTCTGCCTTTGCTCTTCGAGTTCCTCGTATTGTTGATGGCCTGATTGGTGTAGATTCATCTACCCAAGCCCCATCACGATCTCCATATACTCCCGTGGTCGAGAGATATCCTACCCATTCCAAATCCGGCATCATATCCAGTAGATCAGGGGCATGATGTTCGAAAACAATATCACCTTCATGGTCGGGAGGGGTTGATATCAGAACATGGGTTGTTCCCGCCATCATCGAGAAGGGATCGCCCAACGGTTTCTCGTTATCAAAAGTAAAGGCTTCAATCCCGCGTTCTCTCAAAGATGCTCTTTTTTCTTTAGTCCGCGTTGTTCCCCCCAAAGCCCAGTCCTGCGTTGTTTCTGCGGATAACGCCATGAGCGCCTCACCCAAGTGATGCGCAGTATATCCGTATCCAAAACAGAACAGCTTCTTTTTATTTCCCATGCGCGAAATAATCTTATCTCTTACCGAAATATATTTTTATCATTATGCGCTTTGAGCGCTCGAGGCGGACATCTTAATGCTGCGCTTGCGAAAAAAACAAGAGTTATTTGCGATTTGTTTTTAAAAATCTACATTACCGTAATGTTTTGCAGGGGCTTGCCCCGGAATGCGATCACTTAAAATCCCTTGGAAACTGGGGCGTGATTTCACGCGGGCGTACCATTCTCTGGCTCCAGGATGCTGATCCCACGGAACATCTCCGATATAATCAACTGTCGAGAGATGGGCAGCTGCCGACATATCAGCTTGCGTGAAGTGATCGCCGGCCAACCAATTTCTTTTCTCACATAAAAAGCTAATATAATCGAGATGGTAATGGATATTGGTGTGCCCCGCTCGTATGGCGGGACCGTTTGGCTCTCCTAAATGCAAATACCGCTTCATCATTTTCTCGCCAACTAGGTTATCAGTCACTTCGCGAGAAAATTTAATATCAAACCACGAGATTAAACGCCTGACTTCAGCGCGTTGTAAGGGGTCTTCCCCTATAAAATTGTTTTGAGGATAGACTTCTTCCAGATATTCGCAAATAACCCAACTCCCAGAGAGGGTGGTTCCGTTTTCTTCTATTAAGACCGGAACATCGCCCGCCGGATTAAGGGCGAGAAAGTCTGTGCGGCGTTCCCATATTTTTTCCAGCTGCAAGTCATAAGATAGACCCTTTTCAGAGAGAAGGATTCTTACTTTGCGGGAAAATGGTTGTAACCATAAATGAAAGAGTGTTCGCATCTTGATTATAGATTACCTGAAATATATGTTAATCTCCAGAGATGATTTGCCTCACCTCTTTTATTCCTTTCTTTTTTCGGAGACTTTTATGACTGATCGATACAACCGCGTTGCCATTCTTCTTCATTGGCTCATCGGGCTTTCCATTATCGCCTTGCTTGTTTTAGGTCTCGTCATGGAAGATTTGCCCAAAAGCATTCTTTATACAGGCTATATGGTTCACAAATCACTCGGGCTTAGTGTTCTTGTTTTAACATTGATCCGGATTGTCTGGAGATTAACCCACAAAGTTCCTTCTATGCCTGATAGCATGAAGCCTTGGGAAAAATTTGCGGCGCATGCCGTTCATTTCGGCTTGTATGTTCTTATGCTCGGCTTGCCTTTAAGTGGTTGGGCTATGGTGTCTTCGTCCAGCAAAGGATATCCGACGAACTTCTTTAATCTTTTCGAATGGCCCCACATTCCGTTTCTGGTTGATATCGCCAACAAAAGCGAGATTAATCATACCATCCGCGAAACACACGAAACTTTGGCTTGGATTGCAATTGCCCTGATTATTCTGCACGCCGGAGCTGCTTTGAAGCATCACTTTATCAATCGCGATTCTGTTTTGGTACGTATGCTGCCATTTTTAAAACCTCTTTCCGTTAAGGAATAAATGCATGAAAGCTGTATACGGAGTCATTGCTTTTTTCTTTTTTAGCCTTCCAACAATCTCATTTGCTGATGAACCGTTTTGGCTGGTTGATAAAGAACAGAGCGTCATCGCATTTTCAGCCGAATATGAAGGTGACCAATTCTCCGGAAACGTTTCAGAGTACGAGATTGTTGTCCGTTTTGACCCCGAAGATTTAAAATCAGCGGCAGCGGCCGTCAGTTTTGATATGACAAGCGTTTTAACAGGCAATGAGATGTATGACTCTCCATTATCCGGCGAAGAATGGCTTAATACCATTAAGTTTCCGAATGCCGATTTTACATCTACGTCATTTGATGATCTCAATGCGAATACAGGACTATATACTCTGCACGGTACTTTTACACTTCTGGGAGTTACAAAAGATTTAGCTATACCGTTCAGTTTTGCATCTCAGGACGATGAAACTGCTGTTATTGACGGGTCATTTCAACTTAAACGGAGTGATTTTGGTTTAGGCACGCAGTCTACGGATTCAAAAGATGTTTCTGAAATAATTAATGTTACTTTTCATTTAATAGCTTCTTTGTAAAACACCCCACTTTCCTCTTGTATTTACGGCGCGTTTGGGGCAGTTTCGCGCCATGACGCTTCTCCATATTCTTATTCTGGCTGTTGTTCAGGGCATTACCGAGTTTTTGCCTATCTCGTCATCTGCGCATCTGGTCCTTCTACACAATATTTTCGAAGACGGGTCTTTGCAAAATGCTGAAGAAGACAGGCTCATGGATATTGCGGTGCATATCGGGACATTGCTGGCCGTATTGATTTTCTTTTATCACGAAGTGTTTGCCATGATCCGCGGATGCTTTGATATTATTCGCCATCGGAAATTTATGGTGAGTGAAGATTCTCGATTATTAACTCTTGTTGTTACCGGATCAATTCCAGCTATTGCTGTTGGATTTCTTCTCTATGAATTTGTTGATCCTGCTATATTGTATGACCCGCATATCATTTTATGGACGACTCTGATCTTCGGTGTTTTGTTGGGTGTTGCAGATTATTTCGGGAAAACTACGCGCTCCGTTTCAGAATTGACGATGAAGGACACAATTATTATTGGTTTAGCACAGTGCCTTTCTCTTATTCCCGGCACATCACGGTCGGGCATTACTATGACGGCGGGGCGTTTTCTTGGAATGAACCGTGTTGAGGCGGCCCGTTTCTCTCTTCTTCTTGCTATGGTTATTACCAGTGCCGTCGGGTTTGCGGGTATCCTTGATTTGCTCAAGATGGAGAACGTTACCTTAACTCTGGATGCTGCTTTGGCTGCTTTTCTCTCTTTTCTGACCGCCATTGCCATGATCTGGATCATGATGAAAGGTCTGACCAAATTCTCCTTTATGCCTTATGTGATTTATCGCCTAATTCTTGGGGCTATTCTGGTTGTTGTGCTTTATTTCTGAATAAAGACAACGCGCGTATCTCCATAAGTCTTATCAAAATCAGGCGTTCCTGCGAAAGATAAGTCCGCGTCTTTTTCTGCCTCAATCACGATCCAGGAATCTTTTGCAAGCCAATCTGCTGCCGTGAGAGATTCTAGCGATATTTTGACCAAATCTTTTCTATAGGGCGGGTCTAAAAATACCAAATCAAATGGTTGCTCTACCTCCGAGCGTTTGTGAATTTTGGAGATATCTCCCAAGCGAAATGATACTTGCCCTTCTCCTCTTAAATTTAAAACATTCTCTTTTGCCAGTCCGAGGGAAATTTTTGATAGATCACTGAATGCAACATGCTCTGCACCATGGGAGAGCGCTTCTATCCCCAGCGCCCCCGTGCCACAAAATGCATCCAGAACATTAACTCCCTCCACTGCCGAGCGAGAGAAAAGGGCATTAAAAATCGCCTGTCGAACTTTATCTGTTGTTGGGCGAATATCTTGATTTTTCGGGGTTTTCAGGGGGCGCCCTCTCCATATTCCTCCGATAATTCTCATTTTTCTCTTATTCCTGATTTTCGTGCTTTGCAATTTTCTGAAATTATCATTACAAAGCCAGTATGCACAAGCAGGAACCCCATCTTTCCAGAATGAAGATTGCCTTAGAAGAAGCGCGCGATGCTGCTTTGCGCGAGGAAGTTCCTATCGGGGCTGTTCTGGTTCACAGAAACAGTGGAGACGTTGTTGCCCGAGCCGGCAACCGTACAATTGAACTACATGATCCTACCGCGCATGCGGAAATTCAGGTCATTCGTGATGTGTGCGGGGTCGTCGGTGCGCAGCGGATTCCCGAATATGATTTATACGTTACTCTGGAGCCTTGTCCGATGTGTGCGGCGGCAATCAGCTTTGCGCGAATTGGGACAGTTTATTTCGGGGCACATGACCCCAAGAGTGGAGGCATTACATCGGATGTTGATCTTTACTCCCGTTCTCAAATCCACCATAAGCCACAAATTTTCGGAGGGATTTTGGAAGAAGAATGCGGTTCTATTTTAAAAGCGTTTTTTCAAGCCAAAAGGCTGAGCCTTTAATTCGGGATCATATGCATCCTGCTAGTCTATCCTGATTGCCTACATGCGTTTAACATATTAAAGCTTAATATAAAATCATTGATAGACGTAACTTTCTTCCAAGCCAGAAAAAACCCGTCTGTGGGGAGACGGGTTTCGGGAGAATTCTTAATTACTGAAGAATTAGGCGCTGACTTTCTTACGGATGACATCCGTATCAATTTTTGAAAGCTCCTCAATGCGTAATTTGGACTTGGTATTGACTTGATAGGCAAGGCGGCAATGATGATCGCAATAGGTCATTCCTTCTGACGTTTTACCGCCACAGAATTTGAATCCTTCTTCTTTCGGATCACCAACCGGCCAGCGACACATACTTTCTTTCAGTTCAATCAATTGGACGCCTTCACCAACACAAAAATCTTCTTCGATCTTTGGCATAACCACCGGAGCGATAATGTCACGATTGGAAACTTTTGGCGCTCTTGAGGTGCGCGATTCTGAAGTTTTTCTTGGCGCGCGGGCTACTGTGCCACCTTCACTGTTTTCTTGAATTGGGGAAACACGACCTGACAATTTCAGGCGATGTGCTTTTCCGATAACAGCATTACGCGTTACGCCACCAATCAGTTTAGCGATTTCCGCTGCGGTCTTCCCCTCGCCCCAAAGCCTCTTGAGAATTGCAACGCGTTCGTCTGTCCAGCTCATCCCTTTTTCTCCTCCAGATGACTCTCTTGAATCCTTGTGCGATCTTGCTTTGATCAAGTGAGTTTAATGTGTGTATTTCGTGGAACTGAAAGTACCTTATCAGGGTGATGAATCTTTGCTCAAGAATCCCTGATTCGTTTTCTGTGTTTTATCCACAGCGAAACGAATCAGATTGCGTCTGGAGTCTGTTTAGAGTCTTTTTTAGAAGTTATGCACCGGAATCGAGACCCCATTCCGAATAATAGTTCGGGTCGTCTTTCCATTTCTGGGTTACGCGAACAAACAATTTCAAATGCACTGTTGTGCCTAGCATTTCTTCAAGTTCTTTGCGGGCGCGCATGCCGATTTCCCTTAGCCTTGCGCCGCCTTTACCCAGAATGATGGCTTTAAGATTATCACGTGTTACATGGATTGTTTGTTGCAATTTGATACTGCCGTTATCAAATGGTTCCCAGACCTCTGTCTCAACTGTGATTTCGTAGGGAACTTCTTGATGCAGTTGCAAAAACACTTGTTCCCTAGTCAGCTCAGCTGCCAAAAGGCGCATTGGCATGTCCGAAATTTGATCCTCTTCAAATATCCAATTTCCATCCGGAATGTGCTTGATACATTCCTTTAGGACATCTTTCACACCGTCGCCTTTTTGTGCCGATATCATAAAAGTTGCCGCAAACGGACATAAGTCGTTCATCTGAGCTGCCAGTTTTAGCAGTTTTGGTTTTGCGATTGCGTCTACTTTGTTCAGCAATAACAATACTGTTCTGTTTTTTGCGATTTCCGCCAGCTTTGCAATAGTCTGCAGATCGCCTTTATTCGGCTTATCTTTTTGGGAGTCAAAAATATAGGCGATCAAATCTCCTTCTTCTGCTCCTGTCCAAGCCGCCGACACCATAGCACGTTCCAAACGGCTCGATGCGTTAAACAAACCCGGCGTATCAATCAAAATAAGTTGGGCACTGTCCTCTATCACGATCCCCATAATCCGATTACGGGTGGTTTGAACCTTTGGCGAGACGATCGAGACTTTCTGGCCGACCAACTGATTGACTAAAGTTGATTTCCCTGCGTTCGGAGCGCCGATCACGGCAACATATCCGCATTTTTGTTGTTCGGAAGTAGAGGAAGACATATTCATTCTTTTTCGTTGATATTATTAATCCAGCCTGTCCAGAAGCAATTGGGCGGCTATTTTTTCTGCATTTCTTTTCGAATTTCCCGTGGCAACTTCCGGATCAAATCCTTCCAAGGTTACTTGTATTGTGAACACTGGGGCGTGATCCGGACCTTCTCGATTGAGAATTTCGTATTTTGGGATCGGTAATTTTCTTGCCTGCGCCCATTCCTGCAACGCGGTTTTAGAGTCAACAGGCGGTTGCATTAATGTGTAAATCTTATCTCCCCACAGAGATGAAATAACTTCCTGACAAGGAACATAACCGTTATCAAGGAAAATTGCCCCGATAATGGCCTCCATGCAATCTGCAAGGATATTTTCCTGTTTGTTGTTTCCGGTTGATTTATCGGTCAAGGTTGAGCGAATTAGCTCTATAACTTCCAGATCCGTTGCTATTTTCGCCAGTGTTTGCGTACAGGCCAGTGCCGAATGGCGACGCGCTAAGGCTCCTTCGTTCTCATAGGGGAAGCAACGATATAAAATTTCTGCAATTACCAATCCCAGAACACGGTCTCCAAGAAACTCAAGGCGTTCATAATTGCGGTCTTCTCCAGAGCTGGCGTGTGTTAGTGCATTGATTAGAAAATCCGTGTCTTTGAAATGATAACCCAAACGATCCTGAAACACTTTCAGCTTCAATTCATCTTCATCGATCCGGTTTTCGAATTCAGGAGTCATTCTATTCATCGCCTTTTTCCCCGATGCGAGTCATCAGGCGCTCGTAACGGACAGTCCAAGGCCACTTCCAAAACTCCAGCAAGCTTGCTGACCCGTTGGTCGAAAAGAAAATCATCTCAGCGCGGCCTTCCAGATTATCAAAGGGGACATATCCGACCAAATCGAGAACCCGGCTGTCTCTGGAATTATCCCGATTATCGCCCATCATGAAATAATGTCCTTTGGGAACAGTATATCTTTGAGTGTTATCCAGACCTTCATGATCGGATTCTTCATATATGCTGTGCTCCACACCACCCGGCAACGTCTCTATATATTCCATGACTTTGGACGTTCCCGAGATTTCTTTTTTATATTCTTTCATTCCGACCATTTTGCGGGGAACAATCTCGTCATTAATATAAAGGCGTCCATTAATCATTTGGACTGTATCACCGGGCATGCCCACCAAACGCTTGATGTAATCAATACGAGTGTCGCTCGGGAGTTTAAAAACAATAACGTCACCCCGCTTTGGTTCCTCGGCTAAAAAGCGACCATCAAAACCGCCAATTCCCATCGGCAAGGAGTGCTTGGAATATCCGTATGAATATTTGGATATAAAGAGGTAATCTCCAACCAGAAGGTTGGGAACCATGGATGTTGACGGGATGTTAAACGGCTCGAACAGGAATGTTCTCACCAGCAACGCCAAAAGAACCGCAATAACCACTGTCTTTGCTGTTTCTCCCAATGTTTCATGGTGGGAGTCTTTCTTCGTGGTTGCGTCCGACGTGTTCAGGTCTACTTCTGTTACTTTTTCGAGATTATCAGCCATTCTTTGTCTTACCTAATTCTTTCGTTTAAATCCAGTTTTTCGTGTCTTTTCTTGACTTATAGGGCTTCAATCACCACGTGAGCCTGCGCTAGAGGTGGTTCGTCCGTCATGGTTAGATGAATATTGGCTTTCATTCCTTCGGGCACAAGCGCGGCAAGCCTATCTTTTGCTCCATTTGTCAGGCGAAGTGTCGGTTTGCCGTTGGAGTCATTGATGACGGCGATGTCTTTCATATAGACGCCGTGATTGAAACCTGTACCCAAGGCTTTCGAGCAGGCTTCTTTTGCAGCAAAACGTTTGGCGTATGTCGCTATATGGGTTCCTGCCGCCCGACGACGCTCTGCTTTTGCAATTTCTTCTTTAGCAAAACAGCGATTGATGAAACGTTGCCCAAACCGCTCGAGGCTTCTCTCGATTCGCCTGATGTCTATCAAATCTGACCCCATGCCAATGATCATTTCTTCGGTGGCTCCGTTAGTTTTCTAGCAATCCTATGTAGGCGATGCATCTTCCATTGCTTTTGTCTTAGCCTTGCTTGGCGCACCATACGATAGAAGATCAGATAAAATACCGGCCAAGTCAGAAAGGCCAACAAAAATCCTCCACTGACCCACGGAACAAATAACCCCAGCGGATCAGTTTTAATTTCGTGCATCAATTCCCCGAATTCGAACTTCTCCGGCATTTCCCGCACGGGAAGTCCCAACACAAAAAACATCCAATCCCCGAGTTTATAAGCGGCATACCACATAATCGGGAAGGTCCACGGGTTCCCAACCAAGGTTCCGACGACGCTCCCCAAAACCGAGCTGCGCGTTACCCATGAAAGGGCTGCTGCCGTAAAAATATGGGTTCCCGGCACAGGGGCGCAAGAGATTGCCGCACCAAATGCCATTCCACGTGCGATGGCGCTTGTCGTATCTTTAATTCTAACCAAGCGGTGCTGTACATAGCGAAAGGTTCTTTGCCATCCCATTGAAGGCCAGAGCGCTTCGCGGATATTCTCGATTAAGGTTCTTTTTGTTCTGCGGCCAAACATTTTGGTTCTCTTATTCTTATCTGCCTCTTGCGCGTTCTACACTCACTACTTGTGGCGTTGCCCTGAGCGCGGCGACAATATTATTCAAATGCTTGGTATCTGTAACCGAAACATCGAGATACATATCCCAGAAATCTACAGAACGAGAGGTAATTTTCAAGTTTGTGATATTGCCTCCACTTTTCCCGATGACAGTCGAGAGTGTTCCCAATGCTCCGGGTGTATTAGAAATGGTTACCATCATTCGCCCGATACGGTTTTCAGGGTTATCCTGTCCCTCGCCCCAAGACACATCAATCCAGCGTTCCGGAGTGTCAGCAAATTGCTCGAGCGTTTCACAATCAATCGTATGAACCGTTACGCCTTTGCCTGTTGTTACAATCCCCACAATACGATCTCCGGGAAGTGGGTGACAGCACCGCGCAAAATGTACTGCCATTCCTGGAATCAATCCTTTAATCGGCATCGGTTGTAATTTACCGGTACGCGGTTGGTTTTGGTTTGACCGGACAGTCGGAATATCCTCCGGCGAA
>JAGRKB010000022.1 GCA_020442425.1 Alphaproteobacteria bacterium | reverse complement strand
ACTTGGGCGATATGGACTTTAAAGTGGCTGGAACCAAAGACGGGATCACCGCGCTTCAAATGGATATTAAAATCACATCCATCACCGAAGAGATCATGCAGATAGCTTTGAAACAAGCTCAAGACGGTCGCTTGCACATCCTTGGTGAAATGGCAAAAGCCCTGAGCCAGTCTCGCGGAGAAATCAGCCAACACGCCCCACAAATGGCTGTGCTGAACATCCCAACTGACAAAATCCGTGAAGTCATCGGAACCGGCGGTAAAGTGATCCGTGAGATCATCGAAAAAACCGGAACTAAAATTGACATTGATGATGACGGAACCATCAAAATTGCAGCCGTAGACGGCAACGCAATCGACATGGCGATTGAAATCATCAAAGGCATTACCGATGAACCAGAACTTAACCACATCTACACTGGTAAAGTGGTCAAGATCGTTGACTTCGGAGCCTTCGTTAACTTCATGGGCTCTCGTGACGGACTGGTACATATTTCTGAACTCGCAGACCACCGTGTGGCAAAAACCACCGACATCGTCTCCGAAGGTCAGGAAGTTAAAGTCATGGTCACAGGCTTCGATGAACGCGGCAAAATCAAATTGTCGATGAAACGCGTGGATCAGGAAACAGGTGAGGCAATCGCGCCAAAACCGAAAGAGCCTAAGAACGAAGAAAAAGAAAGCGCCTAACTAACCGAATATAAAAACCTCCCTTCGGGGAGGTTTTTACCTTTCACTCAAAGGATAAAAACATGGCATCCACCAACAAACAAATACCGGAACTCGATAAAGCATGGGTAGCGCAAGTTTTGGAAGGCATGTTCGCTGAACCAAACAAATGCGTCATTGTTCTACCACCCGAAGGTCGCCCATTATTTGATCAATGGATAGAAGACTATGTATGGCCGTCACTAAATGCAGATAAGCCTAACGAAGATTATGATGCCTGCGCTAAATTTGAAGGCGAATACTTTGCAATTAGAGTAACAGACACACCGGAAGTAAGAGAAAGAATAATTGCCGAAATGAAATTGAACGAAAACGGCATAGAGTTTTTCATTGTGCATGATCCTAAAAAACATCAAGATCTCGCAGAACAATTTGCTATCATGACAGCCTTACAAGCCACTCATGAACTTGTTACAGCCAACCTCGATATGGCCCGCCTTCCTTTACTAAAAAGAGACTTATAAAACATGCCCCTAAAACTCCCTAACATTATCGGCCATCGCGGCGCAGCCGCTTACGCCCCTGAAAATACATTAGAGAGCATCCAGACAGCCGCTGACATGGGCTGCAAATGGGTAGAGCTCGACGTAAAGCTTTCAAAAGACTCCGTCCCGATGATTTTCCACGACGATGATCTCGACCGAACCACGAATGGTCATGGCCCGTTTGCCGAAAAGAAATTCGAGGACCTGCGCGACCTCGAAGCAGGCAGCTGGTTCGCAGACGGATTTGCTGGAATAAAAATCCCAACCTTGGAAGAAGCCATCGAAGTTATCTTGCAACGTGATCTTGGAGTAAACTTAGAAATCAAACCCTGCCCGGGGCGCGAAGTCGAAACCGCCGAAGCCATGCTCGATGTCCTCTCTCAAATCTGGGATGACCGCGACCGTTTGCTGATCTCCAGCTTCTCCCATGTCTCGATGGAAACCTCCATGGACATGGCAAATGATTGGTATCGCGGCCTCCTACTTGACACCGAACCGATGGAGAACTGGAAAGAACTAGCCGATTATTTGAATGCCTCAACAATCAATATCGACGGGCGAACCGCAACCCGCGAACTGATCGACGACATCATGGACACCGAACGCCAGATTTTGGCCTACACCATCAACGACCCACAACTGGCGCGCACCTTACGCCAATGGGGAGTCGACGCACTCTTTACCGATGATCCGGACACCGTAACCGAAGACATGTTCAAGGCACATTAAAATGATTGATATAGGCTATCACGAAATCATTGGGGCAATAGCTTTCCTGATTAGCGTCACAGGGTCACTAATCTACATCCGTTCGATCTTCAAAGGAGAAACGCACCCTCATATTTACACATGGTTAGTATGGGGAATCATCACCTCCATAGCCTTTTTTGCTCAACTTCATGAAAATGCCGGCCCCGGAGCATGGACTATTGGCATCACGGCATTCTTTTGCATGTTTACAGCGGGACTTGCCCTTAAGTACGGCGAAAAAAATATAACAAAATCTGATACAATAGCCCTTATTGCTTCCCTTTCAGCAATCGCCCCATGGATACTAACCAACGATCCACTCTGGTCAGTTATCTTAGCAAGCCTGATTGACATCATAGCTTTTTTCCCGACCATAAGAAAATCATGGAACAAACCATACGGGGAAAATCTTCCCTCTTACCACATTGCAAACTTGAAAATGGGGCTTTCACTTATAGCTCTAACCAACTTCTCTCTGACAACCATGCTATATCCCTTGGCGGTTATTCTGGTTAATCTATTACTAATCTTGATTTGTCTCTGGCGTAGGCGCGAAATCCCCAAGCCCGTATAAATTTTCAAAAACCGCACGACACGAGTCAAAAAGTCCTTTACAATATTTTAGAACTTTATATGTTACTATATAAAATAAAGAAATTTTATATAACTCGAAAGGACTAAAGATGGCTGGATTACTACTGGTTCTTCTGGCATTTGCCCTGATTATTGTGGAAACGCACGTTCCCTCTTTTGGGATTTTTGGAGTGATGGCCTTGGTTGCCCTTTTTGCGGGTGGTAACATTTTAGTAGATCAAGGCGAATTGTTTGGCATCCCGATGAGCTGGAACATCTTTATCGGCATTGGCATCGCGATGATTATCATCATGATCTATGTCGGTCAGATAGCCACAAAAGGCCTCAAGTCCAAAGACACAACCGGAACAGAAGGAATGCTGGGCGCAAAAGCCACCATTGAGGACTGGAGCGGAAAATCAGGTCGCGTAATGGTTCAGGGCGAACTCTGGCAAGCGACCTCTGAAAAAGAACTTAACCTGACAAAGGGCGATACTGTCACGATTTCGGGAACAGAAGAATTAAAACTAATGATAGAACCTCTATCCGAATAGGAATGAGGCTTAAAGAATAAAGAATAAAGAATATCAAACCCAAACTCTGAAATCATAGGAGAGAGAAATATGAGTGGTTTTTTTGTAGCGCTAATCGTCTTGGCCGTTGCCTGGTTTTCCAGTATTCGGATCATCAAAGAATATGAACGAGGCGTAATTTATACCCTCGGAAAATATTCAGGAACCAAAGGCGCCGGTTTCCGCATCGTAATCCCTGTTCTGCAAAGCATGACAATTGTTGACGTGCGTGTGCGCACAGACGATATCCCTGCTCAGGATTTGATCTCCAAAGACAACGTCTCTGTACGCGTCAGCGGGGTTCTGAACTACCGAGTAATCGATCCGGCTATGGCAATCAACCGCAACGAAGACTTCCTCTTCCGTACAAACCAAATGGCGCAAACAACCCTTCGTTCCGTTTTGGGTCAGCATGACTTGGATGACATGCTCTCTAAACGAGCAGAACTAAACAAAGCTATTCAGGAAGAACTTGATGGACAAACCGAAGGATCTGGGATCAAAGTTATTTCCGTTGAAATCAAGCACGTTGATATTGACCCAAGTATGGTACGTGCTATCGCCCGTCAAGCCGAAGCAGAACGGGAACGTCGTGCAAAAATCATCAATGCCGAAGGGGAACTCCAAGCCGCAAAACAATTGGATGAAGCCGCAGCTATTCTGGCGCAACGCCCAGAAACCATGCAGCTTCGTTATTTGGGAACATTGGGTGAGTTTGCCAACAACAAAGGCGGCAGCACTATCGTCCTTCCATTACCGATGAACCTGCTCCAAGGCGTCGGCGATATATTAGGTAAGAAATAATTTCTTGACTGTTATCCCCCTCTCACACAAACCATTCACCCTATCATCCCCGCTTCAGGCGGGGATTCGATTTATAGTCGCTTCAACTAAGAATCAAACATTTAGGGGCTGACACCTAGTGAACCTAGGATAGGAGCGTAGAGAAACTGTTCCCTCTGATGCCTCTGCATGAGGCTTTATGGTTTCTTGGAAACGTAACCCCTGCACGGGGTTGCAGATGGAATGGATTGTATTTTTCCTTCGGGACTTCGCGTGAAAAGAACGTTTTTAAAACTCTACCCGTCATCGCGAGCGTCTGCAAGGCGCGCGGCGATCCATTAGAACATCTGGATTGCGTCGTCGCTGACACTCCTCGCAATGACGACATGGGCTTTTTTAAGTTTTACGCGAAGAAACGAAGTGAAAAAGTTTCTTTTTTCTCTGCCGCTCTTGTTCTCCGTGTTTCATTTGTTTTTTAACCACCAAGCCCCCAAGACACCAAGAGTTTGGTGGTTGTGGGGTGACGATGTGACAAAGTGAATTGGAAAGACTATATATATTCCCCCTCACCCTACTCCTGCTAAGCTGGCTTACGCCCACTATACCTTCTCTTCCCTCTCCCTCGAAGAGAGAGGGTGGCGAGTGAAACAAGCAGGGTGAGGAAAACTAAACACTCTCCACTCTCCACTAATCACTGATTCTCATTCCGCCTAAAAACCTCTTCTAAAATAAAGAAGAGGCTTTTAATTTAAGACAACCTATGAGAAAAAAAGAAATGACAACAGACTCATTTCTTCACTTGGACGGCAGCTACTACGGCCTAACACTATTCTTTGTAGGTTTGGCTTCAGGCATAATCGGAGCCATAGGTGGCTCTGGTGGCCTAATCATTCTCCCCTTTATGATCCTTAGCGGATACGCGCCAGCCATGGCCATTGGGACAGCACGCTTTGCCTCAATCCCTAGCTGGATTATAGCGGCAAAAAAATACAATAACGCCAAGCAAATAAGATGGGAAGATATCCCCTTACTCACAATTCTGGCTATCATTGGTGGGGCAATAGGAACATATCTAATCATCGATATAGATCAAAACTATGTCTATCCGATTGTCGGAACAATGTTAATGCTAATATCCCCCTTAGCTCTCTTAAAGAAAGACTTCGGATTAAAAAATATAGATCATAATAAAAACCGCAGAGTAACAGGATTCACCCTATATTTTTTGACATTAATCTACGCCGGATTTTTTGGCGGAGGAGCCAGTGTTTTAATTATCTTCATTCTTGTTACATTTCTCGGATATCGATTTTTAGAAGCTCACGCGACCGATACAACAGCGTGGATTGCTATGTCAGTTGCATCATCAGCCATATTCATCTGGCACGACCAAGTTGACTACACAAATGCACTAGTAATTTTTATCAGCATGGCAATCGGAAGCTATTTAGGCTCTCACATCGCAATCAAAAAAGGAGATAAATGGGTCAGAATTGTAGTGTGTAGCTTTGCTTTGATTGTCGGAATTAAGCTTCTATTTTTCCCTTAATCAGACTCACTCCGTCTAAAAACCTCGATACCGATCTCGTCGAGGTTTTTGCTTTCTTTGGCATCTTGCTCGGCACGCTCTTCCGCATCACGACGCTCTTGAATAATCTGAGCCTTCTTTTGTTCAGAAAATGCTTCGCGCATATCATCTTGAGCTTTCTCGATGCGAAGATCCAACTTCTCCAACTGACCGTCCAAACGATCAATTTCTGTTGCCATTCGAGAAGAATAAGCCGCATAAGCCACCAGCGAGTCCACATCCCCACTCCGCTCAGCCAAAAGACGTTCATGGTCCAGTTCACCAAGGATTGATCTTTTACGCCCCTCCAATAGCTCTGCCTGCCGAAAAAGCTCAGCCAAAGCTTTTTGCTTTTCCTCCACACGGAAACGTCTCAAACGGATAAGGGGTTCCAGATCAGCCATAAACAAAGTTTAGCAAATAAAATAAAAAAAATCTAAGACTTGAAAGAATTATACAGGTTGATACCAAGGAGACTGTAAAGCTCCAATACCCATCATCTGGGCAATTTCGGCGTTAGCCGCCTCTATAGCGGCACCTTTATCATCATGCTCTGGTGGCAGAGTTGCATCAATCTCATCAGTTCTGCAAATAAACTGATCATCTAAAAGTTTACGCTCCAATTCATATGGCAGCTTATCCTGAATCTTGTCAAAGACACGAACCAACAAATCCGCCAATTCGGCTTCTGTTTGGAAAGACATTCCATCAAATTCAACATATTGGGGAATGTCAGAATACATGTCCCCTTTCTGACTCAAATGCCATTCTTGTAACACAGATTTATCCTCACCATGATATTTGACAATTTGAATTCTGAAATTGGAACCGCCACCCCATCTTGTCTTCAAAGCATAAGGAAGCTCGGCGTGAGCCACAGCCTGTTGCAAAGTCGAAAGATCAAGAGTTAATGTTGAGAAGAAGTCTGTAGCAGGACTGGTAAAATCGGCACGTGCCGCCCTTACAAAAGCCAGAAGAGCATGAACTCTTTGATCATCCATTTAGAATTTATCCCTGTACCTGTGAAGTATATTTTTTCTTTTTATCGCAGCACAGTATGTAAATTGCAAGAAATTATTCCAGAGTTTTAGCCCCTACCCACAATTTAATCCAAAATTGACAAGTTTTATCGTAAAGAGATAATATCTCCTCTAAGAGGAAAAACATGACATTTAGCGCATACTATAAATCCAGAATGCATACTCTAGAACTCCCCACTTCAAGGGTATCATCCCCTCAAACACCTCACCCCTGCAGCGAGATGGCAGGATTGAAAAGTTTCTTTGATCGCATTGGCGTAGCAACTTATTCTGGACAAAGACACATTGTCATAGGAACTCCGACAGAAGAGCAGAAACAACAAATGGCGGCCATCGGACTTGACCCTACGCAAGCATTGTTTGTGCGAAGTCCACGTCCACGTAGATGGGTTATGTAGAATAGCGGCTAACTACGCTCATATTCCATCCCCAAAATCTCGGCGAGCCTCTCAAATCCCTCATCAATTGTCGAATGGTCACCTTAAATACGCCTAAAAATAATTTTAGTGAATCTGATCTAGAAGTTCAGGTTTATCACTTTGGTATTCGCCAAGTTTTTCATCAATCTCCTGACGTAATCGAGAGAATTCGTCTGCATTTATGACCCCTTCCTCATACAGCCAGTTGAAACGCTTCCATGCCTCCTCAAGGGAATGAAGTTGCAATGCTTCAAACTTATCCAGAACAGCCAGTTTTCTCAATTCTTTAATTCTGTTTCTCGATATCCCCTCTAAAATGGCATCATGATTTTTATCCTTCAAGATAAGAACCCTGCCTGAATGGGTTTCAAACAAGGTAAAATCGCGCTTGCTCAAATATTTGTACAAATACAAAACAGGAATCAAGACCATTAAGGCTGCCTGAACGGATTCAATTGCACGATTGTTTAAAATGCCTCCATCACTTTGTGGGGCAAAGTACAAAAATGCAAGAAAAACAATGCAAAACACAACCGCAATTATGGAGGTGTCATATCCAGATTCAAACACACCTTTCAATTCTTTTTGCATAGATGGTTCGAATAAAGCATAGGGTATTTTTTGTATCTCGGATGCTCCACGTTTACGGTACTCATAGAGAAGGAAATCCTCGCACAAAACATGCTTGATTTTGCCTTTTCCTGGAAGTTTCTGGGTATAAGCAGCAAACTTTGAAGACTCAACTCTCATCATCCATCCTTTTAAAAATATTAGTCAGTACCAATGTTATATTCCATCCCCAAAATCTCAGCGAGCCTTGCAAATCCCTCATCAATTGTCGAATGATCCCCTTTATTCTGGGTCAAAAACTCTTCGATCTGCGGATAGACCAATATCGCTTCATCCACATTCGGGTCGCTACCTCTACGGTATGCACCCAACTGGATCAGCTCGGCCATATTCTCATAGGCAGAGATCACTTGCTTGGATTTACGGAAGATCGCTTGTTGATCGGGTGTAAAGGCCTTAGGCAAAGACCGCGACACAGATTTCAAAACATTAATGGCAGGATACCGCCCACGGTCAGCAATTGCCCGCTCCATCACAATGTGACCGTCAACAATCCCGCGCACAGAATCCGAGATCGGCTCATTATGGTCATCCCCCTCAACAAGGACAGTAAACATCCCCGTTATGGCTCCCTCCCCTTGAACACCGGGGCCGGCACGTTCCAAAAGTCGAGCCAGCTCCCCGAACGTCGTCGGAGGATAGCCCTTGGTGGTCGGAGGCTCCCCAGCGGATAAACCGATCTCACGCTGAGCCATGGCAAAACGGGTAACAGAGTCCATCAAACACAAAACCTGCTTGCCTTGGGCTCTAAAATACTCGGCAACGGATAACGTCAAATAGGCGGCCTGCCGCCGCATCAAAGCAGGCTCATCTCCAGTCGCCACAATCACAACAGAACGCGCCAACCCGTCTTCGCCCAAATCGTCTTCCAGAAACTCTTGAACTTCTCGACCACGTTCCCCGACCAGACCTATTACTGTCACTTCTGCTTCCGTGTATTTCGCCATCATGGAAAGAAGAACGGATTTACCGACACCTGACCCCGCAAAGATCCCCATACGCTGACCTTTACACAGCGTTGTAAAACTATTGACGGCACGCACACCCAAATCAAGCTTCTCACCGACACGTTGCCGCGCATGAGCCAACGGAGCCGCATTCTTCAAGGGAACAGCAACGGCTCCTTGCGCCAAAGGCCCCAGCCCGTCAATCGGTTGCGCCAAAGCATTCACAACGCGTCCCAACCATTTTTCATTTGGAAACACAACAGGCTGCTTGTCTTGAATATAGGCGCGACACCCGAGTCCGATCCCCTCCAAAGGGCCAAACGGCATAAGCAAAGCTCGATCATCGCGAAACCCGACAACTTCACAAGGAACATCCCGATCCGCTTGAGGGCGCAGATGCACCATAGACCCGACCGTCAGATCACGTCCGAATCCTGCAATTTCAACCAAAAGCCCTAATACCTTTGTCACCTGACCATAGACGACATGATCAGGGTATGTAGAAATTCTGGCACAGGCTTTTTCAGCTAAACGATCCATAACCCCAAACTATCATAGAACCCAATTAAGAAAAACAGGAAGAAAGAACTGAAGAGCCGAAAACTATCTGTCATTGCGAGCAAAAGTGTAGCAATCCGGTATAACTTTCCCAGTATATAGTTGTTAGAAATTAAAACCTGAGACCGTCATTCCGGAAGTGTTTTTTCGAAGAAAAAACTGACATATCCGGAATCCATATGTGTACGGCTTTGCCGGACGCGGTTCCGGATCCAGGCAGCCTGCCCCGGCGAAGGCCGGGGGTGCAAGAGTGTCCATGGACACGCGCCAACTGTATGACGGCTTCTATATTTCAAATATAGCTAAATATAAGACCAGCATTATGTCAATAAATTCAGAGGTGTAGAAAATAGTTAACAAAATCGCCCTAAAACATTTGTTAACCTTTTTAATATTTGTTAATATGGATGTTAATAAAGTTTAACAAAAGCTTTTCGCAACCAATACGAGAACATTCGACCAACCAGAAACCGAATTAACCGAGGAAGAAACCAATGAGAGTCCTACTAGTAGAAGACGACAGCTCCACAGCCAAAAGTATCGAGATGATCCTTAAATCCGAAGGATACATGGTTGAAACAACAGATTTAGGCGAAGATGCCTATGAACTAGGCAAATTCTATGAATATGACATTATTGTACTGGATTTGATGCTGCCCGATATGCACGGCTACGAAGTCCTGAAAAAACTGCGCGCCGAGAAAATCAACATCCCTATTCTAATTCTCTCTGGTCTTGCTGAACTGGATAGCAAAATCAAAGGTCTAGGCTTCGGAGCCGATGACTACCTCACCAAACCATTTGAAAAAGCCGAACTGATTGCTCGTATCAAAGCTATTGTCCGCCGCTCCCAAGGTCACGCTCAAAGCAAGATCGAAATCGGTCGCGTTGTGGTGAACCTCGACTCCCGTACCGTGGAAGTTGACAACAAGCCAATCCACCTAACGGGTAAAGAATACGGCATTCTCGAGCTTTTGGCTCTAAGAAAAGGCACAACCCTGACCAAGGAAATGTTCCTCAACCA
>JAGRKB010000096.1 GCA_020442425.1 Alphaproteobacteria bacterium | reverse complement strand
GAACGCGGTTTTGTGTGACAACCGTGCGAAGAGGGAGGGGACTGCTGGAATTTAAAATGGAATATCTATTAGCTAAACCTAATCCTGTTGTAATACTCATGAAACCTCACAAAATTAAAAACAAAAAAGCCCATGAAAATTCTCACGGGCAAAAAATGACAAATATCGCGTATATGAATAAATTCCTATCACAAGGAGCGTTGCAAGTCAAGAAAAAAACGGAGCCAAAGGCCCCGTTTAAAAAATTAATCAGGTAAAGGCCTTATCCAACACGCTTGCGCATGATTTTGGCTGCATCCACCATATGGCGAAGTGCAGGCTCGACCTCTTTCCATCCTCGGGTCTTAAGCCCACAATCAGGGTTAACCCATATTTGAGAAGGATCAAGAACCAAAGCAGCCTTTTCCAACAAGATAATCATTTCGTCCTGTGTTGGAATGCGTGGAGAGTGAATATCATAAACTCCTGGCCCGATTTCATTGGGATAATCAAAGCTCACAAAGGCTTCTAGCAATTCCATTTGGGAACGACTGGTTTCAATAGAAATCGCATCAGCATCCAGATCGGCAATAGAGTCTATAATGTCATTAAACTCGGAATAACACATATGGGTATGAATCTGAGTTTCATCATGAACACAAGAAGCAGATAAACGGAATGAATCAACCGCCCATCCAAGATAGTTTTTCCAATCCGCACGCCTCAAAGGAAGCCCCTCACGAATAGCTGGCTCATCAATCTGGATAACTTTAATGCCTGCCTCTTCCAAATCATGAACTTCATCACGGATAGCTAAGGAAATTTGTTTACAGGTCTCGGAACGCGGCTGGTCATCACGAACGAAAGACCAGAACAGCATCGTAATTGGCCCCGTCAACATGCCTTTCATAGGGCGCTGCGTTAAGGATTGGGCATAGGCAGACCATTCCACAGTCATCGGAGTAGGACGAGAGACATCGCCGAAAATAATCGGAGGCTTCACATAGCGGGAACCGTAAGATTGAACCCAACCGTTCTGGGAGAACGTATATCCTTGCAATTGCTCTCCGAAATATTCAACCATGTCATTGCGTTCAGGTTCGCCATGAACCAGAACATCAATGTCCAGATCTTCTTGGAAACGGACAACACGTGTAATCTCATCCCGCATTGCTTGCTGATAACTCTGCAAATCAAGATCCCCACGCTTATATGAGGCGCGAGCCTCACGAATTTCTTTTGTTTGTGGGAAAGAACCGATAGATGTTGTCGGAAACGTAGGAAGTCCGAGAGCTGCATGTTGCTTTTCACGTCTTTTTGAGAACTCGGAGGATCGTCTGAACATAGAAGCATCCAGTCTGGACATACGGCACTTGACGGCATCATTGTGAATGCGTGGTGATGTGGCACGATCTTTAACAACAGCATCACTCGCAGCAAAAATGTCTTGAATGGAGCTTTCTCCATTCGCCAAACCATCTCTTAAAGAGACAATCTCGGAGAGTTTTTGCTTGGAGTAAGCCATCCAACTTTTTAGCTGCTCATCCATGCGAACTTCCAGATCCAGATCATTAGGGCTGTGTATCATAGAGCAGCTCGGGGCAATCCAAACACGATCAGCTCCCAACTTGTCACTGGCAATTTGTGCCTTTGCAAGAGCATCTCGTAAATTGGCTCTCCAGATATTACGTCCGTCAATCAATCCTAGGGACAAAATTTTACCCGCAGGGAAATTCTGAACCACAGAATCCAACTGCTCCGGAGCGCGTTTTAAATCAATATGTAGGGCATCAAACGGTAGGGATAAAGCCAAAGCTTCATTATCACGAAGGCCGCAGAAATAAGTCGCAAGACAAATTTTAACGCCACAACCGGCCAAAGCATCACAAGAGGTTTTTAATGCAGATTTTTGTGCGTCATTGATATCCATAGCCAAAATTGGCTCATCAATCTGAACCCATTCAATTCCCATAGTTTTTAGACGGGAGAGAATTTCTTTATAGACAGGCAAAAGTTTCGGCAGCAAAGCAAGAGCGTCGCTCTCGTCTTTTGTTTTACCCATCGAAAGGTACGTCACAGGACCGACCAAAACTGGACGGGCAGGGATGCCCATGTCCAGAGCTTCTCTTGTCTCATCAAAAATTTTCGAGGAAGAAATTTTAAAGTCTGTTCCGGCCTCAAATTCAGGAACGATGTAGTGATAGTTGGTATCAAACCACTTGGTCATCTCCATAGCGGTAACAGTGTCGTTACCCCGAGCCATAGCAAAATAAGTCGGGAGATCAACTAGATCGCCTTGGAAATTATAACGTGAAGGAATAGCGCCAACCAGTGCGGTCATATCCAGTACTTGATCGTAGAAAGAAAAATCACCGACAGGAATCATATCAAGTCCGGCTTCCTTTTGCGTCGACCAGTTGGCTTTGCGGATTTCAGAAGCGGCGTTTACGAGTTCGGCTTCGCTCAAATCCCCCTTCCAATAACTTTCAGTCGCCTTTTTTAGTTCGCGACGGGCACCGATGCGGGGGTAACCTAAGTTAGTAGCTAAAACCATGTCATTCTCCTGTATAATCGACAAAAAATTTATAACGCAAATAGAAGTGGATAATAATCATGTACGGATGCCGCTGCGTCTGCAGGCTTCAAGTATCATATCGGATTGGTTGAGGGTGTAAAAATGAAAATGTTTAACATCAGCATGAAGCAAATCAATAATCTGTGAGGAAAGAAGTTCAATGCCTGTTTCTACAGGGTCAGTGCTGGCCTCAAACAGATTCCGAATGTGGTCAGGAATTTTGGCCTGACATTTCTCAGCAAAGCCGCAGATTTTGGTGAAATCGCGAATAGGAAGTAACCCTGGAACAATGGGGGTTGTAATCCCATAATTTGCTGTTTGAGCTACGAAATCTTTAAAAACCGATGGATCAAAGAAGAATTGGGTAATGGCACGAGCAGATTTGGCATCACATTTTTTCTTGAGAGCAATTATGTCAGCGTCAAGGGATGGCGCATCAGGGTGTTTTTCAGGATAAGCGCCAACCGAGATATCAAAAGGGTGGTGTTCGAGTAAAGCTTCAACAAATTCACTGGTATATTCGAAATATTGAGGTTCGCGGTAATCAGAGGCACTCTGCCCTTCGGGGATATCCCCGCGCAGCGCAACCAAATGACGGATATCGGCATCCCATAGCTGATCGGCGTACGCGAATAACTCGTCTTTTGTATGCCCGAAATAGCTCAAATGCGCGCCAACGGTCAGTCCGACCTCTTTTTGTAAACGCAAGGCCGTTTCCATGGTTCCGGACTTCGTAGACCCGCCTGCACCAAAAGTAACAGTAACAAAGGAGGGGGCTAGGGACTTTAATTCTTGAGCACAAGACAGCATAGCCTCAAGAGCTGTTTCGCTTTTGGGTGGAAAGAATTCAAAGGATAAAGTAACAGGATCAGGCATAACAGTTCTTCCCATAGCCAATTGAGGCCATCTTGACCCCAACTGTTACGCGAGAAATGTTAAGACATGACTAAAATGTATCTTGAATTCCTTGATACATGACTTTTGGTGAAATTGTACCATGAGTCATATCATCCCAAGGGAAACGTACCCTGCAATGAGGAAGAGTTTCCTTGGCATACCAATCAACCAATTCTTTGGACTGGGGCTTAATAAACAGAGTGGCAAAATGTGGATTGAGCAATCTGGATTTCAAAAGACGTAAGGTAGCGCCAGTATTAGCCAGATCATCAACGATTAAGGCGCCTTCCAGAAAATCCGGATGAAACTCTTTTAAAAGGACAGGATCGTGATGCCCGTTTTCATCATAAGAGGCAATACAGACCGTATCCAGCATGCGGATATTAAGCGCACGCGCCAAAAGACCCGCCGGAAATAATCCGCCTCTCGAAATCGCCAGAATTTTATCAAAATCCCTGTGGGACTCTTCGGAAATTTTATTGGCTAATGACTGGCAAAGTCCCTGAACTTCGTCCCAAGACACATCAATGATAGTTTCTGATCTGGACACCATAATACACCCCCATGAAAAATGCTGCACTACAACAATTATGCTGCGAGAGGTGTTAATATTATGTCAATGAGGGCTAAATAAGGCTAAATTTGATCTTTAACTAGTGGAGCGGCATATTGTCGAACCGTATCCCACGGAAAACGAACCCATGTCTCTTGGGATGTTTCTTGAACGAACCAATTCACCAGATCAGCGCCCGCTGGCTTAACGAAAAGGGTCGCAAAATGCGGATTGGTGAGCTTGGTCGCAAGCAAACGCAATGTCGTTCCCGTATCGGCCAGATCATCGACCACCAACGCCCCGTCCAAAAACTCGGGCTGACAGTCTTTCAGAATAAACGGTTCGCGGCGATGCTGCTCATCATAAGACGCCACACTGATCGTATCAATCTGGCGGATATTCAGCTCCCGTGCAAGAATTCCGGCCGGAATCATCCCGCCGCGCGTCACCGCCAGAATACGGTCAAACTGGTTCGGCGCTTCGTCATGGATACGTGCCGCCAAGCGGCGGCACATGGTTTGAATATCGTCCCACGACAGATAAATATCAGAGGTGTAATGCGTCATGCCAGAGAATTATCAGAGCTTTGAACCGTTGTAAACAAAAGACTATGCAGGTTTTCTGTCTGGCTCCGCCTGCTTCCCGTCATAGTGAACATTGCTCTCGAACGTAGCAATAACTTTATTAGCAGGAAGGGCTGCACCACTTGTAAAGAAAATCTTTGAAAGACCGGCTTTCTCAAGAGCTCTCAATCTATCAACCTGATCATTCAAAATACCATCTCTTTGAAGCCGTGCTTTCCACAACAGGTGCGCAGCACTAGCTTCATCAGGATCGCCCATAAACGTAACCTGAATAGGAGATGCCGCGCTGTCATAATCAGCTGCAACTTTGCCAAACAAGTCTCTGTTTGGAATACCTGGAGCTTCCTCGGCGAGGCTATCAATCAAATCACTTGTGGACTCGGCAACAACTTGAATAGAACTCAGATTATACCATAAAGATTCAGCGTACGCTTTGGGACCAATATCACGGATATTGGTGTAAAGAGTAGCTCCCTCTAAATTCCAAGACTCAAATGTTCCACCCTCTCTCAATTTGGCTGCTGCACCATATAAAGCTGAAACGATAGCTGTTTTCTCAGTCAGGTTCTGGCCATCGTTGGCCAAATCACGAGTATCTGTGGCATAAGACATGATAGACCCGTCTTTCGCAACAACCACAGCAAAAGGTTGATCTCCGGCCTGTTTCAAAAGAGATAAAACACTGTCTGGAGTATCAAGAGAAGAGGCAAAATTAACAGCATTAAAGACCAATTCGCCTTGATTACATTGCTCTAATGTTTCAGGGTTTGCTTTAATGGCGGCTTCAAGGTCAAATAACTCGCCCCCATCTTCAAGGACTCCCAATTCATCAATTGCGCGGAATGTCTGGTCAAATGGCGCGTCATTAAATGTCGCGTCTCTTCGTGTCTGGTCGTAAGTGGCTTTAAAGACGACATGGAAATCACCTTTTTCAATTAATCCAAGCCCCATCAATTCTTCAGCAAACAAAACTTGTTTGGAACGGCAGCTTGGGCAGCTTTCCCCGCTGGAAACTTGAATAACTTTCCATCCTTCACCTTTATGATCTTCCAAAAATCCGATCACTTCTGCTCTTTTTTCAGGAGATAAATTCTCGGCTTCGGCATGGGCGCTGGCGCGGCCTATGAATACAACCGCATTTGAATCGTTAGCTGTTTCCGGGGTTCCCACCATCAGATATTGATCGGTATTTGGATTATAAAGCCAAAGCTGAGCACCGAATGGTCCACCTTTTGGGAAAAATGTTCCGTTCTGATCATTCGCAGTAGAATAAGCAAAAACATCGCTGTCATTAACAGCAGCTTTCCACAGGATTGGATTTCCTGGAGGCTGTGCTTTTGCGGTTTGATAACGGGGTGTCGAGAGACGGGACATAGAAAACCTCATATGATTTTATAGGCGTTGGATTGCCGCACTTATACATAAGGAATAATTTTATGTCAATTTTTTAAAGGGGAGAATTGCTTTTTCCTTGATTACGCGCGAAATATGCCTTAACTCCATGGAAACCAACACAAAATCCGTAAAGAGGCCCGAATGACCCAGTCTGCTCCCATAGCCGCCCCCCACGATCACATCCTCATTCTTGATTTCGGCTCCCAAGTCACTCAGTTGATCGCTCGCCGCGTCCGTGAAAGCGGTGTCTATTGTGAAATCTGGCCGTTTAACACAGCCGACGAAGCCAAAATCAAGGCCTACAACCCGCGCGGAATTATCCTCTCGGGCGGCCCGTGCAGCGTGACAGCCCCCGACAGCCCCCGCGCACCTGAATGTGTGTTTGACATGGGCTTGCCGATCTTGGGGATTTGCTACGGTCAACAAACCATGTGCGAACAAATGGGCGGCAAGGTCGAAGGCTCCGACCATAAAGAATTCGGACGCGCCTATGTCGAAATCACAAAATCCTGCGCGCTGTTTGACGGCGTATGGGACACGGGCAAAAAAGAAATGGTATGGATGTCCCACGGTGATCGTGTGACCAAACTCCCTGAAGGGTTTGAAATTGTCGGAATTTCCGAAGGCGCACCATGCGCCGCCGTTGCCAACGATAAGAAGAAAATGTACGGCGTCCAGTTCCACCCCGAAGTTGTCCACACTCCGCACGGCGCAGCCCTTATAAAGAACTTTACGCACAAAATTTGCGGCTGTTCAGGCGACTGGACAATGAACGCCTTCCGTCAGGAAGCCATTGAAAAAATCCGCAAACAAGTCGGCGATAAACGCGTCATCTGCGGCCTATCGGGTGGCGTGGACTCCTCTGTCACGGCTGTCCTCATTCACGAAGCCATCGGCGATCAATTAACCTGTATCTATGTCGATACCGGCATGATGCGTGCAGGCGAAAGTGAACAAGTCGTGAGCCTCTTCAAAGATCACTATAATATTAAACTGATCCACGAAGACGCATCCGACCTTTTCCTCGGAAAACTCGCAGGCGTCACCGACCCCGAGAAAAAACGCAAAATCATCGGCGGCCTGTTTATCGAAGTATTCGAAACCTGCGCCAACCGCATCGGCGGGGCAGAATTCTTGGCCCAAGGAACCCTCTATCCTGATGTGATTGAATCCGTCTCCTTTATCGGCGGCCCGTCCGTCACGATTAAATCCCACCATAATGTGGGCGGCCTCCCTGAACGCATGAATATGGGACTGGTTGAACCGATGCGCGAACTCTTCAAAGACGAAGTCCG
>JAGRKB010000095.1 GCA_020442425.1 Alphaproteobacteria bacterium | reverse complement strand
TAGGAAGCGAAATCGGACTTTCCCCGCCGCCGCCATCTGTGCTAGGCGGCGCCGAGTGCCCTTGTAGCTCAGTTGGTAGAGCAGCGGTTTTGTAAACCGAAGGTCGCGGGTTCAAATCCTGCAGCCGGCACCATTAAAAAACTCCCCAAACGGGGAGTTTTTTAATGGTCTGGTCTGGAAGACTGACCCGCGAGCGGGTTTAGCGAGAGATCACGTTTGCTGATAAGAAATTCTCAAGAAAAGCAATCAATAATAATGAAGGATTTTTTTTAGCTAGTATAAAAGGGAAATTGATTAGCAAAAAACGCAAACTAAAACGTTTGTTATGTGATGATATGCCAATAATCTGGATGAATGAAACAGTCGCAAAATTTATCCGGAAAATACATAAGTAAAATGCTATGGGATGTCATCGTCGTTGGCACTGGCATGGGGGGAGCAACAGCAGGATATGAACTTGCAAGATCTGGTCTGAAAGTTTTATTTTGTGAACAAGGGTATTCAACTTTGTATGATGGGGAAGGTATCAAAGATGTGTACCCGGAGGAATTTATTGATACAACGAAATCAGAATCTGAACAAAAAGAAGTTCTAAAATGTTCCGGGCGCTACAGCGAAAAGATTGTTATTGAAAGTGGCGGTAAGCAACAGAAATTTTATCCTTTGATCGGAGAGGGAACAGGAGGATCCAGTGCTTTGTACGGCATGGTTCTGGAGAGACTGAGAAAAGAAGATTTTGATACACCCCTATGGCCCCTTAAAGAGAAAGACTGGGAACCATTCTACAAAAAGGCAGAGGCACTTTATCAAATTAATCAGGGAAAAGATTGGCCACCGTTAACAGTTGCCAATCAAGAGCTTGTAAACATATTTTCAAGTCAGGGCGTTAATCCATACAGGCTTCCCATGGCATGTAGTTTTGATGAAGATTGTAAAACATGCCAGAATTATCTTTGCAAAAAAGAGTGTAAGAAACATGCTGGAAATGTTGCTCTAAAAGATGCGATCGAGAAATATGGTGCAGAGCTGGTAACCGATTGTAAAGTTTTGAAGATTGAAGCCCAAGGACGTACCGCCAAGAAAATTTATTGCAGTATGGGGGGGCAGGAAATAAGCATAAAAGGCAAAGCAATCATTCTTGCTGCAGGAGCACTGAACACACCTGCAATTTTATTGCAGTCAAAATCTCCAGGCCATCCGAATGGATTATGCAATTCTTCTGGTTTGGTCGGGAAGAACTTGATGCGTCATTACATAGATATATATGCGATTCGAACAAAGAATGATCCTGGGAGGGACGAAGCAAATAAACAAATCGGTATCAATGATTTCTTATACGATAAAGAGATGAAATTGGGAACAGTGCAGTCTTTTGGTTTATTGCCGCCGATAGAAATCATTTTGAATGATATAGAAGAAGATGTTGCTACAGTCGCCGGGACATTGGCCGCGAAGCTGTTTAGGCTTTTTAGGCCATTTGTGGGAGTTGTTATTAAAAAGAAGCTATCGCAGTCTGTCTTGATGGCCTCCATTATGGAAGATGAGGGCGCAGAAAGTAATTTAGTTTATCCTGAAAAAGGAGAATATCCTAGTTGCCTCCACATCCATTACAAGATATCCGCACAAGACAAAAATCGCATTCAAAAATTTCGTAAGACAATATCGAATTTCCTGAAATCCAGCGGTTATAGTTTTATGCTTTTGAAGCAAGCGGAAAATGATAAGAGATTGGCGCACGTTTGTGGAACTTGCAGGTTTGGCACAAATCCCGAGAGCAGCGTTCTGGATATCTGGTGTAAAAGTCATGACATAGACAATATTTTTGTGGTGGATTCATCATTCTTTCCGACAAGCGGAAGTACCAATCCGGCTCTGACAATCGCTGCGAATGCAATTCGTGTCGCAGAGTATATAGTAAAACATTGCAAGACAACAAAATAAAAAATAAAAAAGGGAGTAAAAGGTGCTAACACTTGAAAAAATGCAGGGAAATTGGGCGCTGGTGACGGGGGCATCTTCTGGAATCGGAGCGGAGTTCTGCCAACAATTTGCAAAACTAGGAATCAATCTTGTAATGGTCTCTAGAAATGCTGAAAAGATAAACGCATTATCTGCACGACTGGAGGCAATCAATAAAATAAAAACAATTGTGATTTCCGTAGATCTATCTGATCCAATGTCCGCAGATAAAATTTATCAAGAGGTGGAAAGAAGAAACGTTCGCATCAGAATGCTAATTAATAATGCAGCCCTTTGTTATGCTGGTCAGTTTGATGGTGAAACAAACGAGTTTTACAGCAAGATGATAAATGTTAATTGCCTGACACCTATCGTATTGAGCAAATGTTTATTACCTCATTTGAAGAGTTTCGAAGACAGCTTAATACTGAATGTATCATCTGGTGCAGCTTATCAACCTGTTCCATATTTAGGAATTTATGCCGCTTCAAAGTCTTTTATCCATATGGCCTCACAAGCTTTGTATGGGGAATTGAGGGAAGAGGGGATCATGGTTAAGACTTTTATTCCTGCTCCGACTAATACATCAATTGCCTCAAATAAGGCATATAGTGGAAAGTTGGAAAAAGTTGAAATAACTGTCTCAAAAGCATTGAAGATTCTGGAAAACGATGATCCTATGCTGATGACAGCAAAAAATGTATGGTTACAGAAATTATTTGTGGCTTTTCTCCCTGCCAAAAAGTTAATTATGGAGGCAGGTAAGATGTTTAAGCCTAACAGGAATTAGAATGAAAATTCACAATATCTCTAAAAAGACATACAGCTTGTCATCAATTCAAATTGATGACGGGTTAGATTTCATAGAAAGAGAGCAGTTCCAAGCATCGTCAAGTCAAATGCTTGATATATACCCCGGATTTTGGATGTTGTACCTTTTTGACTTACCTGCAGGACAGATGTATCTGCAAAGTGGAAAAAAAATGTTAAGTATAGCGGGGCCCAAAGCTCTGTATGTTCCCCCTTACAGCCTTATTGATCAAAAATTTTCATCTGGTCTATCGCAGTGGCAGGCATATAGCTGTTTCAGAGAGCCTGAGCCTTATTTTCCAAAGCAACCCGTGTGCTTCCCATGGGACAAAAATTGGCGCATATTTGATTTCTCGGATATTGCCTCGATTTTTAAGAAGGATCTAAATTTTGTGCCTGTAGGGCGTGGGGGTATATCATCGTCAATTGTAGACAAGGCATGCCATGCTATTAGAGAAAACTATAAAGAGTCCTTGACTCTTAATCAGATAGCGAAGGAGATTAATGTCTCTCATTTCTCGATGACACATGCGTTCTCGCTAGAAATGGGATTGTCACCAATTTCCTATAGAAACAGAATTCGTGTATTTGATTCTCTAAGACGCATTTCGTTAGGAGAGAGCGTAACGCAAGCTTGCTACATGTCAGGGTTCTCTGATTATTCAAGATTTTACAGGAATTTTAATCAGGTACTGAATGTAAGCCCTTCGGACTTTGCGCGTCGCGGTTTTTCATACAAAGGACAGGAAGTTCAGCTAAAAGGAATCAGAGCTTCATCATAAGGAACAATCCTTTGGAACATACTATTGTGTGTAGGCCTCGCGATGCTTCATAATCTCATCTCCATATTTCTGGGACCATTCAGACAGGGCATCAACAGGCTCTTTGAGTGAATACCCCAATGACGTTAATTCATACTCGACTCGTGGTGGCACTTCGGCATAGGCTGTACGCTTAATCAGTCCTGATTTTTCGAACTCTCGCAAATGTTTTGTCAACTCACGTTGGGTAATGGTTTGCAAAGATTTTTGAATTTCTCCAAATCGCAGGGGCCTATCTTTGGCATGAGCTAGAGTATAAAGAATTTTAACAGACCATTTGTTGGCAATCAGTCCCAGGGCAAGAAAGGCAGGGCACACGCCTTGTTCTTGGTCCGGCGATTGTAAATATTTTTTTCCGCTGATATTCATTGAAAAACCTCTTTTGTATACAAAAAGATACTTAATGTTTAAAAAAAGCCTACTTTCCATTTCGTACAAATGATTTATATCCTTTTTCTAATAAAGCAAACAGTTATTGAGTCGCACCCCTTCAATAAAAAGACATAGGAGAACTAAATGAAAAAGATTTTGTTATTAAGTGCTGCCACAACAGCAATAATGTTCGGGGCAGTATCCTCCGCAAATGCCGCAGCCGAGACCTA
>JAGRKB010000094.1 GCA_020442425.1 Alphaproteobacteria bacterium | reverse complement strand
GTTGCTCTACCAGCTGAGCTACGCGGTCAAATCAAACACCCAATTGTGAGGGGGGCTGAAAGTCGGGCTAAAATACGGAAAGGATTCCAAAAGGTCAAGAAGAGATTTTAAATTTTTTCAAAAGCTTCTCTTGCACTTGCGGGGTAACGAATTCCGAGATATCCCCGCCCAAAGACCCAATCTCCTTGATAAAGGACGATGAGACAAATTGCCACTTATCCGACGCCATCAGGAACACAGTCTCGATATCCGGAGCCAGTTTCGCATTCATCCCCGTCATCTGAAATTCAAACTCGAAGTCAGAAACAGCTCTCAAACCACGAAATACGCAAGTAGCCCCCTTCTTATGAGCATAAGAAATCAGCAATTCTTCAAAAGATTCAACGCTGATATCGCACCCCTTATCATATAGGTTAGAAATATCCTCCTCAACCAAGGAAAGACGCTCTTGCGCAGAAAACAAAGGATTTTTCTTCTGATTTCCTGCAACCGCTACAATCAGATGATCCACCAGATTGCTGGCACGTTGGATAATATGAAGATGCCCCTTGGTAATCGGGTCAAAAGTTCCAGGATAAATACCAATACGTTTCACAATTCAAAACCTGTTCTTGTAATTCAACCAGCAGATATCTATAAGAGGATTAATCATGAATGCAAGCCCTACAGATTATATGCCCCCGACCATCCAACCTCTGATCGCCGATCCTTGGAGTGATTACGCCCTTCTGGACACTGGAAACGGACGCAAACTTGAGCGTTATGGAAAAATAGTGGTCAATAGGCCCGAACCCCAAGCACTATGGTCCCCGATCCTTCCCGAATCGGAATGGAACAAAGCCAACGCCATCTTTACCAACACAGGTGGCGAAGACGGCGACTCAGGCAAATGGGAAATCAGAGGAAAAACACCTGAAAGCTGGGATGTTTCATGGAAAGACATAACAATGGTCTGTCGCCTGATGTCCTTCCGCCACATGGGCCTTTTCCCCGAACAACTGACACATTGGGATTGGGTCAACCACCAAGTAGCTAAGACCAGTAACAGTGACAATGACAACCAACTCAATATTTTAAACTTGTTTGCCTACACAGGCGCAGCTTCCCTAGCAGCCGCCGCAGCAGGCGCACAAGTCACTCATTTGGATGCCTCTAAAAAAGCCATCCAATGGGCCAAAGAAAACCAAATTGCCAGTAACATGGAAGACAAACCTATCCGCTGGATTTGCGACGACGCCAAAGCCTTTGTCGCACGGGAACTGCGCCGCGGCCGCAAATATGACGGGATTATCATGGACCCGCCAAAATTCGGACGCGGCCCCGACGGAGAACGCTGGCACATCGAAGAAGACCTTGTGGACTTCATGAAAAACTGCACGGAGCTGCTCTCCGACCATCCGAAATTTATGATTATTACAGCCTATGCTATGCGCCTGTCCTCCGTGTCACTGGCCGCCCTTATGGAAGACGTGACAAAACATTTGGGCGGTAAAGTGGAATTCGGCGAACTCCTGATTAAACAGGAACACGGTAATCGCTACCTTTCGACATCCCTCTACGCCCGTTGGTCAGCAGAATAAGGAAATTCAAATGTTTCATGTTAAATATAAACTTAAAACTTCAGATTTACATGGGATTGGGGTCTTTGCCGATGAAGACATTGCAAAAGGTACACTGATATATACCAGCAGCCCACTACTTGATGTAAACATTACCAATGAAGAATTTGAAACTCTGTCGGAAAATGAAAAGCAAGAAATCAAATATTGGGGGTTTTGGATAGAAAGCACTCAAAGATGGCACGTCGACTTTGACGTATCAAGATTTATAAATCACTCCTTTGAAGGCACCGTAACACAAGACCCAACAATTGAAGATGCTTACTTAACTGCAACAAAAGACATAAATGCAGGTGAGGAGCTTTGTCAAAACTATCTTGAATTTGAGACTATAAAAGAACTTAAAGCGCGAGGAATTAAAATCCCCGAAAATATCAAGTAAACATGACCTCAAAACTCATCACCTCCCCATCCAATCCGATTATCAAGGACATCAAGGCCCTTGAAATGCGGAAGCGTCGCAAAGAGACAGGCCTATTTCTGGTCGAAGGGCTCCGTTCGGTGATTGAAGGCATAGAATGTGGCACAGCTTTAAAATACATCGCCTATCACACTGATATAAAACAAAAAGAAGATGTAAAGCGATGCGTATCGTATTGCAATGAGTGTAGCGGTTTAGCTTTGGAAGTCAACGACACTGTCCTCGAAAAGATATCAAGGAAGGACAACCCCCAATCCGTCATCGGCGTCTTCGAGCAAAAGACACTCTCATTAAATAACATTGATATTCAATCACCTAAAAATAAAAACGACACGAGTCGTTGCATTGTGGCGTTGGAGCAAGTTCGCGATCCGGGCAATTTGGGAACAATCATCCGCACCATTGACGCAGTCGGCGCTGACGCAGTGATCCTCATCGGACAATGCTGCGACCCCTACTCTGTCGAAGCTGTCCGCGCGACAATGGGCTCGCTCTTTTCAGTCCCGATCTACCAAGCGACACTCGAGGAGTTCAAAGACTGGGCCAAAGACTGGCAGGAAAAGACGGATGGCGACATACTCGGGACAACGTTACAGACCTCCGTCGATTTTCGTGAAATCAGACCGAAATCGCCCATCCTCCTGATGATGGGTAACGAACAAGCGGGCCTTTCCGAAGATCTGCGACAAGTCGCAACACACTGCATTCGCCTTCCCATGAACGGACGCGCCGACAGCCTCAACCTCTCTGTTGCAACAGGTATTTGCCTCTACGCCCTACTCGAGCCTTGGAAATAAAGAGACTTAAAGCTTGGCGCAATGCTTTTGAGCAATTCCTACAAACTTACTCCAGCCTTGCATAATTGTTTTCTGCTGAGCCTCATTATTGGCCCACTCAAGAAACTCTTGTAACTTCTCATCAATATATGATTTTGAATCCAGTTCATTACATGACACGGAAATTTCAAAAAGCTTTACGATAGATGGTGTATAGAGTTCAAACTCCGCCTTCCCCCCTAAAACAACACGAAAACCATATTCGGCACGTCCACGACCCAAATAGTACAAAACTTCTTTGGATTGAGCTCGTACCGCATCTATTTTTTCAGGGGTCGGAGAATCTTCTGTCTGAGTTGCATTTGCTAGCCCAGAAATTGCTACAGAAGCACTAAAAATTGCCGAAATAACTGTCCTACTTATATTCACAAGTACCTCACATGCAAATATGTATACATAAAATAAATAATTATGTCAATTAAAATAGATACCCACGGGTAAACCCGTGGT
>JAGRKB010000093.1 GCA_020442425.1 Alphaproteobacteria bacterium | reverse complement strand
TATCCCGCGCACTTCTAATCCACGAAGAAATAGAGTGATCCGGAGAAAATTCTTTTCCGGCACGGCTAGCACCACTCATAGCGGCAAACCAACAATCGCCATCCATCCGCATCCGCAAAATCTCTGCAGCGAGTTTTTTAGCATTCCCTTGCTCGACAATAGCCCCCGCACCATATTCACGAATAACGCGAGCCGTTTCAGTATGATCAGGGCCAATCAAGATACAAGGCCGCCCCGCCGCCAATGCTGCATAAAGCTTGGAGGGAACCAACATTCCTGCAGCTTCATGCTTCATACTGATCAAATGAACATCTCCACTTTCCATCAGCTCTTTAAGACGAGAAACAGGCTGCGCAGGAAGCAATCGGATATTATCAAGTCCACGACGCGCACGCTCATAAGCAATACGATCATATCCGGCCCCTTCCCCGACAAAAACAAATTCGATCTCGGAATGATCCGGAGAAAGCATAGCAGCCGCCTCAAGAATTGTGCTCACAGGATGAGCTCGACCTAAATTTCCTGCATAAAGCACACGAAACTTTGGACTCTCATCAAGAAAAAACGGGCGTTGCTTTAACGCTCCCCTGGCCTTGGCCGCAAAATTACCATTGGCAGCCCCCTTAATCCGGATCGGAGAGCGGGAAGATTCAGACGTTGCCTGCGCTTGAGCTGCTGCTGACAAAGCAGCCTTTCCCGTTTTCATCGTACCATTGGTCGAGCTATTGGATTTCCCACCCTCTACCTTGATAGCTGAAAAATTTGAAAGCTCTAAATCAGGCCAATTCGGAATAATTGTAACCTTGGACATATCCAGACCGGTAAAAGCCAAATGTTTGGCCATACACCGCCCGACAACAACAACACGGTCACAAGATTTCATGGCGCGTCTGGACGTCGCTTTCAGGAAATTCATGACCTTATTCGGAATATTCAACCCCAACACAGGCAGGATATCAGGATATAAATCATGACACCAATGCATATGAGAAGAACGTTTAAAACGAGCCAAAATGCGTCCTGCCACGACCAACATAGGCGGATCAGTCAACGTCACCACCATATTATAGCGAGGCAACATCAAGGCTGTGTACAACAACCGTAACCAAACGCCGAAATAAGCGGAAATGGATTTCCGACCTGAAGCCTCGATACGTCGCACTGTAACAGGCCCATCTTGAAAAATGCCAGCTTTCGGCCCGGTGGTCAGAACTGTAACATCCCATCCGTCACGCGCAAAAGCATGCGCCAAATCCCTTAAAACACGTCCTGTCGCCCCACGAACGGGGGGATAAACGCGATTAATGAACAAAACGGATGGACGTTTCATACCCTGCCAAAACCTGTACCGCCCCAACGGGGGAAGCCAAAAAAGAACCTGCGTGAATTTGAAGTAAGATTTTTATGCCACAGATACGGATTTTTTTTCAAGCTTTTGATGCGCTTTTTCAAAAAATACCAACAAGATAAGTCCGAATCCTAAAGATTTATAGCTCGCGTAGATCCCCCCCGAAATTAGCAAAGGAAAGATCAAAACAAGGAATAAAGCCCGTCTGGTTACAAGAACCGGAAAAGCCTTCATGACTATGAAAATGAGAGTCGTAAAGACAAGTCCAGCCCCTAAAACTCCTGTTTTCAATAATAAAGCCGATAAAAGAGAATGGGTAAAAAGAACGAAAATCCCGCCAACAGCAGGGTTTTCAAACCGCATTCCCCACCCATACCCGAAAATAGCGTGGCTCCAATCGCGAAACACCAGCTCCAGAACATAATCCCATTCCTGAACACGAGAATTCAGCCCCACCAACTGGGTCTTTCTGACCAAAAGGTCAAAAATCTGAATAATATATTCCCCCAGAAAAACCGCTAAAACCGATAAAAAGGCCACAGCCCCTAACACTCGCATGGGATAGGTACGGAGCAACAAAAAAACCATTCCGCCAAAAACCAGAACAAAAGAAGCCAATCCGGCCCGTTGCGCCATAAAAACCATAGACAACACAGGCACAAGAGCCAAAACAAAGAAGAGAACCGCTCGCGGAAAATTTCCCTTAAAAAACAGAGCGATAAAGCTACAAACCAAACACCATAGGGCGCAAAACAAAACTTCGGGACTATTCGCTAAATAGAGCAAATCCGCAGGAGCCCCCAATTGAAAGCCTTTAGAAATATCAAAATGATCGAAATAAGGCATAAGTGCCCGCACAGAGAAGCTAAACCCGACGATAGAAATAAGTATATAATATCCTTCCCTCAATTCTCGAATTGGATCTTTATAAAAAGGATACAAAAACAAGAACAGGAATGGGATAAGATCGCGAACCATGTCGTGAATATCATGACCATGAGCAAACCCCACCACCATGGGAACAAAAGCCACCACACTCATAACAAACAAAAACAATCCGTCTTCGCGCACATTTGGAACTCCCATCGAGAAAATCAAAAAACTTCCGACAAGCAATTCGACCCAGCCATAGGCATCAGGAGTCGGAGAACCGAAAAATCCGTAGACCAATAAAGCCACAACAAAAGATTTGGTTTTCCAGCATAAAGCTCCCAATGACATACGGGACAAAAGAGGAGGAAGAGCAACTTCACCACTGGAAAAACGGATCTCCATTTAATGAACACCCTCCACAATATTCACAAGCATAAGAGAAGTAAGAGCTTCATACAGCATCTTACTTGCAATCAAACATAAAAGGAGAGCAAATACATATTTAAGCTGCTTCACAGGCAACGCGTGAGAAGCACGAACGCCCAATGGCGCACACAGAACACTAAATGGAACAATCAGCCCCCACGCCACAACATTAACAAAACCAACAAAGCCAGACACAGCAATTTCAGCAGGTACACCAATCAGGATGTAGCCAAGCGCCGCAGGAATAGAAATAACCACGCCAAGGACAGAGGATGTCGCAATCGCACGATGCAAATCAAGGCCGGCTCGTGAAAGATAAGGCACATTTAAAGTCGCTCCACCGATCCCGACCAAAGTCGAAAAAATCCCGACCAAACACGCCGTAAAATTGGAGATATACCATTTCAAGAGAATTGGTTTCCCAACTTGTTCTTCCTTTTTGAAAAAAATCATTGCAGCCAAACAATATAGACCGACAGAAAAGATAAATTGAAGCTGAAGAGATTTTAAACCCGAGACAACAAATATCCCAAGACAAACCCCCGCAATCAACCCGATAGCCAGCTTTCGAAAAGCGCCCCACTCAACAGCCCCCCTCCTAATCTGCGCACGAGAAGACGACAAGCCCGTTGGAATAATAATAGCCATTGCCGTTCCCAACGCTGTATGCATCAAAACTTCATCTGGCAGTTGATCGGAATAAAAAAACTGGCCCAGATAATAAAGTGCCGGAACCAAAACAGCCCCACCCCCGACGCCAAGCAAACCTGCAATAAAGCCTACAAAGCACCCCAAGCCGACAAATATCGGCAACATAACCAGAAAATCGACACTCAAAAAATCCATAACCCATTCATATCACAAGCATTTCCTACATCCATATTTTTTGACGGAACAGCGCAAAAAATTAACGGCTCAGTAATATTTTGTATGCATTATAGAAAACAAGAAAAGGGCATAAATATAAAAGAAGCTCCAAAAGAAGACAGTTCAAAAGGACGGTGTGATATGCAGGTAAATATTAAAGAATTCGTCGAGCAAACAGGATTACAAGAGCCATTCTACCCTGGAAAGCGCTTGATAAAGCCCTGCCCTCAACCGGGAGAGTTTCGCTCTCACTGTGTCGTCTATGACTGGCGCGACCCTGCAAAAATACGCATTGAAATCAAGGCCGGATTGACAGGCCGTGACCTGAGCACCAAAGACCTTGCAAAATATCCGGTCAGCTTTCAAGCTCCGACTTTCATCGAAATTGATGTCCAGACTGGCGATATGAGAACCGTAACGCAAAAACTCGTTGCCAATGATGATGAAGACGATGAGGACGGTGAAGACGGGACAAGCGGAAAAAGCGGAAAATCCGGCAGCGGTGGGAAAAGACCCGGAAAAAAACTGGAAGAAACTGCAGGCTCCCGACTATCTTTCTCATCGGCCGTCGAAGGATTACTCCCTGAAATGGGGAAAGTCGTTGAAATGGTCGTCATGGGCATGAAAATTGCCGAAGAAGCATATAGTAGCGTCCTCACAAGACTGTCCTCGCAGATCAATCATGCTAAAATCTCTGCAACAGACTTGGTCGCCGCCGCAGGAAAACTTGTAACCAAATTTACCCCTCCGGCTTTTCTGAAACCTCACGGAGACGAAAACAAGGTTTACAAATATAACCGGGAGAAAAATGAGCCTATGTTTACCGGCATGACGCCCGGATAGGCACCGAACAAAACAACAAAGTCCAAACATGACTATATATACTTGACTAACTGCCCTTACGATCTACAAAGGATCATATGTAAGGGCAGAAGCTTTTTATCCCAAAACCTGAACAGACACGGCACAGAATGCACAACGACGACGACCACAAACCGGATCAAAAAGACAACGTGATAAATTTTGTCCCTAGTGAAAAGATAAAATGTGAAAAGAAAAAACGCAAAAGCAAAAAACCAATGCAACCGCAACATCCACCTATGCTCAATATTCCGGAGACCACAAAAAGACTAGCCGGAATTATTTTAGGAATTCACCTTCTGCTTTTCTTGGCGAACCTAACCATTGCACCTCAGACATCACAGATAGCCAACTCGCTCGGCGGCTTTATATCCGGAAGCTGGACAGGTACAGCACCATGGTTCTGGTGGACACCCCTAACCCCTATAACATCGATGTTTCTTCATGGGTCATGGATGCATGTCGGCGTCAATCTTTTAATGATGGTTGCCATAGGAAGTGGCGTAGAAAAATGGTTGGGATCAAAACGATATCTTCTGATTTTTATGGGCTCTGGAATTGTAGCACTTCTGACCCATTTGGCTTTCGATACGTTCTCGGATGTTCCGGTCGTCGGAGCCTCAGGAGCAATCAGCGGCCTGTTCGGAGCCATCATATTAGGCATGAGATCGGGAAACACTCTTGCAGCCCCTCTTGGCTCAAGCATGATGCCGGTCATACTGCTTTATATCGGAATATCGATTCTAATGGGAATAATGGGATCGCCCGACGGATCAAACGTCGCCTGGATCGCCCACATCGGAGGCTTTTTGGGTGGCATAGCAATCACACATCAATTGCTAAAAAGTTGAAGACGCTGCCAAAACTTTTTGATCATCTTCAATATCATTCACAGATGAGGACGCGACTTCCCAACGCAAAGAATTAAAGAACCCTTCAGGCTCAACAACAGGCATCCAGTTGGCAAAACTACGTCCGCTCCGCGCACATACCCATGAAGCTGTAGGTTTGGCTTTATAGGCACGATCCAACCATTGACGAACCACATCAGCCCGCCCCGTTGTTTTTTCTTCCAAAGTAACCCACAATTGATAAACTTGCTTATCAGCCCGAACCTTCTCAGCCTTAGCCAACTCGGATCTGGCTTCCCCCCATAGGCATTCATCAATCGCAGCGCGTGCAAGCTCCAGATGGGTACAAAAAGCATCAGGGTGATACCTGGCAACACTCTCGACCCACTTGTATTTTGGAGACACTGCTCCTGCCTTGCGCTCCGGCATAACCTTAGCCCAAAGAGCAATCAAATCAGGATGAACAACTTTTTTCCATGCCTTTAATAAAACAGCCTCGGCCTTCTTACGCAGATCCATTGCGAGATACAATTGAGCCAAACGCACCACAGCAGGAACAAACAGGGCATCGAGATCAACGGCTCGACGATAAAATTCAAGAGCTTCCTGCTGACGTTGAGAATCCCGAGCCATATCACCAAGAGCACAATAAATGGCACAACGATCAGATTGCCCTTTACTCTTATCAATAACTTTACGCTTAATCGCCTGATCTAGTGTCAGCAATGCATCGTTCCAAAGCTTCATCCGAACTTCCAAATCATAGACTGTTTTCAACAACACATAATTTTTTGGATATTTTTTTACTGCCTCGCGCGCGAGCAATAAAGCCTTGGAAAAGTCAGAAGCCAATATCGCATTTTGAACCAAACCTTGCAGCCCCAACAGGGATGTCTCGGCATTTTTCAAAAGCAATTGATAGGGTTCATCAACACTAGAAAAATCACCCATCTCGCGCGTGGCTTGAGCCTGCAACAACAAAGGCAATCCCTGCTCATCTTCGGGCAACAATTTCTGCGCGCGATGAGCAAGATAACGCGCATTCTTATGATCTCCGGTTGCCGCTGCAGTCAAACTGCGCAACAAGGCCTTATACCCCTCCGCATGACGCTTCTGCGCACGATATCTGATAAAACTGGTCGGAAAAGAAAAAACCCGATAAGCAAGTCCAGACGCAACCAAAAGAATCAAGAATCCGATAAAAGCAGAAACAGCAATAAATCCAATCTGCAATGTAACACTGTAGTCATTCCACTCGACACGCAGCAATCCTGGCAACGTTGCAAGATACGTTGCAATACCAAGAACCACACAAATTTTGAGCAAATACCAAAGTGTCTTAAACATTACTGGCCCTGACCTCCTGTGGGTATTCCATTCGGCATTCCGTTAGGAACCAGAGTTTTAAATTCATTCATCAAAGAATTCATGCTGCCTCCGGTCGCCATATAACCGCCATTCATTCCGCTTGTACGCCCCATGGACTGGATTTGACCTTTCAGCTTTATCAGCAAATTCTGCCCCAACATTTGCTGAACTTGCCGCGCCATCATCGTAGCCTGAGCCTGATCAATAAAAGGCTGAGTTTTCTGCGCAGCAGGGCCTTCCAACTGCTGCAAAAGAGCGATAGCCCCCTCGACATCGCCTTCATCAAGAAGCTTCTGCGCCTGTGCAACTTTAATCTGTGTATCAGTTCCGGAGATTTGCTCTCCGTCTTTTTCTACTGTAACCAAATTACCAAATCGAGCCATCGCCTTTTCTTCGATAGAAACATTTTCTCCTGATAAAGAAGCCGCCACAATCTCGCCTGTCAAGGAACGAAACTCTGTTGATAATCCTTGAGGAGTCAAAACGCCAGCCTTAGCTTTAGGAGCCAAACGATCAATCGCAGCCGATAATTCGGGATCATCTTTTGCCAGCGTGGATTTCAAAATCATAAGATCCTGATCAAAAGAAGCATGATCACGCGCAAGAGAATCTCTCATTTGAGCCATTCCAATCAACATAACGGCAGCCTTCATATCTTCAGGCGCAACATCCTTAAAAGTCTCAGCAATCAAAGGATCAGACTCTTTCAATTGCCCCAGAACTTTTTCCAAATCTTGTTCACCAGCGCCCTCTGGTAAAGAAACGGCAGAAGCCAATTGCTGCATTACCCCATCTAATTGCATGACACCTTCCGGAGATGTTTGCATCATTTGAACTCGAGTCATCATATCCTGCAGACCCATAGATTTGGCCTGAGCCACAGCTGTCTGAAGATGTTGCTCAACTTTAGCAAGACGTTGCTGCATATTCCCTGATTGTAAATCGGCCTGAATCCCTTGAAGAACAGAACTATAGGACTGCGCCTGTTCAGCCAACTGCCCAACACGATTTTGCAAACTGCTTAACTGCGATTTATAGTCATCAGGAATAAGGGAAGACGACTGTTTTTCTGATACTTTCTGCTGCATTTGTTCAACTTGTTGCTCCAACTCGGCAATACGCTGCTGCTGATCGTCAAGCTTATTTACTTTAGGAGCAATCGCAAAAACAGCACCGATAGCTGCCGCCGCAATAATCAATACACCGGCAATCACCAATGTAGTTTTGGCATTTTGTCCGGACTGAGCCGAATGCATTCTAATTTGTGAATAGGCACGCTGTTCATCCGTCTCAAACTCATGGGCAGAGGATTTTGTAGCCTTCGGCGCAACTGTTTTCTCACGAACCACAGTATTCGCCTCAACCTCTTCATGGACTCCTTTTTCTTGCAAATCATCAAAGGAGGCATCCAACAAACTTCCCAAATCAATATTATGAGCCTGCGCCGCCGCGAGAATATCGTCTCGCCGATTGCCGGGAATAGACTGGCGCTGCTTCCAACCTTGCACAGTCGTAACCGCCACGTTCATTTTATTGGCCATAGGACGAATGCCTCCAAAAGCCTCGATAATAGCCAGAGCACTTGAAATATTATTATTGTCTGATGGATTTGAACTCATTTTATTTCCCGTAATAAACTCGCCAATGATTTGATGATTTGTGCCCGATCCGGTTGATCTGCCACATAGCACCGCTTCCAGTCAAAAGATGAGACGGAGTCTAACACCTGCGGCGATAGGCACAAGAGATTTATAGTCAAAAGTTCTTCTTCCAAACCATATTCTTTAATCTTTTGCGCAAAAATCTCTCCGCTGCGTCTGGAAAATAAGGTCACAGCAAAAAGAGAGGAAAAATGATCACGAAATTCACGACTCCATTCTGCCCCCTCTCTGGCTTGATAAACAACAAGCTCATCCCATTGATAATCAGGGTAAGATGAAACCAAATCCACAGAGACATCATATCCGCGCCAATAGGCAACACGCCCTTTCGGTAAATCGCGCGCCAACAAAGCCATAAGATCACTTACTGTCCCTCGGGCATTGATAACCTGAGAAAAACCAAACTCTTTGGCACGAAAAGAAGTAGCATCCCCGACGCAATAAACTGGTATAGAAAAATAACGAGACAACTCTGATTTTCGATTTTCGAGGACAGAGAACACTTGAGAACTGGTTACAACAAGAGCGTCAGGAAGTTCCGAAGGGAACGAAACTGGCAATATTTCAATAGTAAGCAAAGGGCAAAGAATAGGCTCGGCACCCAAAAGGCGGACTTGATCGGCAAACGCTCTGGCCTGCTCCATCGGACGCGTGACCAGAACTTTTTTGCTCATTTACAAAATCCCTTCAGGCAATCTCGGCTTCAAACGATGCCCAATAACTTGTCCCATAGTGCGTGCATCTTCTACACTAGCAACAGGGCCTTTAATCTCATCCGAAAAAAACTCGGAACCGTCTGGTTGAGCAACAGCCACCCGCAAATACATTTGGTCCACGTCAAGCGTCGCATAGGCTCCGACAGGTGTATGACATGATCCGTCAAGAACCTGCAAAGCCGCCCGTTCAGCAATCATCACCAGCGCGGTACGTCCGCAAGAAATCTTATCAAACAATGCGGCAATCTCGGCATCTCCACTACGCAACTCGATACCAATAACGCCTTGCCCGCAAGCCGGAAGAAATTCTTCAGGCGCCAGAATTTTGGTAATATGCTGAGACAATCCAAGACGATCCGTACCAGCCATTGCCAAAAACGTAGCGTCAACCTGACCTTGTTGCATTTTTTCAATACGGGTCGGTACATTTCCACGAAACGGAACAACTTTCAAATGCGGATATTTAGCCAGCAAAAATGCCTGACGCCGCAAACTGGATGTCCCGACCGTGGCCCCTTCCGGCATCGCTTCTAAACTTTTGTATTTTGCAGACAAAAATGCATCCCGCGCATCAGCACGCGGCAGAAAATGCTCGATCTTTAAACCTTCAGGCAAGAAAGACGGCATATCCTTCATCGAATGAACCCCGCAATCAACTTCACCAGCCAAAATGCGCTGTTCGATCTCATGAGCAAATTGCCCCTTACCGCCTTTGGCCTCCATCAACCGTTTTTCACCATCAGACGGCTTCCAATCGCCGGAAGTAAGAATTTCCACAATCTCGATATCCAAATCAGGATGTGCGCCCCTCAAAGACTCGGCAACCAAATTCGTCTGGGTCAGTGCCAGACGGGAACCACGAGTACCAATGCGAAGTTTTTGAGCCATAATCTCTTCAAATCATTATGTATTTTTTATTTTCATACCGTTATACCAAACCCGAAACTTTGGCAACTATAGTTATTTCATTTAAGAACAAGACACTTATCGAGAATAACTATACTTCTTGCCCTTGCCCACAGGACAAGATAAAGACATAAATTATGAATATCCTAGGCATAGAAACCAGCACTGACGAAACAGGCGTAGCCGTCATCACCGACAAGCGCGAAGTCTTGTCGCATCTCGTTTTAAGCCAAATAGACACCCATCAAGTTTTTGGCGGAGTCGTACCGGAAATAGCCGCGCGCGCCCATCTGGATCATCTGGATATCCTCATCAAACAAGCCATGACAGAAGCAAAGCTTGATTTTTCTGATTTAGATGGCGTAGCCGCCACCTGTGGCCCTGGGCTAATCGGCGGAGTCATGGTCGGTATGATGGCAGGAAAAGCGATAGCTCTGGCTCACAACAAACCATTTATAGCCGTCAACCATCTCGAAGCTCATGCCCTAACCCCAAGACTGGTCGAAGATATCCCTTTCCCCTATCTGGTTCTGCTGGTCTCGGGCGGGCATACGCAAATTCTGGTCGCTGAAGATATCGGTCACTATCATCTCTGGGCATCGACCAGAGACGACGCGATCGGCGAATGTTTTGATAAATCCGCCAAGATGATGGGGCTGCCCTACCCGGGAGGCCCTCACATGGAAAAACTGGCTTCCCTCTGTCCGGATATAGAAAAAGCAAAACAGGACTTTCCGTTTTCTATCCCGATGAAAGGCAGCAAGGAAATTGAATTTTCCTTTTCGGGTCTTAAAACAGCGATGCGCCAATCTCTCGAAAAACACACTCATACAAAAGAGTCGTTGGCAGAGCTCGCAGCATCGTTTCAATCGACCTTGGCAGAGACCCTTTCCTACCGAGCCACACAAGCCATGCAAAAATTTCAAGACCTTTACCCACAAAAACAAAATCCGGCCCTAATCGTCTGCGGCGGCGTATCGGCCAATAAAACCATCAGAACATCACTTGAGCAATCCTGCGTAAAAAACGGGTTCAGCCTAATGGCCCCACCATTAGAATATTGCACGGATAATGGGGCCATGATTGCATGGGCAGGGGTTGAACTCCTTCAAGCGGGTCGTATATCATCCCTATCATTCAAAGCCCGCCCCCGCTGGCCATTAGAAGAATTAAAGGATTTCGCAATATGACCAGAATTTCAGTCATCGGCGCAGGCGCATGGGGCACAGCCCTCGCACAATGTTATGCAACAGCAGGTCATGAAGTAACCCTGTGGTGTAGAGAGCCAGAGCTTGCCGAACAAATCACCGAATGCGGTGAAAATAAAAAATATCTGGCAGGCGTAAAACTCCATAACGCTATTGATGTCAAAACCGATTTATCTGAAATCGTAACCGCCGATATCATTTTAAACGTAACACCAGCTCAATATTTGCGCGAGAGCTTGAAACAAATTGCCCCCCTCTTACGCGATAATGAAATCATTGTTATCTGTGCAAAAGGCATTGAAATCAGCAGCCATCAGCTTTTGTCCGATGTGGCAAAAGAAGAATGCCCGAGAGCGCGCATTGCCCTTCTCACAGGCCCGAATTTTGCGCGTGATATTGCAAACGGCCTTCCGAGCGCCTCAACTCTCGCAGCAGATAGCGAAACAGGACAAACCTTAAGCGAAAAACTCACCGCCAGAAACCTACGCCTATACACCACAACCGATATGATCGGCGCACAAATCGGCGGCTCTATAAAGAATGTGATCGCCATCGCCTGCGGTATCTGTCACGGGTTGGGTTTAGGAGAAAGCGCACGCGCAGCCCTTGTCACACGTGGCCTAGCCGAGATTGCCCGCCTTGCCGAAGCCATGGGCGGCAAACGTGAAACCCTTATGGGACAATGCGGTGTCGGAGACATGATGCTCACCTGCTCCAGTATGCAATCGCGTAATTTTTCCTGTGGAGTGGCCTTGGCCGAAGGCAAAACACTCGACCAAATCATGGCCGAACGCGAAAGCGTCACCGAAGGTGTGACAACCGCCAAAGCCGCCTATGAACTCGCCACATCAAAAAATATCGATATGCCAATCACTGCAGCTATTTATAAATGTCTTTACGAAAACTTATCCATCAAAGCCGCACTGGACGAAATCCTCAATCGCCCGTCCAGACACGAATACGAATAGCGTTTACGGCAACGCTTCGCTTTCTTTTTCCCAATATATTTCAAACTGTTTTTTATAAGCTCTTGCCAAAGCATCATTACGGATAAGAATAAGTTTTAATTTATCCCCCCATAATATTTGCATGACGGTATTTCCGTAGACAACAAAAGGAACTTCAGTAAACAAATCCGGACGAAGCCAACGATAACTACTCTTCTCAGTAATAAGAAACTTATCACCCCTACGGATTAACAAACGCTCACGAATATTTCGACATTTCATCTTATCATAAAAATCTGACAAATATTCGCCTCCATGATCAAAGAAATATTTTTCATTGAGATTAATACCAACCAACTCACCTCCATCTGGCAAAACATTGAGGATATCTGAAAACATCATGCGCAAAGCATCCTGTCCTTCAAAAGATAAGATTTCCAATACTTCCTCTTTCAATCGAACACCATCAGCTGATAAAAACTCCACCCCACCTTGTTCGAGTGCAAGACGAATAAATTCTTCCGTACTACTTCTTGGGACAGCATTTCCAACTTCAATATTTGCCAACGCACGAAGAGAGATACCCGTCTTATCTGCCAACTCTTTTTGAGACCAATCCAACAGGGCCCGACCGGCCCGAATTTGCTTAACAGAGATCATATTTTAAGCACCTCCAAACATATAAACATCATATTTTAAGCATTATAATACACTTTTATACTATTTTATTGCAAGAAATTTAGAGATTATGACATTGTTCTTTCCAACAAAAGGCAGATCAAATGAAAAAATTTCTCATGATATTGGTGCTAAGCATTCTGAGCCTGAACACGAAACATGCGTTTGCAGAAACAACTTACGAAAAAGTAATGCGAACAAATACAATTCGCTGCGGTTACTTACTTTGGCCCCCATTCTTCGACCAAGACATCAAAACCGGAAAATTCAGTGGCATGAACTATGATTATACTGAGGCCATCGGGGAAATTCTAAATTTAAAAATAGAATGGACGCTGGAAGTTATACCTGGAAATCAAATCGAAGCTTTGCGTAGCGGTAAAATCGACGCCATGTGCGCAGGAGACGGGCCAATTATTCCATCTACATTAAAATACATGACTTACTCTACACCTTTGGCGTATTTCCCTTTCTTTCTATACTCACGAAAGGATGACACACGATTTAATCAGAACTGGAAATCATCCATTAATAACCCAAACATAAAAATCGCTGTCATTGATGGAGATGTCTCAGGACAAACCGCACGCTCACTCTTCCCAAAAGCCACACAAATAGCCATTCCTCAAATATCAGGGCCAACTCAAATGATGAGTGATGTCGTTACAAAAAAATCTGATATTGTAATTAACGACCCCCTTAGCATGTCCTATTATCTTAAACACAATCCGGACACTCTAAAAAAATTGGAAACCAACGGCCCGATCACAGTTATTCCAAATACATTGAGCGTCCTAAAATCCGATAATAATCTAACATTTCTCTCCCTGATAAATCAGGCAATAGAAAACATAAAAAACTCTCCTCTGGAAAAAGAAATACTGGAACCCTATATGTTCGTAAACGGAACAGTAGCATTTTATCCATCATCCAAGAGCTATACGAAGCCATAAAAATTTCTTATACTGCCTTCTCTTAAAAAGAAAGAAGGAGAAACCATGGCCCACTGGCTTATGAAATCGGAACCAAATGTATTCGGTTGGGAAGACCTCAAGCAAAAAGGCACTGCGCCATGGGATGATGTCCGCAATTATCAGGCCCGCAACAACATGAAGGCCATGAAAAAAGGTGAGCAAGTTTTCTTCTACCACTCCAACATCGGCAAAGAAATTGTGGGCATTATGGAAGTAGTGAAAGAACATTATCCTGACCCGCTGGATGAACGGTTTGTATTGGTCGATATGAAATGCAAAAAAGCTTTTAAGACGCCCGTGACATTAGCCGATATCAAATCAGACCCTCGACTGGAAAACATTGCCCTTATCCGCCAGTCCCGTCTGTCTGTGATGCCCATCACCGATGAAGAATGGGCAATACTTTGCGATATGGGTGGAATTTAATCTGTTCATAAACAAAGAAAAATAGCCATTTTTGCTGCGCCGCAGAATGCTTTTGAAATCTCCCTACAGTATAATTAAAGATATCCAAAATTTATAACTTGCCGGAGCCTTTTAATGTCCTTTGAAGAACGCTTTGATCC
>JAGRKB010000021.1 GCA_020442425.1 Alphaproteobacteria bacterium | reverse complement strand
TCAAGGCTGTCCCCTTCGTCTAGAGGCCTAGGACACATCCCTTTCACGGATGCGACACGGGTTCGACTCCCGTAGGGGACGCCAACCTTTCTTCCATATAATTCCATCAAAGTCCAAAACCTATTGATAATCAACGGGTTTAGGGGTATCGTTCTTCCTTGGACTTCCACTAAAATGCTAGGGCATCCACCTCTTTTGGGGGTATTTGTGGGGGTAATAGATTGGTTTTTATAAGGATACCCCCAATGCCATTGACAGACGTAGCTTGTAAAAATGCACAACCCAAAGAAAAAGCCTATAAAATAACTGATTCTGGCGGGTTGTATTTGCTTGTAAAGCCAAACGGGAGCAAGCTATGGCAGTTAAAATACAGGTTTGCTAAAAAAGAAAAAACCCTGTCGTTAGGGCAATACCCCCAAGTCAAATTATCCGAAGCAAGAGATGGGCGGGAAAAAGCCAAAAAGTTATTAGCCCTAGGCAACGATCCATCATTAGATAAACAAGAATCTAAAAAACTTAGTCATGTGAGTGCGCTGAATACATTTGAGGCCATTGCCAGAAAATGGTTAGAAAAGCAGGAAAACGGGAAATGGTCTAAAAAACACACGGACACAGTTCTGAGACGACTTGAGTCAGACGTGTTTCCGTTTATTGGGAAACTCGCAATTACGGACATTTCAACACCTAGGCTAGCTATTGTCATCGAAGATATTGAAAAACGCGGCGCTGCCGAGGTTGCTAGAAGGTGTTTACAATATTGCAGAGCTATTTTTGCATACGCAAAGATTTTGGGTGTATGTCAGAATAACCCAGCCGACATTAAAGCGTCCGATATATTGGCTCCTGCCACAAAAGGTCATTACGCGTCGATGGACCAAAAAGACCTGCCAGAGTTCTTGGATAAATTACACGGAAACAAAGCACGCCTATTCCGTCAGACGCTTTTGGCCATAGAGATGCTCATGCTGACGTTTGTTAGAACCAGCGAGCTTATTAAGGCTGAATGGGATGAGTTTGATCTGGTCGAAAGAGTGTGGACTATTCCTGCTTCCAGAATGAAGATGAAAAAGACACACTATGTCCCCTTATCAGAACAGGTCGTCAAAATTATAGAGGAGCTGCAAATATTGAACGGACACAGAAAATACGTGCTCCCAAGTCAAAGGAATCCAAAAGGGCATATGTCAAATAATGCAATATTAGTTGCCATTAAAAGGATGGGGTATGGTGGTATCCATACAGGACATGGATTTAGAGCCTTGGCAACTGGTGTGTTGCTAGAGAAACTCCACTATCCTATGGCAAAAATTGATGTGCAGCTTGCTCATGCCAAGAAATCTGATGTTGAGGCTGCCTATAACCGTGCGCATTTTTGGGATGATCGAGTCAAGATGATGCAGGATTGGGCAGATTTTATTGATGCTGAGGGAGGGGATTAAGATGGCTAAGAAAAAAGATCCTGAAATTGATATGCGTAAAGAACTTCGAATAACTGGTGATAGAGAGGCCCCTGAACTTCCTCTATTAAATAGATATGATTATGATGTGGATTTGTGGGTGGCCGTTCAAGAAGCATGTTGGACAATAAACGAAGCAGCTCATTACGTGCACGACGTTGTTCCAGGGCATAATATTGATGAAAAAACGCTAAAAATGGTCGAGCGTACAAGGTTTTGGTTACAAAAAGAGCTTGAAAAATCAAGATGTGGAGAAGTTGATGTCAATATCAAAATGAGCCCTGGAGACTTCATGAGACTTCTATGGGAATCTAGACGGCCTGTGTCTTTAAAAACGTGGGCCCTATATTATGTGATTGACACAGGTGCGATCGACTTTCGTATAGAGGCACATATCCTGCATAGTCGTTACGTCAAAGCGGCAAAAATTGTTCGTAATAAATTTCCTGAGGCATCTATTGAAGAAATAGCAGACTTTTTGATGATTCTTCCGAGAAACGTATTGGATAAATGTGGTTTGCCATTGTTTGCATCCCGATCAATAGTCACTCTCAAAGATTATATTAAGAAGAGTGAACTCGATAGATTGGAACGGGGAAGAAGACCGGGCTCTAAAAAGGTCGATCTCTCTGAAGGTAGGTTTGAACTGTTTGAGTTGATTGCAAAAGAAATAGACAATTAAATAGAGTATTATTTTTCCTTCTGCTTTTTTTATTCTCTCATAAATTCCTTATATTCGCCTTTGTAGAACTTATTCCAACAAAGGAGGATGAAAATGGAAAAAGAACTAAGCCCACATATTGAAAGATTAAGAGAGGTTTTACACCGTACTGGTCTAAGCAGGTCTACACTTTATCTACGCATCGCAAACGGAGAATTTCCAAAGCCAATGAGCCTTGGTGGAAGGAGCGTTGGATGGCTGGCTTCCGATGTTACACAATGGATAGAAAGCCTAAAAGGAGACAAAAATGACCATTAGTATTGCAAAAAAATACTTGTCTCAGGGGTTTCATGTAATCCCAGTCCCCTTCAAATCAAAAGCTCCAGATATTTCTGGATGGCCAGATTTGGAAATTACTGACAAAAATATTGAACAGTATTTTAACGCTGAAGAGCAGAATATATCTGTTCTTTTGGGAAAAGAGACATCATGTTTAATTGATATTGATTTAGATTGTGCTGAGGCAGGCCATTTTGCGGCTGACTTACTTCCAAATACAAGTTTTCGTTATGGAAGAAAGTCAAATCCATGTTCTCATTACCTATACCATGTGCCAGATATAGGTGAGAGTTTTCGTTTTGAATATCCTATTTGAACATCTTTACTGCTGTTTGTGACGATAGTTACATGGCGCTCAATCGTTTGGGTTTTAGCTAATACGGATGGAAGAGCCACCACGCTTGAATCTGGAAGCTCGAATAGCTGGACTTGGATGATCCCAAAAGAATAACGTAAGGAGTGGTGCATAAGATATTCAGCCAGAGCGGCCATGTCTTCACGGATACCATCGCCAAGGATGAGCAATAAGAAGCGACCTTCCCGCATGTTTCTTGTTACACGATCAATAAATACGGACTCTTCTGGAGCATTGGGAGCGTGAGCTGTCACAATCTCATAGAGAGGATTATCGCCAAAAGGCTGTTTCAGGATTTTTTTGATTTCCGTGTTGAGTGTCTCGTAGGAAAGTCCCGCACAGTCTTTTGCGTATTCAAGAATTTGGGCTATGACCTTGCGGCGTGCTTCTTGGTTCTTCCAAAGTTTGACTTCGACCAATACGGGGTATCCGTCAGGTGTGATGTAGAAATTATCAAGATAGCCAGAAGGCAGAGGGAGTTCACGGATTACGGGAATGATGTTTTCAAAGCAGGCTTCAACTTCGCCAGCAGGAACTAGATTTGGATGATTATGGATCAGATTTTGTAGCCAATCCTCGTTATAAGGAGGTCTTTCAAACTGGATTTGGCGCAGTATGTCGGATGTCTGTTCTGTGGGGGTGTTTAGGTTTTTTATAAATACAGGTTTCATGGCGCATCTCAACGGTCTTGATTTCTCTCCTACCAGCCAGAGGGGTTAAGCTCTGGTGGCACGGGAGTTCATAACCATTCGGATTAGGAGATGGCGCGACAGTCTTTAGCCGTGAAGCTTGGACATACACTGCCGCCTCCCGGCCGATAAAGACCGAGGGCGACATGTTTGCGGCACATATCAACCGCTAATCCGATGGGGTTATGAAGCCCCAAGTGCTCCGAAGAACACTCGAGGGCAGTGTGGGAGATTGATTGCTCAAAGTCAACTGCTAGTCATAAGATTATTATGGCTGTTAGGTATAACGGATTATTGAGCTTAAAAATGGGAAAAAGAGATCAGGCCATAGCATCCTGTTAACTTCCGATAACATTCAATTATCGGAGGTAAAAATAAAAGTAGATTTTACCCCGAGTTGTTTTTACTTTACGACAATAGGGAGTAGAAGCGCTGGGACAAAAATGAAGAGTAAAGCAAATTTAAGAAACTGCGCAAATATTATGAAAAAAATAAAATGAGAACAAACGTGGAATAAACTGTTAACAAACCTATCTAAAAGAGCTACCATTAACAAATGACATCAGCCCTAAAAAAAACAGACTCTCCAGCAAAATCAAAGACTAGGAGAAAAACTGCCGAGGTATTTGATTGCCCTATAAAAGGAAATTCATACATCGATATTACTGAATTCGAAAATAAAAAGAATCTCGGATGGGTGATTAGTCTCTTCACAGGGGCGGGTGGTATGGAAATAGGTCTCGAAAACTGCGGTTTTAAAACTTCCGTTTGTGTTGAGATCGACGGGGATTGCAGAGAGACGCTGCGCCAAAATAGACCATCATGGAAGTTGTTCGAGGACCATAATAATCGTAAGCCGGGGGACATTCGTAATATAAAACCCTCGGAAATTTTGAAGCTTGCTGGTTTGAAGCCTGGTGACGTTGCTCTGGTCACGGGAGGCGCGCCCTGCCAGCCTTTTAGCAATATAGGGAAAAAACAGGGCAAAGATGATCCCCGTAATGGCGATTTATTTTTGGAATTTGTAAAAATTGTAAAAGGTGTAAAGCCCAGAGCTTTTATCTTCGAAAATGTAGCCGGAATAACTCAGGCAAAACATGCCGAGGTTGTGGAGTATATGAAGCACCAGTTCGACGGCTTGGGATATGGGATTTCTTTCGATATTCTCAATGCTGCCGACTATGGAGTCCCGCAACAAAGAAAACGTTTTATTATGATTGGGTTGTTAGGCGATAAACCAGCCTTCCCACTGCCGACGCATTTTAAAGGGACACAAGAGTGGAAAAAGTTCTCCCTGTCTCTTAAAGGTATGCCCACCTATGTTCCCGCACCATGGAACACTGTTGCTTCAACCTTAAAATCCATGGACCGAAAACTTTTCAAGAGACGTGACTGTTTGGGTATGCAGCATTCCGAAGAAATGAAGAAAAGAATGGGGCTTATTAAGCAGGGACAAAACTTCAAAGTTCTTCCAATGAATATGAGGCCCAAGTGCTGGCAAACGGGGAAACATCAGGGGCATGATACGTTCGGACGAATGGAGGCAGACAAGCCTGCTCCGACAATAAGAACGGCTGGCTACAATCCGACTAAGGGGAAATATATTCATCCATTTGAAGATCGTGGGTTAAACACGGCAGAGATGTCGGCCCTACAAAGTTTTCCAGCTGAGTGGGAATTTTGTACCCTTTCCGGAAGGCCAAGCATCGTTAGTATAGGAAGGCAGATAGGAAACGCTGTCCCTCCTTTGCTTGCCGAGGCGCTGGGCAAGGCTCTGGCCCTTCAAATCAAGAAATCATCAAAATAAGATTTTTTTAAGAGCGCTTTCCAATTCAGGGCCCGAAAAAACACATAACAAATCGTCAACCGCTGCCTCGGGTTTGCTACCAACGTCGGTTATTGAGTGAGTGGCAACAGTTTTTAAAGCATTCCTATCGGCGTCAGTTGCTTTTGAGGTGATGGCATAGTATTTTATCCCAGGTGCATCAATCAACCATTCTCTGGTTTGTACATGTCTATACAGTGCCTTCATTAAGCTTCCTTCGTGGGCAATTTGAAGTCGTCTATCAGGTCTTAGGGACGATTTGACAGCGGTGTAGCCTTTTATCTGATCGAGAGAACATCTATGCTCAAGCTGAGAAAACGCACGGCACACAGCCTCAATATAAGCGTCTGAGATTCCACTTTGTGGAGGTGCCGGAAAATCAATATTTATTGAGCTGTCGATAATTAC
>JAGRKB010000092.1 GCA_020442425.1 Alphaproteobacteria bacterium | reverse complement strand
CATGCCCTCATACATGACCCGCCTCCTATCTGCATTGGTATTGATCCCGTTGCTCGTCGGGGTCATCTGGTGGGGTGGCATGCCTTTTATGATTTTCCTGTTGGCAATGTTCCTGATCTCTCTTTACGAGTGGAATAATATCAGCATAAAACTCTCGACATCCTGGATCAAACGCATTGCCTTGATAACCGCAGGAACCCTTTATATGGCGGTTCCGTTCTCTCTCTTATCTAAACTGGAAATGAACGGCTACAAACTGATGGACGACGGAAAAATCCTGATCCTCTATTTGTTTCTAACCATCTGGGCAAGCGACACAGTGGCCTACATCTTTGGCAAAAACTTCGGTGGCCCCAAAATGGCTCCGAACATCAGCCCGAACAAAACTTGGGCAGGCTACGCAGGCGCACTTCTTGGCCCCGCCCTCACACTGTCAATCTGCCTGCAATTCTTTACCCCAGCATCAATGGACGGCTTAACCCCATCTTGGCTGTCCACCCTGATTGTCGGAACACTTATCGGCATCACAGGGCAATCAGGCGACCTTCTGGAATCTCTTGCCAAACGCAAAGCAGGCGTCAAAGACTCAGGCACCCTCATCCCAGGACACGGCGGACTCTTGGACCGCATCGACGCACTTCTTCTCGTCATCCCCGTGTACGTAGCCTATTTAATGCTCATCTATCAGGGCTTCTAAGAGGATTTTTAGATGTCTCAAAAAACCATCTCCATTCTCGGATCAACAGGATCAATCGGAACCAGCACGATTGACCTAATCAAAGCAAACCCAGAGCAATTCAAAATCCGTGCTATAACCGCAGGAAAGAATGTGGGACTTTTGATTGAACAAGCCAAAGCCCTTAATCCCGAATTCGTGGTCATTGCCGATGACAGCCAATATGAAACAGTAAAATCCGCCCTCAGCACAACAAACATCAAAGTCGGCGCAGGTCGCAGTGCTGTACTGGAAGCCGCATCTATAGGCACAGATCTATGCATGGCGGCCATTGTCGGCGTTGCGGGATTGGAACCTGTCTTAAAAGCCATCCCGAACACCAAAGCCCTCACGATTGCCAATAAAGAACCGCTGGTTGCGGCGGGTGAACTGGTCTTGAATGAAGCCAAAAAACACAACACAAAAATTCTACCCGTCGATAGTGAGCACAACGCTATTTTTCAGGTGTTTGAAAATCACAACCGCGAGCAAATTAAAAAAATCATCCTAACCGCATCAGGCGGCCCGTTCCGCACATGGTCAAAAGATCAAATGGATTGTGCAACACCCGAACAAGCCATTGCCCACCCCAATTGGACAATGGGGGCCAAAATATCGGTCGATAGCGCCAACATGATGAATAAAGCTTTGGAGATCATAGAGGCGCATTACCTCTTTGATATGCCAGCCACCCAAATAGATGTCCTCATTCACCCGCAATCCATCATCCATTCCATGGTGGAATATAAAGACGGCTCGGTTCTGGCCCAACTCGGCGCACCGGATATGCGCACGCCTATCGCTTATGCTCTGGCTTATCCTGAGCGCATGGCGACAACTGGAAAAACGCTCGACTGGACTGCCCTCTCAAAACTCGAATTTGAACAACCTGACACAACGCGCTTCCCCTCCGTCAAAATGGCATATGACGCGTTAAATGCAGGCCAAGCCGCCTGTATCGGATTTAATGCTGCCAACGAAATCGCCGTTGAAAAATTCTTGAAAAAAGAAATCTCCTTCGGGCAAATCATCCCGATTGTTGAAAAGGGACTAACCTTTGCACAGGGCAAAACAGTTTCAACACTGGAAGATATTATCGCCCTCGATATAGAAACAAGAAAGGTCGTGATATGACTGCCCCTCAGAAAAACACAGGACTAAAACGCATCCTCAAAGCCTTCGGCTATTCTGTAGAAGGCTTAACGACAGCCTTTAAATCCGAAGCCGCCTTCCGTCAGGAACTTCTGCTTTGCGCCATTGCCCTACCCTTGGCTTTCTTGCTGGATGTCACAACAATAGAACGCATCCTGATGATCGGCTCCCTCTTCATTATTCTCATTGCCGAGATTATCAATACCGCCTTTGAATGCGTGATTGAACGCATCTCGAACGACTGGCACGAAGCTTCAAAAAAAGTAAAGGACCTTGGCTCCGCCGCAGTCCTTTTAGCTCTTATCAATGCCGCCCTTGTCTGGGGAATGATTATCCTGAATTAGCCGATTGTCTTCGTCATAAAAGTCCCGCCTTCATGATCAGGCCCCAGAACTTTAAACCCAACTCTATCATATAATCCCGTTTGATCAGGATGGGTTCGTAAAATTACTGTAACAGGTTTTTCTACTCTTCCTAGAATTTGATTTAGACAGCCTTCTACAACTTCTTGTCCAACGCCGTTATGCCTATGGTTCGGATGAACACCGACCCATGTAATCCCCCATACATCTGTTGTAAACATTTCTTCGGATATGGCAGCAACGCCGACTACTTCTTCATTTTCAACAGCCACTATAAAAAAAAGCTTTTTCAAAGCAGAAGAAAACATTAAAGAGACCTCCAGATCAGCGAGTGCCCTGAACTCCTCACCATGAACGACACACAGCAAATCAACCAATTTTTGATGATCTTGTGGTTGCGCCAGTCTAACATCCATATCGATTACTTCAATTTCAAATTCTGCAAAACTGCAAACGGATTATCGTGGTCGTTGGCTTCGGCTTTATAAACACGAGGCTCATCACGGAACTCGCGTTTGTCTTTCTTGCGCCCATCTTTTGAAGAGTCGAATTTCTTCTTCTTGAATTTCTTGTGCTCGCCTTCACTGTCAGATTTTTTGGCATTCTTCGGCGCATAACGCTCTTTCGGGAATTGTGGCTTATCTGATTTCTCACGGTGCGGACGACGCTCTGCTGCATCTTTATGCGCTTTCCCGCGACGCAGAAAAAAGAAATCAAGCTCAGGTTTTTTCTGAGGCTCTTTCTTCTCGGCAACAACCTCGGTTGTAACAGCACCCTCTTCAGCTTTAACTTCCGTAACTTCTGCGGGAGCTTCTGTTACAACCTCAGCCACATGAGCAACGTCTTCAGCAGCCTTCTCAACAACAGGTGTTTCAATACGCTTATGACCCATAGCCTCCAACACACCATAAAGATCAGCAATCGGGCATCCCATCCACTCAGCCATAGAATGCTGAGCCTGAAACTTCCCGCCTTGCGCTCCGTCATAAACTGCATTAATCACACGATCAAGCATATCAATCCGCACCGCGCGCGGCCCATAAAGCGGATAACCAATCGCACGATAAAAATCAGGATTGGCCGCGGTCACATCAACCACAACCGACATAGACCCGTCCTTAGGCACAGGCGCAGGCAACGGCGCATCATTGGCCAAAGACCACAACAAACCGCGCAGACGAACAGCAGCAGGCTTATTCAGATCAGGAATAAAAATCAACAAAGGCCCAAGACGCACTTTGCGGTCACGCAAAGCCTTGCGCATATCGGCGTCCAGTTGGGACAAAGACTCTTCAACATCACCGCGCGGCAAAATACCCGTACCAGCAAAAAGTTTCAGAGAAATAGTCCGCACAGGCTCAGGAACGCCCTCAGCCATAGCCTCATCACTGACCAACCCAAACAACGGCTCAAGCACTGTATAGACATGAGCTTTCATCCAAGTGGACACATGCTCGGCCACAGCCGCACGATCTTCGCTACCCGTATCAAATTCAGCCAACAACTCGACTTGCGGAGCCAACAAGCTATCGCCTTTTTTGACTTTAGCGAGCGCAACACCCGGCAACGGATTGGTTGAATCTTTTTGAAAGAAAATTTGCCCTTCATCAGAGAGGGTAAATTGTTTTGAGATAGCGGATAAAATCATGGTCTATAAAATCATTCCTAATTCATTTTTGAAGCGAAATTTATAGTACCAAAAAGTCCTCCGTCCAAGAGAAAAGGCTAAAAACCCCTCCAAAAATGCAAGTTTTTTATATTTTAAAGCGATAATACCACAGACCTTTCCCTAAACCTGCCAAAACCATGGTCAAAAGTTTGATTTTTCACTGGATTCCATTTCCCAATGCGCTAGACTCAAAGCTTGACGATGCCCCACCGAAACGGAAATTCCATTATGATCAAATACCACCATCAGAATATATTGACAGCAGCAACTGTCTTGTCCCTGACATTCATGCCATCACCATCAATGGCAGCCATAGATGAGTCAGGCGCGCAAAATCTGAAAATCATAATCGGAAATTATCTTGAAGAGCAAAAAACAATCTATCAAGCCTCGGGCACAATGATGGAGTTAATCGGAGATATGACCGTAACCCCCAAGGGAAATTACTACAATATTATACTGCCTCACATCAAAACAACCTATGTCGGAGACACGGTATTAAATATCGGAAAAATTGTCATCAATGCTGCCCCAGGAGACAAAGCAGAAGACTGGAAAATTTCATATTCTCTTCCCAAAGACATCACCATCACACAAGCCAACGGCTCAGTCCAAAACATCACCTTTGCAAATCAATCAGCGGCAGGCATCTGGAACACGAAATTAAACTACATCACAGCCCTGAAAGCTCACTACAAAGACATCAAAATTTCTGCCCCATCAGGAGACGAGGGGATTACATCTCTGGGGTCAATCGGCTCCATTAAGATTGAACAAGACCTAAAAGATTCAGGACAAAATCTTTGGAGCGGCCCTATCTCGATGAACGCCGAGACGATAGAATTCCATGATGAATTCGGAAAGAAAATTTCGCTGGATAAAGCATCAATCGGCTACACAATAAACAACATAAACCCCAAAGGCTATGAAGCCATCCGCAACCACGTATATGAAATCGGAAAGAACAACACCAGCATCTCAACACTCGACCAACAACCGGAAGAGCTTGGAAATTTGGTTCAAACGCTAACCAAATTATTTGAAGAGCCAATGGGAGAAATGACTTCTGATTTTGCAATCAACAATCTGAAACTCACAGAAAGAGATAAACAAACAGAAATCCTCACTGTAGCATCAGCCAATTTCGGGCTAGATATAGACATGAGCAATCCGGAACAAGCCGCTTTCGGCTTACGAATAAAAGCCAGCGACATTGTACAAAATATAGACCCAAGTCAGAAAAACTTTTCTCCAAAAAATATAGACCTAGATTTAAAGATCAAAAACTTCCCCATGCAAGACATCATGAAAAATGCACGGAATGAACTGGATAAAAATATCGTTGTCCCGTCTACGCCGATGATAACCCTATTGTCTCAAGCGCAAACCACCGTAGAAAACAAAGCCTCTCTGGAAACCGAAGCCCTAAGCATCTCAGGCAAAGGAACCATATTGGCGACACTTGCCAATCCATTGGGAATGAACGCAGACCAAAAGTGGGAGATCACCGGCCTCGATGCCTTCATGAAAGAAATCAATACACAAATGGGAGACAATCCCTTTGCCGGTCAAATGTTGGGACCTCTTGTAATCCTTCAAATGGCAGGGCAAATTGCTCCGGATAATCCGGATAAACGCACCTATCATATCCTTGCAAACGAGAACGGAGTAACTGTCAACGGTTCTGACATCTCCCAATTCATGAGCGGAGCAACAGCCGCCATGGGATCACGATAACAAATAGCCCAATACAGCATTCAAACATTTAAAGCCTTGCGGCGTTGTCCGCAGGGTTTTTTCTTGCATGAAACTCATATCTTCCATCACACCACCCGTCACCAGATGATCGTATGATTTCCGATCTAATAAAGAAAATACATTCCCACCGCAAAACGGCTCAAGTCTGGAAACGGGAACACCATCTCGCAAACGCATACCCATCATCAGACATTCCTGAAACTGAGCCTCAAGCGTCAACGCTTCTTGTCCTTGCAGACCATTCGATGTTTGAGAAACACGCTCCAACCAAATGTCTGGCGCACGATGATCTCGTGTAGAATAGCGCTGACCATCCAACACAACACGCCCATGCGCCCCGGGTCCAATCCCGAGATACTCACCATACTGCCAATAAATCAGATTATGCCGTGACTCTTGCCCCAAAACAGCATGATTAGAAACCTCATAGGCAGGCATTCCTGCCTGCTCCAGAACTTCTTGCGTCACATCATAAAGATCTGCCGCTAAATCCTGTTCAGGGATCGTAAACTCTTTGCGGGCATGCCGCGTAAAAAACGGTGTCCCCTTTTCAATCGTCAATTGATACAAAGACAAATGCCCTTTTGACAACGATAAGGCCTCATCCAATTCCCGCCGCCACGCTTCAACCGTCTGATTAGGACGCGCATAGATCAGATCAAAACTTGTTCGGTCAAAAATTTTCTGCGCTTCTGAAATAGCAAATCGCGCTTGATCCGGCGAATGCTCACGTCCCAAGAATTTCAAGTCCCCTTCATAAAGAGACTGAACACCGATAGAGACACGATTAACACCTGCCGCCCGAAACGCTTCAAACTTTTCAATTTCAAAAGACGTCGGATTGGCCTCAAGTGTAACTTCCCAATCATTAGCGACACGCCAATGGCGCTGTATAGCCGCCAGAATATCTGCCACCAAGTCAGGCGGCATTAAAGACGGAGTTCCCCCGCCAAAGAATACACTCTCGACAATACGATCAGGAGTTTTTCCAGCCCCATACGCCAAAGATTTAAGATAAGCAGCGCGCCACAGCTCAATATCGATAGATTGAGAGACATGAGAATTGAAATCGCAATAAGGACATTTCGATTTGCAAAAAGGCCAATGAATATAAATGCCGAACGACATTACTCGAAAATTTTTCTAAACTCTGCAAACGCTTTGGCACGATGAGAATATTTCTTTTTCTCGCTCATATCCATTTCACCAAAACTGCGTCCTTCCCCTTTGGGAACAAACATCGGATCATATCCGAAACCGCCAGCACCGCGTGGGGGCCAAATCAACGATCCGTCACAACGCCCTTCAAACACCATCTCCCGCCCATCAGGCAAAACAAAAGCAAAAACAGATATAAAGTAAGCTGATCTGTCAGGACATTGCCCCATCTTGTCATTCACAAGGATCATGGCTTTCCCGAAATCCTTCTCAGGCCCAGCCCAATCCGCAGAATAAACGCCAGGCTCACCTTTCAAAGTGTTGACGCACAATCCGCTATCATCAGCCAAAGCAGGCAGCCCTGTTTCTTTTGCTACAAAACGAGCCTTGATAAACGCATTCCCCTCAAACGTATTTTCAGTTTCCTCAGGAGCATCAAGATCAAAATCTTTCGCCGAAAGAACCTCAATTCCGTAAGGCGCAAGTAAATCAGACATCTCGGCAACTTTGCCGGCATTATGAGTGGCCAATACCAGTTTTTCGATACGCATATTAAAACCCTCTTAAGCGGAAAGAATGTCTTTTTGTTTTTCAGTCAACTCACCGCATCCCTTTTTCGCCAAAGACAATAATTCCAAGAATTGTTCCTCTGAAAAAGGATCTTTCTCGGCAGTCCCTTGAATCTCGACAATCCCACCCTTACCGGTCATCACAAAATTGGCATCCGTCTCGGCCTGAGAATCCTCGGCATAATCCAGATCAAGAACAGCCTGACCGTTATGAATGCCAACAGAAATCGCAGATATAGAATCCTTAAAAGGCAGTTCTTTCAAAAGCCCAACCGTCATCAAATGCTCGAACGCTTTATAAAGAGCAACATAGGCCCCCGTAATAGAAGCCGTGCGTGTGCCGCCGTCAGCTTGGATAACATCACAGTCCAAACGTACCTGACGCTCCCCCATTTTCTCCATATCAACAACTGCACGCAAAGCGCGTCCGATCAAACGCTGAATTTCCTGAGTACGGCCTGTCTGCTTCCCGCGAGCGGCCTCACGATCTGTCCGCTTGTCTGTAGCACGCGGCAACATACCATACTCGGCAGTCACCCATCCTTTACCGGAATTTTTCATCCAGCCGGGAACATGTTCTTCAACCGTCGCCGTACACAAAACATGCGTATCGCCGAATTTTATGAGACAAGATCCTTCGGCATGTTTGGAAACATCACAAATAATCTCGACTTCGCGCAATGAATTAGGTTGGCGACCGGACGGGCGTTGGACAGATAAAGCCATATTCAATTTCTTCTTTTGCTGATACTAGGAGTTATAGAGCAGCATAAAAACTGCCCTAGCCCCAAAAGTCAAATCAGAAATGAATGAAAGACAGAATTACCGATAAAAACGGATCCAGGCCATAAACAAACCGGATGATAAAGAAAGGACGAGACCGTAATAGGAAGGAAATTCAGGGCGATCATCAGCCGCAAGCTTAATCCCGAATACAAAAGCCACAGCACCGATAAGAGTCCAAAAATCCTCGGACGACATGTCTATCGGTGAATAATCAAAAATATCTCCCATTCCTACACCTACACTTACGAACATAATATCAAAAACACACTTAACTAATATATAATCTTTCTTCAAATTTGATCTTTTTTAAATTATGCATCGCACAAAGCAACCTCGACAAATTGTGCCAGCAATCTGTGAATCCCCTAAAGGCCAGCCTTGATTTTCATGTCAGCCTTGCCTATTCTCAGTCTCAATCAAGATTTTATATAACGCAATCAATTAAATAGACATACGAATACGAAGACAATGAGCACCGAACACAACAAAGCAGACCCAAATCCGGCAAAAGAAGCAACCCAACCGGACGGTTTTACTGACCTGACAGGGCCCGCCGCATTCAAAGCGAAGAACAAGCAGGCTGAAAATCCATCAGAGCAAGAACCAATGAGTGCCCCGAACGCTGAACAAGCCATGGAAAACGTTGGCAATATTTCTGAATTTGCAGCCCAGAATACGGAAATGGTGGCAAAACTTGAAAAAGCACTAGCAGATACAAAAGATCAATTAATCCGCACAGTTGCTGACATGGAAAACCTACGCAAACGCTCGGCAAGAGAACGGGAAGACGCCTTGAAATATTCAATCTCTGGCTTTGCCCGTGATTTGTTGGACGTTTCAGACACGTTCCGCAGAGCCTTGGACTCCATTCCGGCCGACCTAAAGGAAGATAATAGAATCAACCCTTTAGTTGAAGGAATTGAGGCAATGGAACGAGCCTTGCTGACCGTATTCGAGAAAAACGGCCTCAAAAAGATCGAACCCCTCGATGAAGTTTTTAATCCAAATTTCCACGAAGTCATGTTCGAAGCCCCAATGCCGGACAAAGCCAACGGAACCATTATCCAGATTATAGAACCTGGTTATTTGCTTCACGACCGCCTTTTGAGACCTGCCCGCGTCGGCATCTCAAAATCCGATCAGGGAAATAACCATAATCTAGACACTCAAGCCTGACAAAGCCAAACAACCCCCTCAGGTTTTCCAGATTCAATTAATAATCTTTTACACCTGTTATTATATTATCAGAATTGGAGAAATCCTTTTTCCAAATTGCCCTGACACGGCAATTTCAACATAAAAATATTGGTTTGGTTTTCTGTGTTCACGCTGGAAAACATATTCGTCAGCCGACAAGGGCTTGCATTAATCCTGTTGGCAGTGCTTCTGAGTTTCTTCGTACCCTCCTCCGCATACGCGGAACGTTACGAAGATGAATTTGCATCTCCGCAGTCAGTAAATGAAACCGAAAACTTTTCAGACCATACCCAAGACAAAATTCAAACCCTGTTCAACAATCTGGAAGTCATTGGCAACGCCTATAATGGAGGCGGAGGAGACGCCGCAAAACTCGCAGCACTGGATCAAGGATGCCAAACTTCAATTGATCGCTTTCTCAAAACCAATCTGGTACACGACATCAAAGATAACCTGTACCCCGATCTTTCCGTCTCGAATTTTCATGGCATAAATCCGGAGCAATGGATTTCACAAAAAACCGACACCCTTTCACTAAGAGCCAAAAACGCTTTTTGTGCCATGATCAAAGGAGAAGAACAGCAACGTCTGGACTTGAAACAAACACTGGATCAAACTGTAAGAGGTGAAATTCTTCCTGCACTTATGATGAGTGGCGTCGATACAGCGCGCATGAGTAAGCTTCCGTTTCTTGCCCGTCTTGAAGTCGAAATAGGAACAGAAGATAAAGATTTGATAAGTTCAATCACAACCATTCAACCACTCTGGCAAGATAAAACAGAGACCCATCACGTCTTCACGCAATTGTCCTATCATAAAGCCCCGAAACAAAGTGATGATAACGGCTTCAAAGTCAAACATGACACGATCAACGCAGGCTTGGCTTATCGCCACCTAAGCGAGGACAAAGAAAAATTATATGGCGCCAATATCTTTTTTGATCACGCGCCAAAACGAAATCATAACCGCGTAAGCTTAGGGGTCGACGCTCGAACAAGTCAGCTTTCCGCCTCTGCAAACAGATATATGCCCCTCTCTGATTGGAAAAGTTTCGACCAGTATTATGAAGACAGAGCCGCTGCAGGATGGGACTTGGAGTTACGAGGACAAGTTCCTGAACTCCCAAGCTGGACCGCCTCTGTAAAAGGCTATCAGTGGGACAATCAAGACGACGAAAAAGATTTATATGGAGCCACAGCTTCACTGGAATATGCCCCTGTCCCTGCTCTGGCAGTTCGCGTTGGGATAGATAAAGACACACAAAATTCTCCACAATTGCAAGCCGCCCTTCGCCTCACGCACCGCTTCGATCAACCGGAGGAATTACAATGGAAACAAAAAACCGAACTAGCCCCCGTCAAAGACTATGCGTTTGATAAAGTTCATCGCGAAAACATCATTCGAACAAAAGTACGTAGAAAACATTCTTCCAAATTGATTGTACTCGAAACCAGCGGCGCAAACATAGCCCTAGAAGAAACCGGCACATCCCCATTAAGTGCCGGAAAGACACTTCTGATGCCGGTTACCGTCACAACAGCCAACACCGTCGGCGCTTATACCCGCCTAAGGTTCGCAAAAGGCGCAACACTGACGCTAGGGCAAAACACACAAGTTCGTATCTTGCCCGATTTGATAACGCTCATTACAGGGACAATTCAATTTGTCTCGGATGGACAAATCACAAACGTTGCCGTGCCCGGAGGAACAATTGTTCTGCATGGAACAGACATCGATGTTTCCTCCAATGGAATAAATTCCGCCGTCCGTGTTCGTGACGGAGCAGTCACCTTTACCGGAAGTGTCGCTGGCCAAGAAACCCTAGAGATAGAAGAAATGGCAGAATCCATCGCAGGCGTCGTAGGCGCTGTTGCAATAGGCTCACCGAACTACATCACTCACACAGATCAGGTTTCCTCTCAAATCGACTGGATAGCCGCCCCGCTCAATGGCGTAAAAGTTGCACCCTATCCAATTCAGTCCCCCTATATCATTTCCCAAAACCTGACACCGGGACAACAAATTGTAATCGGAGTCCGTTATAACTCTCCAATCACAGTGACAGGGGCAATCCCGTTCATGAACGTTACAATCAATGGAAATCCGGGAACGGCAACCTATATCAGCGGAAGCGGTACAGCAGAACTTCGCTTTGCCTACACAGTCCAACCGGCGGACAACGGCGCCACAGATATTACAGTCTCGAACATCGATGCAAACGGAGCCTCTCTCATCGGAGACGGAAAAGAAGCCGTCACAACAATTGCAGACGCGACTTTATCGCTTTCCGGAGCCGTAGCAGATACAACCCCGCCAACAATTCTGGCTGTCATCCCACCTGCCAACGCAACCTATAGCCCGTAAACTCATCCCCACTTGACATTTAGGATATAAATCCTATAATTAACTTGTAGATTGTTGCAATTTACCGCATATAACGGGGTGTCCATTTGGAGCCTGATACGCTATATGTGATACCGTGCAAAGGCTTGGACAGAGCTTTTGTGGGAATATGTGTCGGCGCTCATGGTGAGGCCTCACGTCATTTGCCAGTTAAAACAAGAGGTATAAAAATGTCAAAAGTAATCGGTATTGATTTGGGTACAACCAACTCCTGTGTTGCCATCATGGATGGTAAGGAGCCTCGCGTTGTAGAAAACTCCGAAGGAACACGCACCACCCCATCAATGGTGGCCTTTACAAAAGACGGAGAGCGTTTGGTTGGACAACCGGCAAAACGTCAAGCCGTCACAAATCCCGACAACACTCTATTCGGAATTAAACGCTTGATCGGCCGTCGCTTTAACGACCCTCAAGTTCAAAAAATGAAAGAACACGCCCCCTTCAAAATTGTTGAAGGTGAAAATGGTGACGCATGGGTCGAGATCGACGGTGAAAAACACGCCCCGGCTCAAATTTCAGCCATGATCCTGAAAAAAATGAAAGAAACTGCCGAAAGCTTCTTAGGCTCGACAGTAGACCAAGCTGTTATCACTGTTCCGGCATACTTCAACGATGCTCAACGTCAGGCAACCAAAGACGCCGGTAAAATCGCCGGATTGGAAGTTCTCCGCATCATCAACGAACCAACCGCCGCAGCCCTCGCCTACGGTCTTGATAAAAGAAATCAGGGAACCATCGCAGTCTATGACTTGGGTGGAGGAACATTCGACGTGTCCATCCTGGAAATCAGTGATGAACTCTTCATGGTAAAATCCACCAACGGCGATACATTCCTCGGCGGTGAAGACTTTGATGCGCGCATCATTGACTACCTCGCAGATGAATTCAAAAAAGAGCAAGGCATTGACCTGCGTCAAGACAAATTGGCTCTGCAACGTTTGAAAGAAGCTGCTGAAAAAGCAAAAATCGAATTGTCTTCAACCACTCAAACTGAAGTCAACCTGCCGTTTATTACTGCAGACGCAAGTGGCCCGAAACACTTGAACGTCAAGCTTTCCCGCGCGAAGTTTGAATCTCTCGTGGATGATCTGGTACGTCGTACAATCGATCCGTGTAAAGCGGCTTTGAAAGACGCTGGCCTGAAACCTTCCGAAATCGACGAAGTCGTTCTCGTAGGTGGTATGACCCGTATGCCGAAAATCATCGAAACCGTGAAAGAACTCTTCGGCAAAGAACCTCATAAAGGCGTAAATCCTGATGAAGTTGTGGCTGACGGTGCTGCGGTTCAAGGTGGTGTTCTGCAAGGCGATGTGAAAGACGTTCTCCTGCTCGATGTAACCCCTCTGTCTTTGGGGATCGAAACATTGGGTGGCGTGTTCACACGTCTCATCAACCGCAATACAACCATCCCGACCAAACAGTCTCAAACCTTCTCGACTGCAGAAGACAATCAGAATGCCGTGACCATCCGCGTCTTCCAAGGAGAGCGCGAAATGGCTGCAGACAACAAAATGTTGGGGCAATTTGATCTGGTTGGTATTCCACCCGCACCACGCGGAGTACCTCAAATCGAAGTAACATTCGATATTGATGCGAACGGTATTGTTCACGTCACCGCCAAAGACAAAGCCACAGGCAAGGAGCAGAATATTCGTATTCAAGCTTCAGGTGGGCTGTCTGATGCCGACATCGATAAAATGGTCAAAGAAGCCGAAGCCAACTCCGAAACAGACAAAAAGCGTCGCGAATTGGTTGAGGTTAAAAACCACGCCGAAGCCGCCGTCCACCAGACAGAAAAAGCCATGGCAGAAATGGGCGCAGACATCCCCCAAGAAGATGCCGACGCAACCAACAAAGCGATTGCTGATCTGAAAGCTGCTATGGAAGGCGACAACGTGACAGACATTCAAGAGAAAATGAATGCTCTGCAACAAGCCTCTATGAAGATTGGCGAAATGGCATACCGTAAAGCCCAAGAAGAAAATGCAGGCGAAGCTGACACGCAACATGCGGATGCCGCGTCATCATCTTCTGCTAACGATGCCGATGTTATCGACGCGGATTTTACCAACATGGAATTCGAAGACGACGATAACGACAAGAAAAAAGCCAAAGGCGACAAAGAGTAGTAAAAGAAAAATCGACAGGTGGCCACTTCGGTGGCCCCTGCTCTGTTTAGAGAAAACAAGTCACAGACATTGACCAACTCATGGAAAACCGAAGAATGAGTGAAAAGGATTATTACAAGCTTCTGGAAGTCGAAAAAACCGCCAGCGAAGAGGAACTTAAAAAAGCCTATCGCAAAATGGCGGCAAAATTTCACCCCGATAGAAACAAAGACGATCCGAAAGCTGCCGAAGAAAGATTCAAAGCCATCAATCAGGCCTACGATGTTTTAAAGGACCCACAAAAACGTGCGGCCTATGACCAATTTGGCCCTGATGGCCCGGCTGGCATGGGTGCAGGCGGCGCAGGAGGATTCTCCGGCGCGGGATTCGGCTCTGCATTCTCCGACATCTTTGAAGATATGTTCGGCGACATCATGAATGGCGGACGCGGAGGTCGTGGTCGTGGAGGCCCGATGCGAGGCTCCGACATGCAATTCTCGCTTGATATCTCTTTAGAAGATGCCTTTAAAGGCAAAGACGCAAAACTAAAAATCCCGACCGTGGAATCTTGTGACCTTTGTAAAGGCACAGGCTCTGCTGATGGTGGAGCGCCTGAGGCATGCGGTACATGCGGCGGCTCAGGACGCGTTCGTGCCCAACAAGGGTTCTTTACAATCGAGCGTACCTGCGGCACCTGTAACGGTGCTGGCAACGTCATAAAATCCCCATGTAAAAAATGTGGCGGAGCCGGACGGATGCGCGGAGAAAAAACCGTCAAAATTTCCATTCCCGCAGGCATATCCGAAGGCCAACGCATCCGCATGGCCGGAGAAGGTGAAGCAGGAATTCGCGGTGGAGAAAGTGGCGACCTTTATGTCTTGATCGCAATCAAGCCACATAAATTCTTCAAACGCGACGCAGCCACACTTTACTGCCGCGTCCCCGTCCCAATGACAACAGCAGCCCTTGGCGGCGACATCGAAGTCCCAACCATCGAAGGCGAAAAAAACAGCATAAAAATTCCTGCAGGCACTCAGACCGGACAACAAATCCGAGTCAAAGGTCGAGGCATGAGAATTATGCGTTCAGAATCTCGTGGAGATCTCTATATAGAAGTCTTCGTAGAAACTCCCGTCAATCTGGACAAAAAACAAACAGACCTCATGAAGCAACTGGATGAAACTTTGCAAAAAGGCGGCCGTAAAAACACCCCCGAAAGCGAAGGCTTCTTCAAAAAAGTCAAAGAGCTATGGGATGACATTACTGATTAGTTAGTGAGGAAAAATGTCCGAAAAAGAACCATCCGTTGAAGAAATTTTGTCGTCAATAAAAAGCATTGTCACAAAGCACGATGAAGACAATTCGGACACCTCTCAAAAAGGCGTAAGAGAGTCAAAACCCAACACAATAATCATCATCGCGGCTATAATATTCGTTGGGTTTTTGGTGGTATATGCACTTTAAACTAGCGACGATATGGCAGAGTTAACTAGAAGGACCTATCGAATAGGTCTTTCCTGCCTATAATGAAACCATTGAGCAAAACGTTCATCCCGCAATTTATACAACTTACTTTTATCTCCATTTCCTCCGTCCACTATGGACAAAACCTGAATTTTTAAAAGTTTTTTAAGCATTGCTTGGAAATCTTTACTAGGTCTCGCATTGTCACAAAACTCTCTAGAACAAGCGCCACCAAGATTACTTTTTCTAAAACGAAATTGTAACGACGTATCACCATGCAATCCCTTGGCTGCTTTCTCAAATTCAAATAATGTAAAAGCTCGAGGAGAAGTTGATGCAGAGCAAAACGCTCTTACTATGCATAGTGTTGCTGATCGCTCAAGATTAGACATATCATGTCTCAATTTAGTCTCATACCATGGGGTTAGATTATCAAGTTCATACTCTGACATTGGGATATCATGTTCCCAACCAGCTTCAAAGAAAGATACTCCGTCCCAAATTTCAGGAAACAAATCTCTTTGTCGTTTATGCATACCTTTTGCCATTTAAAAATCCTCAAATAAAATCTTTCAAATTATAAGCTCTATTGAAATTCGAATTAATATGTATCTGCTAGAAATCAACGCTTCTTAACAATTCCAGTGCGCGACCACGAAGCTTTTTAAAATCTTCAGGAGTAATTGTTTTTGCATCGCTTCTATCAAAGTTCAATGAAATCTCTCGACCTGATTCAACCCAGTGATCTGTACCACCACCCTCAAATAATTCATTAGAGGAGCCTGCCCCCAACTGAATGGTGCCAATAAAACCATCGGTACTTCGGGCTGAACATGTGATGACAGAGCCTTTTTTACCGGCATTAGTAAAATGCACGAACAACCTACCCATTCCACGATTATTGTTAGTCCCTAAGGTCAGCAGCACTTCATCACCATCCTTATAAACACGTATAAAAGGCTTCTCTATTTTCAAATCGTCATCATCCACGCCACAACAAACCATAAAAGCAGGTTTTAATTTCAACGCAGCATCACCTGATACACGTTTCTGAATCTTCGATTTCAACATATTCATCTCCTAAAAAATATTAAATGCTATAACAAACCAACAAAACATTATTAAAATAATCACTTGATACGCATACGTAATCAACCTATTTCATCAGAAATTTGGGCGAAGATGTTCCTGAACCGCTTCCAACAATCCAAATGCAGTCTCCCGATCATCACGAACAGTTGCTGCCGGAGAATCTAACGAAATCCATTCCCGCCCTTCCTCAACACAAAAGACCATATCATGCCTTGACTCTACCCAATAAGCTTTACCATTAAATACAAAATCGTCTTGTAATCCTAATCTAGTATTTTGATTTCTAAATGGATTTTGAAGGGTCACAGTTACAATAGAAGCATTCGCATCTCGAGCATTGCTAAAATGAACAGCAATCCTTTCGTTCGAATAATGTATTTTTTCGTGTCCTCTTTGAACAACGTGAGGTTCAAGAACAACCAAGGCACTATGATGATCGTCAAATAATCTAACAATCCGTTTTCCTGAGAGCCCCGCAGACATTTCATCGTGTTTGCAACATGCCAAAAACATGCTCCCTAAACCTTCAATCTCACTGACATCAAATTTTCCAACACAATTAAATGTCATATACATAAAAACCTCTATTTTCTAAATCATAAATCCTGATGGAAGATAGGCATTATGTCAACAATTGTCAAACTTTAATTCTTGGTATAAACTCGAAAAAAAATCACAACAAATCAGGTATTTGACATGAAAATCGGAATCGCAGGCTGCACAGGGCGTATGGGACAATTGCTCGTCAAGGAAGTCCAGAACGCTAGTGATCTCTATCTTGCTGGCGGTGTCACACGGGATAAAGACATGCTTCCCGAAAACGTGCCCATCCTGAAAGACGGCGAAGACCTCTTTGCAGTCTCCGATTTGGTGATTGATTTCACAGCCCCTGACGCCAGCGTTCGTCATGCCCGCATGGCTGCCAGTGCCAAGAAACCGCTTCTGATTGGAACGACAGGCATTTCTGAATCTCAAATGGCAGATATAAAGGACGCCGCACAAAACGCGCCTATCCTCTACACTCCAAACTCAAGCCTCGGCGTTAATATCCTGATGCAGTTCGTTAAAAAGGCCGCAAAGATTTTAGGAACAGACTACGCCATCGAAATTCTCGAAGCCCACCACGGAAAAAAAGTCGATGCCCCAAGCGGTACGGCTTTAGCTCTTGGAAAATCTGCAGCCGAAGGCCGCGGCATATCACTCTCTTCCAAAGCCGTTTACGACCGCCACGGACACACAGGCGCACGCACCAAAGACGAAATCGGATTCTCCGTCATTCGCGGCGGTGATATCGTCGGAGAACACACGGTAATGTTTTTAGGAACAGGTGAACGAATTGAACTCACCCACAAAGCAACCGACCGCGCCCTCTTCGCACGCGGTGCACTGCAAGCCGCCCGCTGGCTCATCGACCAACCGGCAGGCTTTTACAATATGAATGATTTTCTGAAACTGGATTAGGCCGCAGCTTCAACTTCCATCTTCAGAATTTTCTGTTTAACAGTATCTCCCCATCCGTAATTACAAACCGAGCCGTTCTTTTGAATAACGCGGTGACACGGAATAAGAAGCGATATAGGGTTGGCGCCCACCGCAGACCCGACCGCGCGAACAGCCCTGTCACGCCCCAGCGCAGATGCAATCGCACCATAACTCACAACATGCCCACACGGAATTTTAAGCAAAGCGCGCCACACATCCTTTTGAAACTCAGTACCCGTCACAACCAACGTCAATTTATCTTTTGATCGTCCGCGCCAGATATCTTCAACACGCTTGGCTAATCGTGCCGCCTCTCTAGGATTTTCGCTCAAACGCACATCAGGAAAGAAGTGGCGGATTTTCTCTAAAGACCGCCCCTCCCGAAACCCGAGATACATGAGGCCCTCTTCACACCACACCAGTGTCATCTTGCCGAACGGCGTATCAACTGAACCATATTCAGCCTCCTCAGGAGAAAGAGTATCAACAATGCGAACATCCATGTGAGAACGTCCAGCCAATTGCGCATCAAACGCCAAACCGATCTGATCAAATTTCATACTGATTTCTCCCTATCAAACAGATATAACTTAGACATGAAAAAAGAAAATATCCAAGAAATGTTTCGCCTGCTCTGCAAACAAAACCCCGAGCCGAAAGGTGAACTCAATTCGGTCAACACTTATACCTTGCTGGTCGCTGTCATTCTCTCGGCCCAAGCCACTGATGCGGGTGTCAACAAAGCCACGGAAAAGCTGTTTAAAATCGTCGATACGCCTGAAAAAATGGTCAAATTAGGTCTGGAAAAACTCAAAGACCACATCAAAACCATTGGTCTCTATAATTCCAAAGCCGCGAATGTGATTGAGATGTCCAGACAACTCATTGAAAAACATGGCGGACAAGTTCCGGAAACATTGGATGACCTCACCGCCCTCCCCGGTGTAGGGCGTAAAACCGCCAATGTTGTTTTAAATATCGCCTTTGGCCACCCGACCATTGCTGTTGATACCCATGTCTTTCGCGTCTCCAACCGCACAGGACTGGCAGAAGGCGCAAATGTAGAGGTCGTTGAAAAGAAACTCGATAAAGTCATCCCTGCCGAATATAAACGCCACGCCCACCATTGGTTAATCCTACAAGGTCGTTACACTTGTAAAGCCCGCAAACCGGAATGCGCACGCTGCATAATTTCAAAATTATGCAAATATAAGGGCAAAACATCGTAAATTCAGAAAGAAACCTCTGAATGACTTGATTTGAAACAAAAATTTAAGTTGAGAAACAAGACAAGCTGACCTAAACTTTGCCCGCACAAAAATTTAACAGCGCATGCATAGTAAGAATGACGAAGTCCACTTCAGCCATTGATAAGCTCAGCTTCGAAGAAGCATTGGAAGAACTCGAACAGATTATCCGCAATCTGGAAACGGGCAAGACCTCTTTGGAGGAATCCATTACGACATATGAACGCGGGATAGCGCTAAAAAATCACTGCGAAACAAAACTCCGCGAAGCACGTATGAAGATCGATAAAATCGTTGTCGGTGCAAACGGAACACTCTCAACCGAACCACTGGATGCATAAATAACAGGAGAATCCTCATGGCCCCGTCCCCACGCGAGACCAGCCCCGAACTTAAAGAAGCGCTGGAAGATACCGTCCAGATGGTCGACAAAGCCATTGAAAGACTCTTACCCGAAACAGATTTGGCGGAAGTCCAACTCTACGATGCCATGCGTTACGGGACACTGGCAGGCGGAAAACGTTTGCGTCCGTTTATGGTCATGCAATCAGCAAAACTGTTTAATGTCGACCCCGCAAGAGCCAAGCGCGTAGCCTCCGCCATCGAGATTGTCCACGCCTATTCCCTGATGCATGATGATCTGCCTGCCATGGATAACTCGGACATGCGCCGTGGAAAATTGACAGTACACCGTGCCTACGACGAAGCCACAGCCATTTTGGCAGGCGACGGCCTAATCACTATGGCTTTCCAGATTTTAACGGCTCCGGAAACACACGAAGACCCATATGTAAGATGCGCTTTAATTGCTGCATTGGCAGATGCCGCAGGCCCGCACGGCATGGTTGGCGGACAAATGCTTGACCTGATCGGCGAAACAACAGAATTCGACTTGGGAACAATCTCTCGTATGCAACGCATGAAAACAGGCAAGCTCATGGCTTTCTCTTGTGAAGCAGGTGCCATCCTCGGCAAAGCCGGAGATATGTATCGCCGAGCCTTGACATCATACGCATATGACCTTGGCCTAGCCTTCCAAGTCACAGACGATATTCTGGATGTCGAAGCAGACCCGAGTGAAAGCGGAAAACCGGCCAATCAGGACGACAAGGCCGGAAAATCAACCTTCGTCTCGACCATGGGGAAAGAACAAGCTCGCCAACGTGCTGAAATGCTGGTCGAACAAGCCATCCGTCACTTGCACGTTTTCCAAGGCCGCGCAGATATGCTCGAACAACTGGCCTACTATGTGCTGAACCGCCGGGCTTAAATATGTCCGCGCCTCCTTTTCGAACCGTACAAAGTAAATCCGTTTACGAAAATAAATGGATGAAAGTTCGGGAAGACAGAATTATTCGCCCAAATGGAAAAGAGGGCTTATTCGGCATAGTTGAAAAAAATGACTATACAGTGATAGCTGCCATTGAAAATAACGAAATGTATTTGGTAAACCAATATCGCTATCCAGTTGATAACTCATATTGGGAATTACCTCAAGGGGCCTCATTTGACAAAAACCTCCTCCCTGTGCAAGTTGCAGCACAAGAACTCAGAGAAGAAACGGGCTTAATCGCCAAAACATATACGCACATCGGGAAATTCTTCCCAGCATACGGATACAGCACAACGGCCTTTGATTTTTTTATCGCCCAAAACCTAACTTTCATTGGTCAACAACTCGAAGAAGAAGAAGAAGGACTAACCTCAAAAAGTTTTCCTATCAGCAAGATTGAGGAGATGATTATAAACAACGAAATTAAAGACTCATCAACAGTCGCATGTTTCGGAATAATGAAACTAAAGAAAATCATTTAACATTGCTTTTCTTGAATATATTCGCCGAAAATTCTCCCCCTACGCAGAGTAGAATAACTCCTAAATATATTTAAGTGCTCGACATTCTTCCAATGCCCACGCGGCATAATCCATGATCTTGGGATGAGCTAAAGCTTCTTCTACCGTATTATATTCCCGCGCTTCGGCTTCATAGCATCCCGTAATTGTCCCGTGTGTATCATGCCAGAAATACACATGAACCAATTCAGTGTGATTCGTCCAATCTTCCGAAATTGCCCCGATAAAAACAAGATCATCTTGCCTGACGACAGCCCCAAGCTCTTCATGAAGTTCACGAATAAGCCCTTGAACGACTGTTTCCCCGTCTTCAACATGCCCCCCAAAGATATTAAGATTTCCGGCAGACTTGCCCCAATTCTCTGGCCTCTGCTGCATAAGGATTTTTCCATCCTTGGTAAGAATCACACAATCAGAAAGATGGTGGATATACTGACTTTCTCTAATCTGCTTGGTATCAACAAGTTTTAAAGACGGAAATGATTCAATAAGCTCTACCATTACTTTTTCTGGATATTCTTTCTAATCCAGTCCGCAAAAACGTCTTCGCTGATGTCTCCTGACGCAACTTTGAGCATGATTAAAACACACGACTCATCATTAGCAATCAGCTCATATCCGTTCATCAATAAAAACAATTCTGTTACAACGAATGCTGTCCGTTTATTCCCGTCATTAAAAGGATGATTGCGGGAAATACCATATCCGTACGCCGCCGCCAACTCTGAAATATCTGGAGAACCGTAACCGAGTATATTTTGGGGACGCGCCAAAGCTGATTGCAAAAGCTTGACATCCCTCGCCCCGGTCAATCCCCCATGCTCTGCCAACTGTTCGTCATGAATAGCATGAACAATTTTTTCCTGTATCCATTTGTATTCGATCATTTTGCCAACTCATGCAAAACATTTTTCCGCTTTTTCATGATAGCGCGCGCTGCATCCATTTGTTCAGCAAATTCAGGATCATACACCGATGCAGAAAACCCGAGCGGAGAATCCACCAGCCACAACGTATCTCCTTTGTCCAAATTCAACTTGTCCAAAACATCCTTAGGCAAGATAATCCCTTTGGAATTGCCTATTTGGGTGATTTTAACCTGCATACTTCTCTCCATATTGTTATAACTAATGTTATAACATGCAGAAACAATTGTCAAATCACCCAAAAGCTATTACATATCAACCCCATGGCCCTAAAACTTGTACCCGATACGAACACAGCCGACCCACGGCGAAATTCTAAAATCGACGCTCCCGCCGATTTGAAAGACTTGTCCGTTGACCAGTTGAAACAAGTAGCCGATGAGCTCCGCACCGATTTAATTGAAGCCGTCTCAAAAACAGGCGGACATTTGGGCGCAAGTCTGGGCGTCGTCGAACTCACTGTTGCCATTCACGCCACTTTTGACACGCCGCATGACCGATTGATTTGGGATGTCGGACACCAAGCCTACCCGCACAAAATGCTGACAGGTCGCCGCCACCTGATCCACACCATCAGACAACCCGAAGGACTATCAGGATTCACCAAGCGCGCTGAAAGCGAATATGATCCGTTCGGCGCAGGCCACAGCTCGACCTCTATTTCCGCTGGACTCGGCATGGCCGTCGCCAGAGATTTAAATAAAGACTCCAAAAGCGTCATTGCAGTGATTGGGGATGGCTCCATTTCCGCAGGTATGGCCTACGAAGCCATGAACAATGCAGGCGTCCTGAAAAGCAATCTGATTGTTATTTTAAATGACAATGATATGTCGATTGCTCCACCTGTCGGCGCCATGAGCAAACATCTGGGACGACTGGTGTCCAGTAAACAATATTTAGGCGCACGCGAAATCGCGAAACAAATTACCGAACACTTGCCTGCCCCATTACGCGAAGCTGCAAAACGCGCCGAAGAAACAGCACGCGCCGCAATGGGCGGAGGCTCCCTCTTTGAAGAACTTGGATTTTATTACATCGGCCCAGTGGACGGTCACAATCTGGATCAACTTGTGCCCATTCTGAAAAACTTACGCGACAACCCGCATGACGGCCCGATTTTGCTTCATGTCATCACGCAAAAAGGCAAAGGCTACGCTCCTGCTGAAAATGCGCCTGATAAAATGCACGGCGTCGTTAAATTTGACGTCGTCTCTGGCGCGCAAAAGAAATCAAAACCGGCAGCTCCGGCCTACACAAAAGTTTTCGCCGAAAGCCTAATCGAAGAAGCAAGAAAAGACGACAAGATCGTTGCAATCAATGCCGCGATGCCCTCAGGAACAGGGCTTGATTTGTTTGAACAAGAATTCCCCAACCGCTGCTTTGATGTCGGCATAGCCGAACAACACGCCGTGACATTTGCAGCAGGCATGGCCACTGAGGGATTAAAACCATTTGTCGCCATTTACTCGACCTTCCTGCAACGCGCCTACGACCAAATCGTTCACGATGTCTGCATCCAGAATTTGCCCGTACGTTTTGCGATTGACCGCGCAGGCCTTGTCGGCGCCGACGGCGCGACCCACGCAGGCGCCTTTGACACCGCTTATCTTGGCTGCCTGCCGAATATGGTTTTGATGGCTCCAAGTGACGAAATAGAATTAAAGAGTATGGTCGCAACAGCAGCAGCCTATAATGACGGCCCGATAGCCTTCCGTTATCCGCGCGGTGAAGGTCTGGGATTAAACATGCAGACCAAAGTCACCCCGCTCAAAATCGGCAAAGGCCGCATCATCCAAAAAGGCAAGGACATTGCCCTGCTCTCATACGGCACACGATTGGAAGAATGCAAAAAAGCGGCCCTCGTTCTCGAAAGCAAAGGATACTCGGTCACGATTGCTGACGCCCGTTTTGCAAAACCACTCGACATGGAAATGATGTCCAAACTTGCCAAAGAGCATAATGCTCTCATAACCATCGAAGAAGGCTCCATCGGAGGGTTCGGTTCACTGGTCGTATCTGCTCTTGCCAATGCCGGCCTTTTGGATCAAGGCCTCAAAATCCGAACCTTAACTCTGCCTGATTGCTACCAAAGCCATGACACCCAAGACCGCCAATATAGACAAGCTGGTCTCGATGCCGAGTCCATCATAACCGCCGCCCTATCCTGATCATCATACCTCTACAGTATCAAAGGTCAGATTGCCGCATACACCATCCTATGATATGTTTAATCCAGTTTTGATTCGTTTAATTTTTATACTTTGGGGGTCCTATGAATTTTCCTGACGCCGTAAAATCAGGTTTTGAAAACTATGTAAACTTCGAAGGTCGCGCTACCCGTTCCGAATACTGGTGGTGGACTTTATTTTACTATATCGTTTATTTTGCAGCCATCGCCATAGACATGGTTATAGGTCTGGGCTTTGTAGCAATGTTAGTATCTCTAGCCCTTCTCGGCCCTAGCGTATCCATCGCTTGCCGTCGCCTGCACGATGTCGGTCGCAGCGGATGGTGGCAATTGATTGCCCTGACCATTATCGGAATCTTTGTCCTTCTTTACTGGTTCATCAAAAAAGGTGATGAAGGCGAAAACAAATTCGGTCCGGCGAAAATCTATAGCTAATTATACAAATACCGATAGACGCATGTAAAAAAGCTGGTAGAGTGTATGGATGAGATGTTCATCAGATATACGCAGACGCGTTGTAAAATTTGTAAGGGATGGTGGGGGAAAGCGAGAAGCTGCGCTCCGCTTTGGTGTTGGGGAAGCAAGCGTTTATCGATGGATGGCGCAAGAGGATGCGGAGGCATATACCAAGCCTGGCCCACGAAGCTCGCGCAAGATAAGTCTCCATGATTTAAGCGAGAATGTTCTGAACCACGCCGATTGGACAATAGCTGAACGTGCGCGTTATTTTAAGGTTTCCGTTTTTTGCATTCACTACAACCTAAAAAAACTGCGTATAAGCCGTAAAAAAAATGATGCTGTACACGCAACGCGACACTATGAAAAGGAAGGCCTTTCTGCGTCTTCGTGAACGATATGTTCGGCGTGGATGTTCTTTTATCCATCTTGATGAATGTGGTTTTGCATTGGAAGCGGCACGGCTCTACGGGTATGCCTTAAAAGGGACGCGTGTTTATGGGGAGATTTCAGGTCACAAAAGACCTCGCACATCCCTTCTTGCCGCACGGATGCCAGATGGAACTCTCCAAGCCACCCAGCTTTGGGAAGGGACATGTAATGCTGATATTTTCAATGACTGGCTGGAATATCAACTCACCCCGCACTTGAAACCGCACCAAGTCGTCATCATGGACAATGCCGCCTTTCATAAATCACAGAAAACACGCGACATCATTGAAAAGACAGGTGCAAAATTGCTCTACCTTCCTCCATATTCACCAGACCTCAATCCAATTGAACATGACTTCGCTGCCCTCAAAAAAATCAGACAATTCAACCACACAAAATCTATAGACCAAATTATACAAACCTATCAGTAATTGTATAATTGGCTATAGGACCTGAAAATTATAAAATAAAGAAAAACCGGATCAATTGATCCGGTTTTTTTTAACTCAATCTATCGTCCAGCCGCACGCTGCAAAATCGGAAGGTCATCATCGGCAGTCTGAGCTGCTTGACCAGCGCTTTTGTTGGCGGGGGAGCCTACACCAACGGCAGCTCCCCTAGGCGACTTTTTTTCAGAGGAGGCTCCTTTGCCTCCTACAGGTGACATTTTCCCGTCAATCGTCGCACCGGCTTCAACAGCCAATTCTTTATAAGTGATCGCACCGGTAATAGATCCGGTCGCGCGCACGGTCAAACGACCATTCACAGTCAAATCACCCTCGAACTTTCCGGCGATGGTGGCTTCATCAATTTCAACAGTTCCGTAAAACATACCGCTCTCGGCGATTTCCAAACCGCTAGCCCCTTTCAAGGCAGCCTCGACAGTCCCCTCAACGATCAAAAGGTCACAAGACTCAATTTCACCGGACATAGTGATGCCTTGACCAATGATTAAACGGCGAGCGTTTGGATCAGAAGAAGCGGCTGTCGCTCCGGACATTCCGGAAGACATAGAACCATAAGCACCAGGATAAGCACTGTACGCCGGAGCAGATGCACGTGGAGCATTCGGAGCACTTGCACTTGCCGCAGGTGCAGCCGCCGGAGCAGATGCAGCAGCAGCAGGTTGACCTGGACGCTGGAATGGGCTTGACGGAATATCCACACGATCAGCAGTAGCTGACTCGTTGGACTCATTATTTTGTGGAGCCTGACTCATATTAAGATTTTCCTCTTGCTCGGACGTTGAAGTGTTGGGGGTTGCAGGACGGTGAAACATTGGGTTCAACTACCTTTCTAAAATTACCTGACAAACGATTGCAATCATTCGCAAAAGCGAACAAAAAAACTCTCGGAATGTCTTGCTGACTGCCAAGACACTAGCATGGAGAAATCCAAGCGCGCAAGTCCTATATCAGCATTTTTACAAAGTTTTTCACTGAGAAAATTTCCCAACCTTACGGCAAATAAAGAAGATACACCCTACCCTTAAACCGAGTGAAAAAAGTTATAGATTTTCTCGGCAATAGTTCGAGAAATCCCCTCTACAGTAACCAAATCCTCAACAGAGGCATCCTCAACCGCTTTAGCCGATCCGAAATGAAGCAACAAGGCCTTCTTTCGCTTGGCCCCAATTCCTGGAACTTGATCCAATTTACTCCCGAGAGCAGCTTTCGAGCGCTTGTTCCGATGTGTCCCGATAGCAAAACGGTGAGCCTCATCTCTAAGACGCTGCAAATAATGAAGAACCGGATCGTGAATAGGAAGCTGGAACATGTCTTGCCCACCTCCCTGCCTTCGCATGAAAAACTTCTCCCGTCCGGCATTTCGTTTCTCGCCCTTGGCAATCCCAACCACAGTCAAATAATCAGATAGACCCAACTCATCCAAAACATCATGAACCGCACTCAATTGCCCGGCACCCCCATCAATCAAGAGAAGATTAGGCCAATCTTTTGATTGCATATCAATATCATCTGGATCAATCTTACCAAACCGCCTTAACATGACTTCGCGCATCATCGCATAATCATCCGAAGCCGAAGCCATCTTGATATTAAAAGTACGATACGCCTTTTTCTCGAAACCATCGGGAGACGCCACAACAAAAGCCCCGATCATATTGGTTCCGGAAATATGAGAGTTATCATAAATTTCAATTCGAGAAGGCACCCCATCCAAATGGAACAAATCAGCAATCCCTTCTAAAATTTTTCGATCACTACCCTTTTCCGCCAAGTGACGCAGCAACGCATCATGCGCATTACGCTCAGCCAATTCCAAAAGGCCATAAGCATCCCCACGCTTCACGACACGTATTTGCACCCCATATGCCGCTTCAATTAAAGCGCCTTCTTTAGGCATGACACCAACCAAAACCTGTTTTGGCACAGGCCGTGATTGATAAAACTGAACCAGAAACCCGCCCAAAGCCTCGCTTTCAGACACCATATCCTCAACTGTCCAAAAAAAACTTTTATTGCCGTAACTTTGCCCTCCACGATAAAAGAATACTTGCACACATACACTTCGCTCACGAATTGCAATCGCCACAACATCACAATCTCCAACTGAATAGGCATTGACACCCTGACGAGATTGAACATGCGTCAGAACCTTGACGCGGTCACGAAGCTGCGCCGCAACCTCATAATCCTGTAACTCTGAGGCCTTGATCATAGACTTGGTCAAACGTTCCTGAACTTCACGTGACTTCCCCGACAAAAAATCTCGAGCATCGCGAACCTGCCCCAGATACCCCTCCTTGGAAACCTTCTGCACACAAGGCGCCGTACATCTCTTGATATGATATTGAAGACAAGGAGACTTTCTGGAGGCAAAATAGGAATCGGTACAATTCCGAAGCATAAAGACCCTTTGCAACAAAGATAAAGTCTCATTAACAGCGGCGGCACTCGCAAACGGTCCAAAATACACCCCTTGCCTATCAGGCTTACCGCGAAACTTCATAAGCTGGGGATAGTCAGCCCGATCCGTCATCAAGATATAGGGGTAAGACTTATCATCCTTAAGCAATACATTATATTTTGGGCGCAAGCTTTTGATTAAATTGGCTTCAAGTAGCAAGGCCTCGGACTCAGTTTTGGTCTTAATAAATTCCATTTTACGTGTTTGAGCAATCATGCGCTGCAACCGCACAGGCAACAATAAAGGCCTCGTATAACTCAAAACCCGCTTGGAAATTCTTTTGGCCTTGCCAACATAAAGAACCTCCCCATCTTCGCTCATCATGCGATAAACACCCGCACTATCCCCTATTCCCCGAATAGAAGATTTTATAACGGCAACGCCTTCAGCCAATAAAGGTGGCAAATCCATTGGCTCCGGCGAACAATCCGTCATACTTTCTTCCTTATTAGCCATACAAAAATCCACAAAAACTCAACCCACCCCAAAATATGACAAAAACCATTGACATCAAGTAACAAGTCCTATAATAAATAGATTGATATGTATCAACTGTTGATAGGGCAAATCTTCTGGGGATAGCCTCAATAGAGCAAAAAAACATATCACCCGTATGAATGCGACCTCTACGTCGCATCATACGAAACTTTTTGGGAGAAAGAACATGAAAAAACACATTACCCTGAGAAATCAGGCTCATGAACCATTGTACAGTGGCGAACACACCTCCACAGCAGAAGCCTTGGAACATTGCATAACCCACAACATTCCACTCGACGGACTATTTTTAAGCAATGAGAACCTGAAAAATGCTAATTTGGATGGATTGAACCTCAGAAATGCATCACTAATAAACTGCAATTTAAAGGGAGCCAACATTTCGGAAGCTTCCCTATTCTATTGCAATTTATCATATTCTAATCTGGAAGATGCTTGCCTGTGCTACTCGGACTTCCATTACTGCAGATTTGAACATGTTAACTTCAAAAAGACCGACATTGCGCAAGCAATTTTCCAAAATCCTGTCTTTTCTGGAAGCCTTACTAACCAACTAAATTTTGCAACCGCCCATAAACTTGAATCACCTGCATACATTTCGGATAATTCCCGCACAAACCAAGCACACCATAAGATTGCATTTAAAGATCATTATAAACTTACAAAGTTTCTTATGAAAACAGTTTTAAGGAAGATAATTACGCCTAGAAAATCAAGTAAAATGGCTGAAAACTAAGAGAAAAACAAAAAAGGATAGGATTTCTCTGAAAAAACCTATCCCAAAGATACACTCACCCACAGGTAGTATATACAAAAGTCTAATTTATGCATTTCTTAAGACATACATGCGATGATAGGACTTACTGCGTTGGGTTGAATACATAAGTACTTACTATATGCTAGTCGGGTAAAATATTTGGGGTCAAAATTTTGGGTCTTTACATCAAAGTCAAACCATTCGGGGCAATATATACCGAAGTATCAATTGTCAACGGATTAAAACCGTTGTTAACTATCAATAAATGGAATAATGAAATACTAATTGATATTCCATGGACAAGGATCATTCTGACCCCTTGGAAGACATTGATAGCGGAAAACCAAACTATAAAAAATGATAGACCAGAACCAAAACAAAGCGGGAGAACGTCTCCTCACAATACTATACCAACTCAAAAACATTGACCCGGAATTTCCGATTCAATACGCAATCTGCCTAATGGAAATCGCCAAAAATGAAGGCTGCTCCCTAACAGACCTATCGGAACGAACAGGACTAGCCCTTTCGACAATTTCAAGGATCACAGGCGCTCTCTCGAAATTCCGCCAAAAAGGAACCCCCTACGAGCTCATAGAAATGCGTGTCTCCGAGACAGAGCGGCGAAAAAAAGAACTCTACCTGACAGATAAAGGCAAACAAACCATAGAAATACTGTGCAAAGCCTCAATGTCCTCTTGAAACAAAAGACACCGAAAACATAAATTTAGACTTGGCGGAAGGAAATTTCGAGGTTATAGATTATGCCTCAAAATAATAAGCGGGCGTGGCGAAATCGGTAGACGCAACGGACTTAGACGAAAAATTGAGTGCTCACAAGGGAAACCTTTGATGCAGAACTGCTCAAATTCGGGGAAACCTTTAAACTGGTAATCCCGAGCCAAGCCTTCCGGAAACGGAAGGAAGGTGTAGAGACTAGACGGGCAGCACCTAAGGCAAAGAACTTTGCAACGGTGAAGGGATAGTCCAGACCACAAACTCGTGACGCACGAGCGCGGCGAAAGCCGTAGATGGTAAGAAAATCCGTCGGATAGCAATATCCTTGGGGGTTCAAGTCCCCCCGCCCGCACCATTCCCGCTCCAAGCTTCAACAAAAAACAATAAAGATATTCCAATCCATTAACACCGCCACAAGCAACAAGGTTTTATTGTTTTATTGACAAAGCCACAATGTTATACTGCTAACATGACCAGCGCATACGTAATTTTGGCAATTGTTTTTGTTGCTTCTTATTTTATTTATTCTTCGGTTCGAAAAAGAAATAAAAATTCATCCATCAAATTACCGGAACCAAACAGCTCACTAAAAGATACTGGCTTTGGAAACTTACTGATACATACAGATTTCGAACGAGAAGGTCTTTATGACGAAGCAGAGGAGTATAAAAGACTAGCACAACTCCCAGTCACAAGAGACCTTTCTGCAAGCGAAGATGAACTTGTAAAGGAAAAACGTTCAGTATTTCAAGAACGCATGGTTAGCTGCCTAGATAAAATCAAGAATGCAAATACAGAACACAACCATGCTCTCATAGGAAAACTAATAAAAGAAAGGCAATCTTTTGAAAAAGATTATTCAGCCTTCATGAAGCAATTCTATGCTCCGGAAAAAGACAGAAAAAATATGGAAAAAATGATTTCTTTCCTTGAGAATCTAAAAAATAAGTATGAAGACACGACATCAGATATCTTTATAGTTAAAATCGATCATACAATAAAAACAATCAAGGAAAAATTTGGGGATAACACTCAAGTCAACGAAGTATAAAATTGATAAGGCTGACGGTTATTTGCCCCATCCACCTTGGCATGTAGACTTGGCGAAGAATCAGCGCCCTGTCTTCGCTCCGCAGTTATTTCTGTAGAGTTTTGCATCAATGCAGTCCGATGATCGGTTTTTGCAGAAGCCCCCACCTCCTTATCACCCGTCATTTCGTTGTCTTTAATAAAGCCATCAATCGCAGGGAGAAGGTGTGGATTATAAACAGTTTGAGAAAACACCCCTCTTTTCTCAAGATACTCAGAAATCTTATCTTTTATAGAAGTTGGAATATCATCCAATTGCTCAACAGTTTTACCAAAAACTTTCGCAATTTCTTTTTGTTGATCATCCCACGACATACGAATACTCATATGAGAGTCAATTTCTCCATTTTTCAAAGCTTGCTTAACGGCCTGAATGTATTTTTTCTGATCATTAATAGACAAATCACTAGCTTCTTGCTCTGTAATACCCAAAACTTTAGAAACGGCTTTGTCCATAATTTCATATCTTTGAAATTCAGCCTCATCCTTAAGCTTTGCATCCCATTCCGCTTCTTTGGCGTCAGGATCTTCTTTAATTTCCGCAGGAACATTTTTTTTCTCTCTTGAAAATACAGTCCCGTCTACCGGCTTGGTCTCCTCTGTAAACACACGTCTAACGGCACCAACATATTGCTTAGCCATACCCTCCAGAAATTCGGATTGGGGATGAATACGAACAAAACCAGTTTGAGCCTCGACCTCGAGATACTTCTTAACCATTTCTGGAACTTTTTCAACAGGCATCGACAAAAAGTCGCCATAACTTACCCCCATACGCTTCATGAACTCATCTTGAATTTCGATTGTCGTCATTGCACGTTTTAGCGGAAAATTTCCGGCTTCGATTTGACGCTCTAAAAAATCAGCATAAGATTGAGGATCTTTTTTACGCAACAACTCTGCATCTTTTCGAGAGTATCCGGAAGCTTCAGCCACGGCATCATTCATCTCATTTTTAAAAATAACAATTGCCGAATATTCTTCTTCGGTTGCCACATGATATTGAGCATCCTTGTCTACAAAAAAACTGGTCGCATGCTTATAATCTCCATCCGCCGCACCCAAAACACGCATATCAATAACAGCTTGGGCTACATCATGATGACCATTTTTTCTCAAAGTCTCTAAGGCAGCCAAATCCGATCCGATTTCACCATTTAGAGTAACAATATCTCGCGCGATCCCCGGTTCTTTTTCATTCACAGGCTGATTACAATGTTCACCCTCATGCTCTCCTGAAAATTGCTCCCACAACTCTTTCGTTCCGGGTAACGGACGGATATGTTCTTTTGAATACCCAATATCCACCAAACTAAAAACACCATGACCGGTATACATTTCGTCCGGATCAAGCTCCCCCTCTAACGGCGTGTTAATAACACACATATCTTCAACAAGACGCTTACTGGAAAACGGCCCTCCACCAGTAGAATTAAACAATGTGTTCAAAAGATGTTCTTTGACGACCGCATGAGATATGCCCGGATAGTCTTGCTCGTAATGCTCAAGCATAATGTTTTCAAGCTCTTGAAGATGGGGACGAATCTTCTCGACAACGGCCTTTAAATTCTCATCTTTTTCCATTCTTTCCAGCTCTTCAGGGGACAATGCCGGAAGCCTTTGACCTTCTGTTAAAAATTTTGCATCAATCAATGCTGATCGAATGATTTCAACTTCCCTAGAGATACGCCACACATCCAGTTTATCTGGATCAATATAAACGATAGGTTTACTGGAGTGCATTTCTGCACCCATTTTAAATTCATCGATAAAAATAGATTTTAGTTTATCTAAAAAGTTCATTCCTTATCGTCAGCCCCTCACTATTCCAAATCAAGTTGAGTGGACTGCCAAGGGATATGTTCTGATTTCCGCGTGGAAAATTCAGAGGACGCGCTATCGCCTCTATTTACTTCGGGCATAGTCTTGGGTTCAATTTTTTTAAGAAGCTCTTCTCTCACCTTTTCTTGGGTAGGAAAGATATTGCAAGCTGCCGCAAACGCAGCAAAAACAGAGAGAATAATAGACCCTAACTTCATACACACCCCACAACCCAGAAAACGATACAAAACAATCGTTAATATAATGAATTCATTTTATATAATAATGGCTCATTTTGCCAGAAAAATTGTAAAAGCCCAATAAATTCAATGCCTAGAAAGGGCTAATTCAATAGCCCTCCCCTAATGAACAAAACCAAATCCGCTAAAAAATTACATCAAATCTTGGACTGAATACTTACAGCCTGTGCTTTTCCGCCCAAGGACTCCAAGCACAAAACTACTTTCTGCGTGGCTTCATGCAAAGCAAGATTATTTGTTGAACGCAAAACCACAGACAATCCCAACTCTCCTGCACGAAAATGGGGATAGCTCCCAATCTCGATCATAGGGTACTCTTTCTGGATCTCTGCCAACTGCATGGCAATTGCACTTTCAGGCAAGTCACAAGTGACAGTATTGGACAAAATCGGAGCATCCTCACTCAATTCAGGCAAAATATGATCCAGCATGGACTGCATAATCAACGGAACACCAGCCATCACATAAACATTCTCAATTCTATATCCCGGCGCACCGGAAACAGGATTGGGAACAAGGACAGCCCCCTCAGGAATTTGAGCCATTTTCAACCGCGCAGGGGTTAAATCCTCTTCCCTTTTGTAATGGGATAACAACGCCAACCGCGCGTCCTCGCTCATAACGACAGGAACGCCGATAGCCTTGGCAACGGATTCCGTCGTAATATCATCATGGGTCGGGCCGATACCACCCGTAGTAAATAAATAACTGGCCTTCTTACGCAAAGCATTTACAGCAAACACAATTTCGTCTTCGATATCCGGAACCACCCGCACCTCAACGAGATGAATCCCCCGTTCAGCCAATTTCTTACCAATCCACTGTGTATTTGTATCCTGAGTACGGCCGGAGAGAATTTCATTTCCGATAATCAGAAGAGAAGCCGAGTATTTTTTGTCCATTTATTGCCAAACCGGTCTGTTTGCGTTAAGTCTAGACAAAGTTAAGGTTCTGCAGGAGAAACGTCAAGTGACACAAACACAAAGCAAAAACAATTTTTCCCAAGGCATCGAGCTTCATTCCGAAGCCGATTTTGAAGGAATGAGAAAAGCAGGTCGTTTGGCAGCAGAAACTCTGGATATGATCACAGAACACGTTAAAGTAGGCGTAACCACTGAGGAACTGAACCGGATCTGCCATGAGTTTATCACAAAAAATGGCGCGATCCCTGCCCCGCTGAACTATCGCGGCTTCCCGAAGTCCATCTGCACATCGATCAATCACGTTATTTGCCACGGTATTCCGGGCCCAAAAAAACTGATGAACGGCGATATAATCAATATAGATGTCACTGTGATTTTAGATGGTTGGCACGGCGACACCAGCCGCATGTTCTACGCCGGCACCCCGAATATAAAAGCAAAAAGATTGGTGGAAACAACATATGAAGCCATGATGGCTGGCATTGAAACAGTAAAGCCAGGCTCGACAATCGGAGATATCGGACGCGCCATCGAGGCCGTTGCCCACCCGAACCGCTTCTCCGTCGTGCGGGATTTCTGCGGCCATGGTTTGGGAAAAACATTTCATGCCGAACCTCAAATTCTGCATTACTACCACCCCGCATCCGATGAAACCGTTCTGGAGCCGGGAATGTTTTTTACCATTGAACCGATGATCAACACAGGAACATTTGAATCCAAAATTCTGCAAGATGGCTGGACAGCAGTCACACGCGACAAAGGTCTATCGGCACAATTCGAACACTCACTCGCCGTAACAGAGACAGGCTATGAGATATTCACCCTGTCCCCGACAGGAAAAACCTGCCCACCCTTCTAGTCTAGTCAAGAAGTTGCTCGCTGAACTGCTCTAAAGAAACGCATTTGCGTCCGCGCTGCGCGATGGAAGTCGGCGCAATATGATTGCTGTGATGCCCTAAACAAAAGACATATTCTATCTGATGGGACGCAGGCACCCCGATCTCGCGCCCGACCAAAGAAATATCCACATCATGCAAATGATCCACCACATAGCCCAAACTTTGCGCCTTGGAACACAAAGCTCCCGCAGCCATGCCAACTGATCGCATAGCACGATCTCTTTGAAGGGTCTTATTCCCACGCCCAATTTCAAACATATCATCCAGATAATGGGAACGAGCTTCAAATTCTGCTTTTTCCCATAAGTTTGGATGCGGGCTATTCCAAGCTTCAGGATTCACACAAAGCACTGCAAGAGCATCCGCATGAAACCCCGAATGATCTGAAAGTGACGCAAGAATCTTCTGCTTACGTAAATGATCTGTAACAAAAACAAGCTGCCAATTGGCAATCCCATGGTCATAACCGACCATAGAAACAGCCTCCTCGATGGCATGCACATCTTCTAAAACAGCAGAAGGCGGGTGAATCCAGTCTTTACGCAGTTCATGAGCAGAAGGCTCTACGGACATTTATTTCCCCCAGTTCAAAGAATTTATTACGAAATTCCAATTAGTGATAAAAACTATACTAAAAACTACCCTATAAAAAAAAGAAAAAAACATCTTGTGGCGCACAAAAAAACAAATAAAACATACTGTTATGGAACAAAAACTAGAAAAAACCTTAAAATCAGACAACGAACCACCACCACACTACGCTGGCCACAGGGACAGACTAAGGGAAAGATTCCTGAAAGGCGGTGTCGAAGCACTGGCTGATTACGAAATAGTAGAACTGATTTTGTTCATGGCAATCCCCCGCCGCGATGTCAAACCACTTGCCAAAGAGCTTTTACAAAAATTCGGATCGTTTAACGCAATTTTTCACGCAAGTGAAAATGACCTAAGCGCACACGGCCTGACGGACACCTCGATTACAGCTCTAAAAATCATTAAGGCTGCCTCCTTCAAATTCATGAAACAAGACTTGCTCAACAAACAGGTTTTGAATAGCTGGGCAAAGCTTATGGACTATTTGCAGGCAACCATGGCTCATGAAAAGAAAGAAAATTTCCGTCTTTTGTTTCTGAATAAGAAAAATGAATTAATTGCGGACGAAATCCAGCAATCCGGCACAGTCGATCACACACCGGCCTACCCGCGCGAAATCGTCAAGCGAGCGTTGGAACTCTCGGCAACCGCCGTTATACTAATTCACAACCACCCCAGCGGCGACGCGACCCCAAGCAAAGCCGATATTGACATGACCCAGCAAATAATTGCCGCAGCCAAGCCATTAGGGATTGTCATCCACGACCATCTTATAGTATCGAGAAACGGCACAACATCGATGCGCAGCAAAGGACTATTATAAAATGATACCACGTTACACCCGCCCTGAAATGGCCGCCATTTGGGAAGCCGACAACAAATTCCGCATTATGCTGGAAGTTGAAACCCTCGCAGCCGAAGCCATGGAAAAAAGCGGCATCGTGCCCGAAGGCGTGTCCAAAGCCCTCCGCGAACGTGGTAACTTTAATGCAGATCGCATCGATGAAATCGAACGCGAAGTCAAACATGACGTCATCGCCTTCCTGACCAATGTCGCCGAATATGTCGGCGAAGAAGCCCGCTTCATGCACCAAGGCATGACCTCGTCCGATGTTCTGGACACAACCTTTGCCGTTCAGATGAAACAAGCCGCAGACATTTTGCTCGGTGACCTCGATAAAGTTTTGGCAGCACTGAAAAAACGCATTATCGAACATAAAGACACAATCTGCATCGGCAGAAGCCACGGCATCCACGCAGAACCGACAACCTTCGGCGTAAAACTCGCAGGCCACTACGCCGCTTTTGCTCGCGCGAAGAAACGCCTAGAATCTGCAAAACAAGAAATTTCCGTGTGCGCAATTTCAGGAGCTGTCGGAACATACGCAACCGTCGCACCTGACATTGAATCCTACGTCGCAGAAAAACTCGACCTAACACCGGAAACAGTCTCAACCCAAGTCATCCCGCGAGACCGCCACGCCATGTTCTTTGCAGTGATGGGAGTAATCGCATCCTCAATTGAAAACCTCTCTGTCGAAATTCGCCACCTCCAGAGAACCGAAGTTCGCGAAGCAGAAGAATTTTTCTCTGAAAAACAAAAAGGCTCCAGCGCTATGCCGCATAAACGCAACCCGATCCTGACAGAAAATCTGACAGGACAAGCCCGCGTTATCCGTGCAGCCGTTATCCCTGCCATGGAAAACGTCGCCCTCTGGCACGAACGCGATATCTCCCACTCTTCTGTTGAACGCTTTATCGCACCCGATGCAACCGTCGCACTTGATTTCTCGCTAAACAGACTAGCAAACGTCATTGAAAATCTTCTGGTCTATCCTGAGCGCATGATGTCCAACATGGAACGCATGGGCGGATTAGTCTTCTCACAACGTACGCTGCTGGCTCTGACCCAAAGCGGTATCTCTCGTGAAGACTCCTATCGCATCGTTCAACGCAACGCGATGAAGGTTTGGGAATCAGACGGCAAAATCACACTTCGTGAAATGCTCGAACAAGACGCCGACGTCAAAGCCAAACTGGACAAAGCCGCTCTCGATAAAATCTTTGATTATAGTGTCTATATTAAACACGCAGGCACAATCATCGACCGCGCTCTAACATCATAAATAATAAAGAATCTCAAGAAAGCCCCCTGAGATGGGGGCCTTTTTATATCTATAGTCGTTTTTATTAAGAATAGGACGCCGATCGAGAATGACTATAATACTTACCGCCCAATACCGCCTTCGGCAATCGGCTTGAAGCGAGCGATCAAATAAGGCTTTTTCTCAGCGGGTTCTGCCCCATGATTAAAAAACGGATGCTCATGCAATCTCGATATAGTCACATAAATATACCCATCCGGCCCAAAGGATAACCCATCCGCCCATTGCAACCTCTCATCTTGGAGGTAAGGTCTGTAGTGACCTGACTTATCGATAACACCAATTTCATTTTTTCCAATCGCGGTAATATAAACATTCTCTTCAGCATCAACCGTAATCCCGTCACTCGCAGGCTTGTCACCGACAATTTCGATACGTTTGATAACCGCGTCTTCAGAAACAGAAACATCCGACATCTTGGACAACGGAACGCGATATAACTTACCTTCCCCCATCGGCGCATAATATAAATTATCCTGCATAATATCGAGCGTAATGGAATTAAGCGCCGCACGCACAGGAACATCACGACCGTCTTTTTCAAACGTCAGAACTTTACCGTAAATCTCAAGCGGCGTCTCGGGAGGTTGAACAGAGGGATGATCGCCAAGGATGCGATACATGATCCCGTTCGTCATATCCAGATCAATCACAGCAGGTTGGGCAGGCTTACTCAAATCCGCCTGCCCCATATCGGCAATATACAAATGGTTGTTATCCCAGTTAATCGCAAAGTCCTGTAAGAAAGACTGGGCAGTAGTAAAATTTCTCGGGATATAACGCATCCCCACAAGCCGCCGCCGCAAAACATCAAACTCAATCACACGCGGAGCAAAATTTTCATCCCCCAAATCCAGAACAAACACACTTCCCCGCGTAGACGCCCGAACACCCATCACATTACTAAACCCAATGGAATGAAAATCAGGCCCACCTTCTCTATTCCATTCGGCATCAGGAAAAGGCTCGGTCGTCCCGTCTTTATTGATAACAATCATTTTGGTCGAAGGCTTATCAAACGGGTGAAGGGAAACAATGATACGTCCATCAAAAGTCACCGCGATATTGGCAGGCCTTTGCTCGAGTTCGGCAACAACCTCCAGCTTAGGCTGCTCCATAACCTTCTCGGCAATCCGATCTGCAAAAGACGGCATAGAAAAAATACTCCCACCCAATAACAAACCGGCAACTGTTCCCAAAACCTGAATACTGCGCATATCGACTCCTGAAATTAAATTATTCTGTATGATACGAACTCTCTTCCTGCTCGCAACCCTGTTTATTTAGTTCCCATCACACAAATACATAATTTTTCATATGCTTTAATTGATACTGTATGAAAATCTAACAAAAACCATAAAAATGCCTATCGGTTAAGATTTATAGGGTTGTTTTTCACATCACTTGACCATAATCTACCCCCCACCACATCGTATGCATGAAAGGAAACCATGATGCGTTTTTTATTACTTCTACTCGGGAGCTTTTGCCTTATGACCACCACAACCACCACTGCCAATGCTGCAGACGACTTGGAAAACACCCTCTATTTGGATTTGTCTTATGGCCGCGTTGTCATTAAATTGATGCCAGCCGTAGCTCCCCAACATGTTGAGCGGATCAAAACCCTGACCCGTGAAGGATTTTACGATGGAATTAAATTCCACCGAGTCATTGACGGGTTCATGGCGCAAACCGGAGACCCGACCGGAACAGGATCAGGTGGATCAAGCTACCCCGATCTTCCTGCTGAATTTAACAGCACCAACTTTGGGCGCGGCACAATCGGTATGGCCAGAACACAAAATCCAAACTCGGCCAACTCACAATTTTTCATTTGCTTTGACGATTGCTCGTTCCTCAACAAACAATACACAGTTTGGGGACAAGTCACCGAAGGTATGCAGTTCGTAGACCAGATCAAACGCGGCGAACCACCACGCGATCCTGACACCATTGTCAAGATGACCGTTGCTGCTGACGAAGCAAAGACTGAAACCCCAGCGGAAGCTTCCTCCGAAGCCCCTGCTGCTGAATAAATTTTTAGCGTAAGAAAAATACGAAAAAACGGGCTGGACTTCAGCCCGTTTTGCTTTAGGTTTGAAAAAACAAACAGAATTAGTCAAAGGTCTTTCATGAAATATTCAAAACTCGGCACAACAGATTTCAAAGTCTCGCGCGTATGCTTGGGCACAATGACATGGGGACAACAAAACACAATCGAACAAGCTCACGAGCAAATGAACTATGCCGTAGAAATGGGTATTAATTTCTTCGACACCGCCGAGCTTTACGCCGTCCCAACCAGTGCCGAGACTCAAGGCAAGACAGAGGAATATATCGGCGCGTGGTTTAAAGAAACAGGAAACCGTGACAAAATCTTTCTGGCCTCAAAAGTAACCGGCCCGGGTTTCCCTTGGATCAGAGACGGTGAAGCTCTCACGGGGAAAGCCGTCCACAAAGCCATCGAAGGTTCACTAAAACGCCTGCAAACTGACCATGTGGATTTATACCAGCTTCATTGGCCCAACCGCCCCTTCCCGCACTTCGGTAACAACAGAGCAGGGCTGATAAACTTCGCAAAAGAAAACACTTCAGAAATTGAAGACAATTTATTGGATATTCTGGAAGCCATCGGCGACATCGTCAAGCAAGGTAAAGTTCTTCATTTCGGATTATCCGACGACACGGCATGGGGAATCATGAAATATCTTCAACTATCCTCTACTCACAACCTACCGCGTGTCCAATCCATTCAAAATGAATTTTCCCTCCTGAACCGCAGTGATGATCCTTATGTTGCCGAAGTCTGTGCAAGAGAAAACGTATCTTACCTGCCTTGGTCACCTTTAGCGACAGGCCTGCTCAGCGGAAAATACCAAAACGGACAAATTCCAAAAGGCAGCAGATGGGAAGTCGAAAAAATTGTAAGAGACGAATTCGACTCTTTCAGAAGAACCCCACAAGCCAACGACGCAGTTGACGCCTATATGAACGTTGCTAAGAAACACGGCCTATCCGTCACCCAAATGGCGCTAAAATTCGTGGATCTACAGAATTTTGTAACCTCGACAATCATCGGCGCAACCTCCATGGATCAATTAAAATCCAACATTGCCGCTTTTGATATAACCCTGACGGACGACGCCATCAAAGACATCGAAGAGGTCTACAAAAAATATCCGATAGTGTACTAAACGAAATCAGGCGCCTAAGAAACGCCAAGCCGCAAGTGCCAAAACAACAAAAACAAAAAGCCAAACAACAGCCATAATTCCCAGATAAATGGCCTGACGCAAATGTTTACGTTCAACTTTTGCAGAGCTTGTTGCTGGACCAACCCAAGCCCGTTTCAAAACCGACCCACCAATATCCTCAACAGGCCCACCGAGGGACACCGCCAAAGCATGAGCGACAGCTGTCATCGCCAACCCACCTTCAGCATAGGGAGCCTGCCCATACTTCGAAAACAAGCCACGGAAAGCACGCGTCATTCCTGCCTTAGGTGTAGCAAGAGCCGCAAGGCATAATACAATTGAAGACAAGATATGAGGCAAAACACCAAAGAAATTTTCCAATCGCAGAGCAAGCGTCCCGATGCCTTTGGCAAAGCCATCTTTGGACAACGACCACCGCGCTGCCGCAATTCCGCAATAAAGATAAGCCGCAGGAAGTCCTCCGATTAAATACCAAAAGATAGGAGCAACAATCCCCTTGTCAAAAGTCGTTGCCACCATACCGATGCCCACCCGAATAATTCCGTGATCGTCAGTAGAATTCAAATTGGAACGGGTTGTAACAGCAATTTGATAATAGCTCCCCTTGGATAAAAAACTTTTTCCCTCACGTGCCCCTCTTAAAGCATGATGAAGTTTAATCAAGGAAAACCATGTCGCCCCGCCACTCATAGTCAAAGCCAAAAGCAACGGATCCATAAACCCTGCCAAAGCAAACTGACGTTCTATAATCAATGCAATAGCCGCAACAATGCCTGTAATAATAAGGTAAAGAGTCAAAAGCAAACCGCCCCGAAATTGCAGAGATGCAACTGAACGGTCTTTGTTATAGGTTTTCTCGACCAATCGCCCGCAAATTTTATCCAAAACACCCCATAAAAAGGGATTAGCGTTTCCCCAACTTGGTCCGGTCATCATTCCGATCAGAGAAACCATAATCATGGCAATTAAAACGGAATTCAGCCGCTCTGGTGATAAAATATGCAAAACGAAAAGATCTGACATACCCGATGACCTTTATCAAAAAATAGGGTAAACTATTAGGACGTATAAACACATACACTATATCATAACACAAACACTCTGCGTTGGACATCACCCAAGGGTATCCCCCTCAAAAGGCAAAAGAATAGGAATTAACTGTGCTTTACCACCTCTACGATCTCCAGCATGCCCTGTTAACTCCCGCTCGCATTAGTGCGGAGATGGTGCGTACCGCCTTTCAAAGCCCCATTAATCCGGCCTCCTACACACCGGTGGGAAGAACAATCTCTGCAGGCGCCGAAATGTTCGAGCGTGTCACGCGACGCTTCGGGAAACCGTCATTCGAATTGCCGCACACAACAATCAACGGCAAAGACATTGCCATCACAGAAGAATTTATTGTCGAAAAACCCTTCTGCAATTTACTTCACTTCAAACGCGCTACAAAACGCAAAGACCCAAAAGTTTTGATCGTCGCCCCGATGTCAGGCCATTTTGCAACCCTGCTGCGCGGAACAGTTGAAGCCCTCCTCCCTCACCATGATGTATACATTACCGACTGGGTGGACGTCCGCATGGTTCCTCTTTCCGAAGGAACCTTTAATTTGGACGACTACATAAACTACGTTCGACATTTTCTGTCCCTCCTTGGTCCAAAAACCAGCGTCATCGCAGTCTGCCAACCGGCTGTACCTGTCTTGGCCGCTATATCATTGATGGCGGCTGAAAACGATCCGAACCAACCTCTCGGGATGATCTTGATGGGTGGCCCCATCGACACCCGCGTTTCAAAAACACAAGTCACCCAAACAGCCGAAGAACGCCCACTCTCTTGGTTCAAAAACTCGGTAGTAACCTCCGTTCCGTTTTACTATCCTGGTGCATACCGCAAAGTTTATCCGGGGTTTCTGCAACTCAGCGGTTTCATGTCAATGAATCTGGATCGCCACGTCGGCAGCCATATGAATTTTTACAAGCACTTGATTACAGGAGACGGAGACTCCGCTGAAGCTCACCGTAAATTCTATAACGAATATAATGCCGTCATGGATTTGCCTGCCGAATTTTACCTGCAAACAGTAGATGTTGTCTTCCAACGCCACCTCCTGCCAAAAGGTCAAATGAAATGGCGCGATCCGTTAACAGATGAATTAATGGATGTCCTTCCTAGCAAAATTAAACAAACTGCCCTTTTAACAATTGAAGGGGAATTGGATGATATATCGGCGCGCGGACAAACCACCGCCGCCCACGATTTGTGCTATTCACTGGCTCAAAACAAACAGTTTCACCACTTCCAGTTGGGCTGTGGTCACTACGGTATTTTCAACGGTACAAAATGGCGGACACTCATCATGCCGCGCATCCGCAACTTTATTAGAAAACTGGATAAAGACTGCGACGCTATTCCGGAATTGGATTTGAAAGTTATTCCGGATTTGGCGCCGGAGCGCTATGACCGTGATAAGCACGGAATCGTGGCAATCCGCCGCTGGCTAAAAGAACGCGATCAACGCCTGAAAAGTGAACGGATTACGGGATAATTTATTTTAAAGCTAAAATAATCTCGGCCTACGGTTTTACTTGATAAAAAAACCGATGGGCTGAACCAATGTACTGACCCGAGCATTTGGAAATCTTGCTTTCAGTAGAACAGACTGACTATTAGCAATCAAAAGCGCATCAACAAGAGTTTTATAAGCCGCGAACCCGACATAGGGGAAATTTTCCTGCCCATCTTTGTCCTGTCCTTGAACCGAAAGCTCTAACCCGAATGTCATCCCTTCAGAAGCAGCCACCTGAAAAATAGGACGCATCACACACGCAGGAATTTCGCGACAGTCCCTAACAAGAGCACAATACTGAGAGAATAACCCCTTCAGGTCCTCTTGTGATTTTTCTCCCTTATCCATACTAAACTCTCCTTTTAGAACATCCTGAAACAAAAATTACGGAAACTTACATAGTTCCACCCAATTCCATATCTAAAATCAAGACTTCCCGACTTATCGCACCGCAAGATGCAAACATCAATTAACCCAACTCAAACAATGGGTTAATCAATTTCTTAACTGATTATCTAGGACAGCTCCGAATTAAAAAAAGAAGGGGCTGACACCTGACTTTAAAT
>JAGRKB010000091.1 GCA_020442425.1 Alphaproteobacteria bacterium | reverse complement strand
ATTCATCCACGGCTAAAGCCCCATTTCTTTGCACTGTTCTGCCTTCGACCGCATAAAAAAAGGCCGGAGAATTTCCGGCCTTTGAATTTTGTATTCGGTAGAGAGCAAGCTTAACGCTTGACCCACTGCTTCGCACGACGTGCTTTGTGCAAACCGATCTTTTTACGTTCAACAGCACGTGCATCACGGGTCAGCATACCTGCAGCTTTCAATGGAGAGCGAAGCTCTGGCTCAAAATATTGCAAGGCGCGAGAAATACCGTGACGGATTGCACCAGCTTGACCGGAAAGACCACCACCAACAACTGTGCACATCACATCAAACTGGTTGACGCGGTTCACAATCAGGAATGGTTGGTTCAATACCAACAAGTGGGTTTTGCGACCGAAGTAGGTTTCTTGATCACGTCCGTTGACGATCACTTTACCTGAGCCTGGTTTGATCCATACACGAGCGGTTGCTTCTTTACGACGACCTGTCGCATAAGAACGACCTTGTGCATCGATTTTAGGTTCGCGTTTTTCAACTGCAGCTTCGGTGGCGGTTGCCAATGATTCTAGACTTGCCATGGCGATTAACCTCTCACTTTGTTCTTAGGGTTCAATGCTGCTACATCAAGAACCTCAGGATTCTGAGCTTCATGTGGATGTTCAGCACCAGCATATACGCGCATATTTGCCAATACCTTACGACCCAATGGACCTTCAGGAAGCATACGCTCTACTGCTTTTTTGATAACTTTTTCAGGAGTTTTTCCTTCCAGCAATTGGGCGCGGTTGCGTCCTTTGATACCGCCCGGGTATCCTGTGTGCCAGTAGAACACTTCGTCCTGCATTTTGTTACCGGTCATGACAACTTTGTCAGCGTTGATAACAACTACGTAATCACCCGTATCCATATGGGGGGTGAAAGATGGTTTGTGCTTGCCGCGCAGACGCATTGCCAGTACAGACGCCAAACGTCCCAGTACCAGCCCTTCAGCATCAACGACAATCCATTTCTTCTCGATCTCGGAAGGCTTGGCGGAATAGGTTTTCATGACCTTAGATCCTTTAAGTCTTATTTTTGGTTCTTGTTCGGAGATGGTTGTATCCTAGCTATAGTGCGGCGTCAAGGAAAATAAACTTTTCTTGTTTTTGATTTTTTATTTATTTTCAGTTATTTAGCCCCAAGAGGTATCATAATACCCAATTATTTAAGAGTTTCTTCGATCCAATTGGCAAATGGGGCATGCATATAATCAGCTTCTATCTTCACAATACATGGAACTTCATAGGAATGAAGCTCTACAATTCTTGGTTCAACTTTTGAAAAAAGCTTCGTTTTTGTTTTGAGGATCATGACTACTTCCTCGGATTTGTCGATTTTTCCTTCCCAGTGAAAAAAACTCGTAACCGCCGGAAAAAGGTTTCCGCAAGCAATCAATTTTTCTTCGAGCAAACTCAGAATAATGTTTTGAGCTTCTTCTTTTGTGCCACAGGTTACATAGATTAGCGAATAATTTGACATGGAAAAATTTCCCTCTCATGATACTATTTTTTAACGAGCATCCCTACCCTTACCTTCTATAAAAGATTTTCTTATGAGTGTAAAACAGACTTTATCCATCGGATTTTTTATTTCTATTATTTCCTGCGTTCCGGTCTGGCAGTATGTCTTCCATCAGAACTTTTCTGTGTTTCCATTAGGGTGGATGGCTGTCTGTCTCAACTACATGAGTACTTTTTTTCATGAGTTGGGACATACGCTTGCTGCTTGGTATTACGGCTATGCCACTATACCCATGTTCGATTTTAAGCATGGTGGTGGCTTGGCTTGGAGTTTTGGCGATCAAAACTACCTTATCCTTGCTTTTGTCTGGGGAGGATTGGCATACGGCATTTACAATCTTGGACAATTTCGATGGCTGCAAATTACACTTATCGGACTTTTGGTTTTTAATCTGCTGACATTCTGGAATGAAGATTTATATCGCAGTGTTATTGATTTTATGGGGCCGGGAGCTGAACCCATTATAGCCTCATTCTTTTTATTTCGTGCTATTTTTGACCTTGCTCCTCGTGGAAATACTGAAAGATATCTTAACGCGATATTTGGATTTGGTTTTATTCTTAGAGGGTTGATTGATGCTTTCGGCCTTTTGAGCAATGACGTTCATCGTATGATCTATTATTCGCAAAAAGGCCAGCACGGCTTTGGTGATTTTGACAAAATCTCTATGCGTCTTGATTTTGATTTCGGTTCGGTTGTCGGCTTCTGGATATTTGAATTACTAGCCTGCCTGACTATCCCCTTTCTTTTCATGCATTTTTATCGATCCTATTTGAGAGATTGATCTTTACCAATAATATATTCAATCTATCTCAGTTTTTGCAGGGACAAATCTATGACCATTGAATTTAGTGACTTTCTTAAAATTGACATCCGCGTTGGGAGGATTGTTGATGTTTCCGAATTTCCGGAGGCTAAAAAACCTGCCTATAAAATTAAAGTTGATTTTGGACCAGAAATAGGAACAAAGAAAACTTCAGCTCAAGTTACTCAAAATTATATGCCCGAAGAACTTTTGGGGAAGTTGGTTGCAGCTGTAATCAACTTTCCACCTAAACAAATCGGCAAGTATATGTCTGAGATTTTAATTCTAGGATTTCCTGATAATCAAGGCCATGTAACTTTGATTACTCCTGACAAAAGTATTCCTTTAGGCGGGAGGCTTTATTAAGCGTGGATTCCATTACTCAAATTGCCTTGGGTGCCGTCATCGGGCAAGCTATAGGAGGACGTAAGCTTGGCGCAAAAGCTATGATCTTTGGCGGACTGGCCGGTTTTATTCCTGATCTGGATGTTCTTGTCACTCCTATCATGGAAAGAATGGGGCATCATGATGAGTTCTCGAGATGGAAATATCATCGTCATGTTACTCATTCTCTTTGGTTTGGGCCGGTTTTGGGAAGTCTTATGGGCTGGGGGCTTTGGAAATGGTACGAAAAACAAGTTGGGCATTTACTCCCTTGGATTGCGGTTATGATCCTCGCCCTATTGACGCATCCTTTGCTTGATACTTGCACCATATATGGAACCCAATTACTCGCGCCATTTAGTGATCACCGTTACTTTATTTCCTCGGTTAGTATTATTGACCCTTTTTATAGCTTGCCGCTGATTTTTTCTCTTATTCTGTACAGGATTAAGTCTACGCGCTTTCGGTCGTTACAAATTTCCCGATATATTTTATTTCTTACGACTGCATATCTTGCTTTTGGATGGGGGTTGAATTTTCGTGCAGAAAGTCTTGCAAAAGGTCAGCTTGCCGAGAAACATATCTCCTATCAAAGGCTCGATGCTTATACGACTATATTTCAGCCTTGGCTGAGGCGTGTTGTTGTTTGGGAGCCTAATGAAAAGTTGCGTGTTGGTTTTATTTCGACCCTATCCCCTTCGGAGATTAAATGGAGTTGTTTTCAACAATCAAGCTCAGAAATTCGTCAGGAAATTTTAGATACCTATGAGGGACGTATGATGAACTGGTTTAGTGTGGACACATTGGCAGTGATTCCTGTTGATAATGGAACAGTTATTCGAGCATCCGATGCCAGATACGGAACACCGGGTGAGGCCTTATTGGGATGGTGGGGCGTCGAATTTGTTCGGGATGAGAATGGCGCGCTTCAATATTCGGGTCGAAACCGAGCGGAACGCGATTCAAGTTGGCATGCTATCGGGCAATTATTCCGCGCCGCATATGGCCTAGAGAATGGTTTTTTGAATAGTCAGGATCAGGGGTGTCTATAGGCCTCTTTTCGCAATCGGCCAGATGCTTTAGAATGTTCTGTTTGTACCTCGTCCAGAATTTTTCTCATTGCAGGCTCAATACCAGGATTTGGTTCTGAATATGAAGCCGCGCACCTTGCGACAATGAAGGCTTCTTTTGCACTCTCACATTTCAGGACGGTTTTGGCTGCCTCTGAAAATTCTTCAGTTAAAGGGCGTGTCTCACTAAAATGAAGATCAAGAACAGCTCTCCAGAAGGCTTCAGGGAAGTCATACGCAAGACCTAAATTTTCACAGTGAGTTACGAGCAGCGTAATGCAAGATTCGTCATTATTGCTTGCGGGAACTTCAAAAAGGCTTCTAAATTGGTGAAGTCTTTCGCTGAAATTTACTGGCAAGTCATTATTCATCTATCTTTCCTTTTTCTGGGTGCAGATGATTAGCATATCCGCATTTACAGAATCAAGACAATTTTGTATCTTTTTATGATGCAATGCGATGTAGATAAAAAAACCCGTGGGGGGCTTTAAATGGTCGGAGCGACAAGATTTCGGGTGGGTGTGAACACCCTTCCGGCCTCTCACTTCGCTCGCGGTGAACTTTTGGCTTTTTGATTGTCGCAAGTTCAAATTTTAAAGTATTGTACAAACAAAAAACACCCCATTGGGGTGTTTTTAAATGGTCGGAGCGACAAGATTT
>JAGRKB010000090.1 GCA_020442425.1 Alphaproteobacteria bacterium | reverse complement strand
TCGCTTTTCCCAAGGTCAGGTATTCGGTGCGCTGTTGCTGGCGAATAAAGCGGCGGATGTGAGATCGCGCCTTTCCCGTTACCACAAATCTTTCCCATGTCGGGGAGGGGTTTTGTGTCTTGGCCGTAACGATCTCGACCTGATCGCCATTTTGCAGCTTTGTATTAAGCGGGGCAATACGACCATTAATCTTTGCCCCTATACAACGATTTCCAACATCAGAGTGGATCGCATACGCAAAATCAATCGGGGTGGAGCCTTGCGGAAGCTCAAACAAATCTCCACGAGGAGTAAAAGCAAACACATGCTCTTGAAAGAGTTCCAGTTTAGTATTTTCCCAAAAATCTTCAGGGCGCTGATCTTGCTCCAAAATTTCCAATAGTTCGCGCATCCAGCGATATTTCTTTGCTTCGTTTATCGCGGATTTCACATCGGTTTGTTTGTATGCCCAGTGCGCTGCCACACCCAGATCGGCCTCGGCGTGCATTTCATGTGTTCTGATCTGGATTTCAATTCTTTGGTTTTCGGGGCCAATGATCGTCGTGTGGATTGAGCGGTAGCCGTTCGGCTTTGGTGTTGAAATATAATCTTTAAAACGACCCGGTACGACCGAATATTCCGAGTGCACCACCCCCAGCGCGTGATAACAATCTGCAACTGTGTTCACAACAATACGGAAGGCCATGATATCGGAGAGCTGCTCAAAAGAAACATTCTTTCGCTGCATTTTCTTCCAGATGGAATATCGGGTTTTTTCTCGCCCTGTTACTTGCGCCTTAACCCCTGCCAATTCAATGATACGGGAGAGTTCCGAAATAATCACATCTACAAGGTCCGAGCCTTCCTGACGCAAGAAAGACAAACGATTGGTGATACTATCTCTGGCTTCGTTGTTCAAATAAGAGAATGCCAAATCCTCCAGATCTTCTTTGATTTTGTGCAAGCCTACACGCTCTGCTAACGGGGCGTAGATGTCCAAAGTCTCGCGAGCAATTCTGAATCTTTTTTCGGGTTTCTGGATATGGTGCAATGTGCGCATATTGTGCAGGCGATCGGCCAATTTTACCAATAGAACCCGAATATCTTCGGACATTGCCAGAAGAAGTTTACGGAAGTTTTCTGCCTGTTTTCCTTCAACGGTCTGGCTTTCAATTTTGGTCAGTTTGCTGACCCCATTTACTAGGGAGGCGACTTCCGGAGAAAATTTCTTTTCTAGCTCTTCATATGTCGCATCTGTATCTTCCAAAGTATCATGCAATATTGCCGTGATGATGGTGGCCGGATCCATTTTCATATCGGCAAGAATCCCTGCCACTTCCAACGGGTGGGTATAATAAGGCTCTCCGGAAGATCTGGTCTGCCCTTCATGTTTGACTTTGGCGAACTCAACAGCATCCTCGATGGGCTTTGAGTCCACATCGGGGTAGTAAGATTGTATTTGAGAGACCAGTTCGGCGGCCGAGGACGTCATAGATAGGAATTTCCGTTTATTGCTATAATGGAGTGCAGTTACATGAATAGCACAGTAGCATGAAAAACAGGTAAAAACACCTGTTTCTGTTTAGTTTTTTGCCAAAGACAAAAAAGTGAAATCGGAATTATAGATTGAATTTACTTTTCATATAAATTCGGAAAGGTATCTTCTAGAGCAATCAACTTAGGTGCGTCGTGAATCATCACATAGAAACTATCGGGATGGAAGGCCACGTAATTCTGATGATATGTCTCTGCCGGATAGAATTTTTGGAGAGGCTCTAACGCCGTTACGATTTTATCTTCAAAATGTTTTCCTTGATCCAGTTGC
>JAGRKB010000020.1 GCA_020442425.1 Alphaproteobacteria bacterium | reverse complement strand
TCTCCCAGCTGAGCTATGGGCCCTTTCAAAAAGGATGGGGCTATGAATAATCATTTCACAGCCCCTAATCAAGTGTATTTTTCTAAAAAATGATTACTTTTTCAAAGAATCACGAATTTCACGCAACAACACGATATCCTCAGGTGTCGGAGGTGGCTCAGCAGGTGCAGCAGCCTCTTCTTTTTTCTTGAGCTTGTTGGTGCCTTTAACAACCCAGAACACAAACATGGAAACAGCCAGAAAATTGATCACGGCATTCACCAAAACACCATAACTGATCACAGGAATTCCGGCTTCCTTAGCTGCGGCCAAGCTGTCATAAGCCTGCTCTCCACCCAACTGGATAAAATAATTGGAGAAATCAACGCCAGCCATCATCCAACCGATGATCGGCATCAAAATATCGCCAACAGCAGAATTAACAATAGCTGTAAACGCAGCTCCCATCACGATACCGACAGCCATATCCATAACATTACCGCGCGCGATAAAGTCCTTAAACTCCTTAAACATACGAATACTCCTCTGAATTTATTGAATAATAACCATGTCGCACAAAAAAGCCGCAGGATCAAGTCCTGCGGCTGACTTTATTCATATTTGGAAAATCTTAATTGCGGTTGCCCAGCAAATGCAAGATCGACTGGAACATCGCAATAAAGCTGATATAGAGGTTCAGGGCAGCAACCCATGACAGGCGGCTGCTTGCTTCTCCGTCAGCATAAGGAGAGTAAATCTCCTTCATTGACTGGGTTTGGAAGGCTGTCATACCTGCAAACAGAACAATAGACGCCACAGACAACAGGTTGGACATAGTCCCGCCAAAGCCATATCCGTCAACGAACATGCTCAACCCCATGTTAACCAAAGAGAGAACGATCAAACCGATCATTCCCATAAACAGGAAAGTCCGCATCGGGCTTAAATCACGCTTGGTGGTGTATCCGAAAATACTGACCCCGGCAAACATTGAAGACGCAATAAAGAACGCCTTAGCGATGCTCTCACCGTTATAAATCTGCAGCAAAGTTGAAAAGCTGAGACCGTACGCCACAGAAATCGCAATAAAGGAAAGACCCAAAGTCTGAGAACTCATACGCATCGGATTAAATCCGAACATCGTAATCAGCAGAGGGGCAAAAATCACAAGATATGCCTGAGGTCCCCCCATAAAGAATTGGGTCATGCCCGTGGAATGGACGAACCAAGCCACAACAGCCGTTACAAAAACACCCAAAGACATACGATTATATATCCGCAGCATATGGGAACGCAAACCAGCATCAACAGATGCAGCGCTGACCTGAGCCGACCGCATAAAAGAAGAATTGTCTGACATCTCTTTCATTACCTCCAAGAAGAGTTATATAGACTTACACTTCTATTATATAGGACAATTCCATTACAAAGCAAAGCGAAACCGACCAAAAAGAGTTGAAAAAATATCCTGTTCAGAATCAAGGCGTTATGTCATGATTCGTGCCATGTACACTCCTGCCTCTCTTCTTGAATGGATGGAACTCCTTAGCTATCTGGCGACCATCATCGGTATCCCGATGGCTATTTATATTTTTGCCCATCAGGAAAAGAAGGAGCGCAGAATCGAGCTTCAGGAAATATTCGATAAACTGATGGACCACTACACGGAAATTCAGGAAAAACTCTTCGAACACCCAGAACTGGATATTCACGATAAACCATTACCCAATCCTGAAGATCAAAGACGTCAATACATTCTGTATGAAATGGTTGTCTCTTTATTTGAGCGTAGCTTTCTGCTTCTTCACGCAGAAGACGATCCTGAATATAAGCGCCTATGGAATTCATGGGTTGATTACATTAAACAATGGATGGTTCACAAAAATTTCCGCGACCAGCTCCCGAAACTAATGGAAGGCGAAGATAAGGACTTCGTAGCCTACATGTCTGCAATTTCCGGCCTTGATCTAAAACCATAATGGATTTCTTTTCGTTCACGACCCCTCTCTGGATTTTACTGGGCTTTGCGGCCTCCCTCTTTAATACTGCCATTCCGCTAATACAGGAAAAATTCAAAGGAGATGGTTTTGCCGTCGCTGTCTGGGTTAAAATCGCCGTCGTCGTCATCTCCCTCCCGATCGTGCTCTACATGGGCATGCCGACAGATACAGGCTTTTATATTCTCACAGCCACCTCGGCAATCATCTGGTGCATCAATGATATCATCTATTTCAGAACCATCCCGATTGTGGGCGCAGGAGTTGTCTCAAGAATTCTCCCCGCTTCGGTCATTCTGGCATTTGTGGTCTGGTTCTTCTTTGATCCTGTCTTACTGGATAAATATTTGGAACACCCTCTGCAAGCGATAGCAATATGCGCCATCGTTCTACTCTCAGTCATCTTTGCAATCATGATGAAGTCATGCCCAATAACCCTAAAAGGCATGAAGCTAATTTGGTTTGTTGTACTGGCTGCGGCTATTGGCCCCCTAATCGATAAACTCGCCTTAAATATTGCAGTGGACGACGGAACGACAACAAGCGCTGGGCAAGCACCGTTCGCCTTTATGTTCACACAAGGCCTGATTATGCTCATCCTGTGGACAAGCTATTCCCTCATCAAAAAGCCAATCACAAAACAAATATTTCTGGCAAAGGAATCTGTGAAAGCAGGGCTATCCATAGGAGTTGTCGCAACCATAAAACTAGGACTAAAATTCCAAGCCCTGGTCTATTGTGAACATCCCGCGTTGCTCTCTGTCATCCTGTTCACGGATGCAATATGGATCATTCTATACTATCGTCTGACAGGCAAACAAGATCATAGCAAAATCTGGGCAGGATTAGGACTAGTTGGCTGTGCAGCAGCTCTGGTACTGGTCAAAAGCTACCAAACAAGCTAAATTACCCTCAGACAACTTTTTTAAAGGAAAATTTGACGATGAAAGCAAAATTTGTCATATTACTGGCTCTCGGCATCACGACCTTGGCACTTTCCGCATGCGGGAACACATTAAATGGCGCGGGACGGGACATGGAAAACTGGGGACGTACCGTACAAGATACGTTCTAAAACAAAAGGATAACAAGATGACCCGTTTAATGATTTTGATGGCTCTAGTCGCTTTCTCAACCCCTGCCATAGCAGGAAATGATTTTGAAACAGGGCAAATGGACAGTCAGGCTTACGCGGCCTTTGGTGATCCCATCAATGCCTTCGACCCGAATGCGATTGAACCCGCCTCCGGTGAAGAAACATCAGAAGAAATGACAGATGATGCTTCTGCTATCACTAAGGCAGAAGAAAATGAAGCTTCGGAAAGCCTCGCAACGGAAGAATAACTCCGAAAATCTCTGAAAAAATTGTGGCCCCTCTCGGGGCCAAATTTATATAGTAGATTCCAAAAATATTTGGACATCGTCACCCCCCACAACCACCAAACTCTTGGGGGCTTGGGGTCTTGGTGGTTTAAAAATGAAACACGGAGAACCAGAGCGGCAGAGAAAAAACACAATCCACTCTATTTGCAACCCCGTGCCTGACACGGGGTCTTTGACTCATATTCTACCAAGACCCCGCATCCCGTGCGGGGTTGCGGTTATAGTGTTTAAACGCAAAGCACACAATGACATGCAAAGTTTTTTAGGCCAACTCCGTTTCTCTGCGTTCTCTGTGAGCTCTCCGTGACCTCTGTGTGAGGGGAGACTATTCAGGATGACAAAGTATTTTTGGGATTAACTATAACGGATAACATTCGCTAATCAAATTTTATAGGGACAAGCACCCAAGCTTGCCCTCTTGATTTCATCACACCCGCCATCGAAGCCGCATATTCACCGAAGCCCCAAAAGACATCTCCACGCACAGGTCCCTTGATAGCCCCTCCGGTATCTTGCGCAATAACCAGCCTTTGAATACGCTCTGTCTCATTCAACGGATGGGAAACATCTAAAAATAAAGGCAAGCCGTATGATAAATAAACAGGATCCACAGCCAAAGACCGTTCCGGAGTCAAGACAACACCTTGTGCCCCAACCGGCCCGTCTGTCTCTAGACGTCTAAAAAAGACATAGGATTTATTCTCCCGCATTAGACTCTTAGCCTGCTCAGGATGAGCCTCCATCCACTGACGAATAGATTGCATTGAAACATTGTCTTTGGATAATTCTCCTCGATCCAAAAGAACTTTTCCGATAGCCGTGTAGGGATGCCCATTCTGCCCATCATAACCAACACGCACAACCACATCATCAGGCAACACTACGACACCAGACCCTTGAATCTGCAAAAAGAAGGCATCCGCAGCATTATCAACCCAAAGCAACGGTACATCCTGCCCTTGCGGCAACTTCCCGTCTTCAATTTCGCCCCGCTCTTCATACGGCTTCAATTGACCCGAAACAACCCGTCCTGCAATTCTCTTACCCTTAAGATCATCCCGAAACTCTCCCAAATTAACCATGACCAGATCAGAAGGCCTGGCTCTCAGAGGTATAGAAAACTCTTTGGATTGAACCTCAGAACCATAAAGAGTTGGCTCATAATAACCGGTATAAAGCCCGTCTTCTTTTCCTCCATTGGTCAACTGAAAAGGCTGAAAATAAGTTTCAAAAAAATATCGGGCATTTACTGCATTCGCTAGAATACTGGAATCAAGTCGCTGACAAACAGACTGCAAGTCAGCCATACGCCCGATATCAACCTCTCCACTCAAAGGACGATCAGGATCAAGAAAACGAACTTTTTCACAAGATCTCATCAAAGCTTTTGCGGCCTGCTCTTGCGCATCTTGTGTCCACCCATCCAAATCGGAGAAACGAGCCTCTTTCAAGACCAACTGATCTTTATCAACCAAAGAAATTGGGTCTGCTTCTTGATTGGAAGAACAACCCGTTACAACAAAAAACAAGGAAAGGATTAAAAGCGGAAAACGGTACATTAAATTCCCCAAATAATATGGCCGGAAAAATCTCCGGCCATAAAAATAACGTCTACTGAAAAGAAGATAAAGAGGTTAATTAGTCATCTGCAAGTTTCTTGACACCTTCAACACCTTTACCAATAGCACCAACACCGCCACGCAAGCTGTTAATCATACCGGAGGTCATCTGAGAACCACCGATAGCAGCATAGTTGGTCAGGTTCTGGGCAGGATCTCCGGCCATATCACCAAATGTATCAACTGAAGCCCCCATCCAACGCAGGATTTTGTTAGGGATCAAATCAATCAACTTGAAGGATGACAGCGCCATAATGTAAAGAACAACAGCATACATAATCGTATAGAAAAACTGATCAATCGGCCCCCGGATATTATCCATGACATTACCTGCCAAAGCATTCCCACAAACAGCATTGGTTAAATCCGCACCACCGACGTTATAAACTGCCAAATCAAACACGGAATTGAACACAATCGCCATCGCTGCAAAAATACTGACAGCCGCCACCAACCCAAAGACAATCAAAATTGGTCTCAGGAAAATTTCAAAGATCATGAAATACCCGTTAAGAGCTGCACTTCCTGGAAGGCCGTCCCCATCAATCCGGATATGAGCAAGAGCCCACAAAGGAACACCGACAATAGCTTCAAAAATACCCTTGACCCAGTTCCCAACCGCAAAAAAGAAATATACAAACGGCAAGAACGGTAACACATAATAAAGAATAAAGCCCGCCGTCAACGTCATCGTCGCCGCAGTATACATCAGAGAAGAAAATCCTTCCGCTGTCGGGCCAATAACTTCGGATTCCAGCATAGCACCAACCTGTCCGCCCAAAGCAAGGCCGAGGTTTCGGATAGAAGCTTCAACCAAACTCTTACCCAAAGACGTCATCAGTGCCAGAGGGTGGGTTTGCTGATTAACAGGATCTTTAAGATCAAACAAACCTCTTGTACCAAACAACCAGTTCATAAAATCGAAAACCACATTCCCGGACTTTGGCTTCAAATGCATAGAAGCAGAATCCCAAACGCGATCAATCTTATACAAAGCACCGGCAGCTTGGGCTTCCTGCTTACCGCGCTCAGGGGTTAACGAAGTGGTTCCCGACTGGTTCGGAGCTTTGGTTGTCGCAATCGTCGTAGCTTCATCATTCATCTTCTTCTGAATCATGATATTGGTCTGAGCCGTCGGCCACTTAGAAATCTGAGGTGCCTTCCATGCAGAACCGGTCAAGGCACCATTGGCCTCAGCAATGCGGTTATACCACAAACCGGCTCCGGCCCAACCGCGAGCAAGCAAATCTTCTGTAACACTATATTCAGCTTGTTGCGCTCCGGAAATACTCTGGATTTCTGCATAAATTGCCATACGTATGATGTTCTCGATCACATTATCAACGCTTGCTCCGGTTGTCGCAACAGGAGGAATTTTTCCGGGAGTTCCAGAAGCATATTGAGGATCATTACACACATCCCCATCGATGTAAGCACTCAAAACCTCATTGACCCAATCAGCATCAGGCTCAATATTCTTAGCAGAAGTTAATTGCGGAGTCTTCACACCTGCTGATATCTTATTCCTGACATCATCCGGACACAACGCCTGAACATGATACAAGGATCTGATTTTAAACAGTTCATCACCACTATTGTCGACAACGGAATTGACGCCGGCATCAGTACAAAAGCCCCAATGCGGCCATACTTTACCGTCATACTCACCCCACAAATGCCTGACAAGATTATAATACCCTTCCTGCATAACCATAGCCCCGGCATCTTTCAGAGCATTCTGGGGCAAAACCAACTCACCACACAAAGGCTTCACATTTCCAAGCTGTGCAGCATGATCCGCAGTACAACCACGATCCCCGAAACGGATAGTAAAAGATCCGCTATCAAAGAACCCAAGAGTTGCCATGTAATTTGTATTCTCAATTAACATAGAATTTAGATTAGGCGGACCTTTCTTGACCAAATAGGCATTGATAATTGTATCAGTTTGATCCTTTGGACTGACAGAAGAGGCGCAAGCACCAGTTGCAGTAGGAGCCTTAGTATTGCTAATGAGGTACCCTTCTTCAATAGCCTTACACGCATGCGCCAACATCATAAATTTCAAGAAGCCATTCACATCAGGCTTCTGAGGCTTGGCAATCATGCCTTCAAACATATGGCCGCTGGATAGTTCGGAATTAAATGCCAACCAACCGTTTGTGGCAAAGTTAGAACCATATTTAGCTGCATAAAGCACTATATACTGAGCAGAATTCAAACCAAACCCGACCGGAACCAACAAACCAATACCGACAATCATCCGCAAAGGAGCCCAAACAGTATTAAATCGTTTACCGAACGGAACGCCGGTCTGGGCAGTCTCGGCAATAATAACCACGACAAAATATAAAAGGACAAATCCAGCGATCACCAACAGGCCAATACTATAAAACTGGAACATCGCCTGCAAAGCTTCATGAAAAGGCCATGGGTAATTTGTAGGAGCGTAAACAGTCTCACCAAACCCCATTGTGCCCGTAGAGCGGAAACAAGCAACTGTTTGAGAAACACAAGAATCGAAAATTCCCGGAACACCGAAAACCCGATCAAGAAGAATAAATGCTAGATCCTGCTCACCGTTTGCATAAGGCACGTAATTCGATGTTCCGAAGAACTCCCCTAACAAAACCGCAGCCATGGCACCCGGAATCAAGTTTGCGGCCATCATCAGAGCTTGAACGACCAATAAGAAAAGCCCCACCAAAATGACATAGTAAAGGATAACTTGATCTATATTCTCACGACGATATCTAAGATTTTTCCCCGCCTGCGCTATAACATCCAATGTATTGAAATGACCCACGTTACGAGCATGAGTATATGGATGCCCGACAGGTAATAGCCTGACACCGGCATAAACCTGAGCAATAAAGAACGCAAAATAAGCGAAGCCAGTAAAGAAAAGCTCGGAAATACGAGGGAGAACTTGCGGAAGTAAACCATACTTCAACACTTTTACAGTTTGATTTCCATACACCGACATTTTAACTCCTCAAACATAGACCACCAAGATACATTATACCGAAAAAAAACTATACTTTCCTCAATAAAATGACATATTTAGCCCAACAATGGGCTATTCTCCTCTAAAATTATATATTTTTTGTAGCCCCCAAAAGCTTAAGCTCCCGGGCCTCCCATTTTATCGGCCATACCTTTATCAATAACCTTTCCAGCCGTTTTACCAATACCTTTGGAGAAATCCCCAATACCCTCAGCCAAACTGCCAGTAAAATGATGCCCTGCAAAAGCAGTATTGCGAACAAGGTTTTCTGCTGGATCAGACGCACCATCATGGAATGTTGGAACAGGCTGCAAGAAACGCAAGAGTTTATTCGGAATCAAATCAATCAATTTGAACGACGACATCGCCATCATATAAATAATAATAACGTATATGATTGTATAAAAGAACATATCAATGGAATCCCGGAAGGACTGAACCACATCGACATTATATTGAGGATCAGAAGGGGATAAATTTGACATATCAAAACCGGCAACATTCCAGACGACCACATCAAAGATACTATCCAGAACAACAACCAGGGCAGAAAAGGTCGTGATAGCCGCCATTAAACCAAAAACAGTGAATACCGGGCGCAACATAATCTCCAATAGCAAGAAATACCCCTTAGACGCGGCATTACCGACCCCTTCACCATCCATACGCAAATGAGCCAATGCCCAAATAGGAACCGCCACCATGGCCTCAAAGATAGATTTTACCCAGCGTCCAACTGCAAAATAGAAATAGATGAAAGGGAAGAACGGAATAAGATAAGCCAAAATAAATCCGATGATAAGACCGGTTGAAGCAAACCCGAGAAGAACCCCCCCACCCTGCTCGAATGCTGCCCCAAGATCAGCAGCTCCCGCTCCGGACAGTAGGCCCCCAAAACCGGACACAATTCCGCCAGCTCCGATAGAAAGAATTGTTTTGTTTATGATGGAATTGCCTAACATCGTTAATTTCGAAAGAGGGAAAACACCATCATTATTTCGGACATCAAGCAAACCGGATTCACTGAAAATAGTCATAAACATATTTTTAACAGGATCGTTGGCAACTGGAGCAGGACGAGGACGCTCGGTAATTTCATCATCTCCAACCGTCTCGAATATATCGGAAAGCAAATTAGCAATTTCAATATCAACTGCAGGATTATCAAGATCATACCCTTGCGCGTATTTCTCAATAGAAACCCCTTTACCGTTACTCGTCATCGGAGAGAATCTATATCTAGGATTCGTCGAACTCTCCAAAGATTTTTTAACAGTAGCCACATACTCCATAACCATAGGATAAGAAACAGGCTTAGGAATAGAATAAGTGGCATCAACCATAGCCCCATTAAATTCAGCAACCTTATTATACCAAATTCCGGCGCCCCCCCATCCACGCGCGAGAACGTCTGCGCTCATATCCATTTCGGGAATACCGTTCATCATAATATTCCCGACAGCAAAATAAATATCCGCTTCATATTGAGCCTGTTGGTCAACACGAAGATCAGTGTAAAAAGTTGCTCCTGCAGGACCGGCATCAGCTACCCCCAAAGAAGCTCCCCAGCCATAAGGTCCTGGAGAGAACATAAACCCTGACGGCATTCTATCCCAAAATCTAAGAATATAGGCCATGTTCGTACCATAATTCTCAATGGCTGCATTGTACCAAAGATTTCTTGTAAAGGTGAACTGCGAGTCATAGATATCCTTAACACGCGTAACATCCTTAGAGGCCAGAGTAAGGCCAAGAGACCCACAATAAGGCTTTACCAAGCCGGGATATTTCTTGTATTTATTATCCTTAGAGCCGAACACGATGACAACATCCGCCCCACCCAGAAACCCCTCAACCGTAGTAAAATTAGTCCCCGGCCCAATAGCCAAAGAATCGGAAGGATTTGTCGCGCTTGCGTATTTTATAACATAAGGCCGGATATCATTGATTTTTCCACCATATGCAATCTGATAAGCCGCTCGACAAGTTTGAGCAATATAAAAGTAATTAACGAGACTACTCACAGACTGGAGTTTGGGATCTCCATAAATTTCAAATGTTCCGGAATTTGCAAAATCAGGCAAACCGGCAGGATTGGAAACTCCGCCATAATCAAACATAACACTGTTAAATGTCAGCCATGAGTTCGTAGCAAACCCAGACCCCCACTTAGCCATCAACAAAGTCAGATATTGCCCGGAATTATAACCATAAGCCAAGGGCAACAACAACAAGACAGCCAGAACCAGCCGAAGCGGCCCATAAACACTTGGAAATCTTTTACCAAATGGAACCCCCGTTTGAGCCGTTTCAGCCAACAAAGCAAAGAAATAATAGGCAAGGATTAACCCTCCAATTGCCATCATCCCTTCACTATAAAATCTAAATAATACCTGCATCCCACGAGCAAAATCATCAATATTAGCAGGAGCAACAGGATCAAATCTTGACTTAAAAAATCCCGGAATCTGAAAGACTTTGTCCAGCATCATAAGGGCAATATCATCTGTAGGATTAGAGGTCGTAAACATCCCCAAAAACGGGATAGCTGCAGACGCAGCATGCATCAAAATACCAAAAAACAGAACCGCAAACTGTAAAGAAAAAATCACAATGCCCAAAATAAACGCGACATAAAGAATATATTGATCCGCATAACGCCATCCCCGTCCCAAATGCGCAGCCGCTTCGGACAAAACAGTTCTGACACCATAAGTACCCTGAACATGAGGAAGTAACAATTGATTCCCGCGCGGCAATAATCCAATATTAAAAAACACCAACGCCATCAATTGGGCAAAAAACTTTGTATCAGGGATAACTTCGAACACTCTCGGAACCACGCGAGGAAAAAAAGCATATCGAAAAGCTGATCCAAACGAAATCATCGCGCACTCTCCTTCATAAAGTTTTGCACCCCATCATTCATTTGAACAGTACAAAGCCCCTCGCCCATCAGGAGGGTAAAAATTTTGTATTTCTGACCCAAATAATACCCTATCATTCCTACCTACTAGTCAATGGCTTTTTGGACCATCCAAAACCATCCCTTTCCAATTTCCCGCTTTTGACAAGTTGCTTCATAACAGCCTCTACAGAATCAGACTCAAGCTTGTATTTTTCATTAATTCTCGCAATTTGATCTTGCGTAATATTTCCATTCTTCTCGGCATATTTCAAAACCGCCTCACCGAGTTCTTTCTTAGCCTTCATATGCTCTGCCATATGCTTCTGACCTTCGCGCTTCATAGGATCATAAATGACTTCTTTTATCCCCTTACCAACTTTACCGGTAAAATGACTGATAATAACCGGCATCTGGGTTTGCAGCTGATCGATCAAATCATCAGCATTATCACTAGCCCCCATGCTACTCACACCAGCACCAGACCAACGCGTAAGAATATTATCAGGAATAATATCAATCAGCTTAAAACTCGAGGTCGCGATCATATAAGTCAAAACAATATACATGACCGTATAAAAAAATTGATCCGCAATCCCGCGCATACTTTCAGTGATACGAGCCAACGTAACCGGATCATTCGCATTCTTCAGATCAACAAAATTATATCCGGAGAAGTTAGTAATCAGAAGTTCGAACACAGAGTTCATTACAGTCACCATTGCAATAAAAACAGCAAAAGAGGCAACCAGAGAGAACACGGTCAAAATTGGCCGAATAAAAATTTCAAGCAACAGGAAGTAACCACTACTCGCGGCATCACCGGGGAGTCCCTGACCACTTAAACGTAAGTGAGCCAATGCCCACAAAGGGACCCCGACAAGTGCCTCGAAAATAGTTTTAACCCAACGCCCGACCGCAAAGAAGAAATAAATAAACGGCAAGAATGGAAGAATATAGTGCAGCATCACGCCGGTTGTCAGCCCCAAAGTCGCGAACGACATCGCCGCACCCGCAAACCCTCCAAAAGCATCCCCAAGCATATTCAAAGCTTCGACATCTTCCCCGTTAGAGCTAAGGGAAGCCATGTGCAACAATCCACCCGTCGCAGAACTACCCAAGGCAGCCATCAACGCCATAATGGATTTATCGACCAACATCTTCCCGGTAGCAGACAACTGCGCCATCGGCAAAACACCAAGCTTTTGGTTCTCGATAATATCAAAGACCTGAAAATCGCCAAATGCCATCGCCATAGCGCGTTCAATCGGATTGGAATAATTCGTAGAGTTAGAGGCAAAAACCATATCCCCGCCACTATCGAATATATCGACGGAGATATGTTGATTTTCAAAAAGATTCTTACAAAGAATATATAAATTTTCTGCCGCCTCAGCATCGAACTGGGTTTTCTCATTCTTGATAACTACCGAAGTCGTTCCCGATTTATTCATTTTATACTGACTACAAAATGATGAATCTTTGTAGGTATTGTTCTTTGCGCGCTGCTCTTTAATCTGCTCCATAACAAGGGGCATCTTCTGGATCACAGGAATAGAACTTACAGCAGCCACATAACTCCCGTTCTTCTCTGTGATCTTATTGTACCACATTCCGGCACCACCCCAACCAAGCTCATAAAAGGCAGCTTCAGTCATCATAGGATCAACCAATCCTAATGTAGAAAAACGGGCATCGCCAATTGAATACTTATCTACAGTATTACCGACATCAGCAATTGCAGCCAAAGCAACAGCTGGAGGATGGTAGGCAAAAACATTAGCAGCATTGCCAAGATATTTGTTCCAATACGCATAAGGAACAGGCTTGGTACATTCCCCCATCAGGACTCCACCATCACCGTTATTCTCATCAACACTTTCAAACCCATCAAAGTTCTGATCAAACAAACATTGAAAAGGTTGATTCGTTAGATTGCGAATAACCTGCATGGCTGCCTGATAGTCCGAAGAATTTCTTGTAAATTCACGAACGGTTGCCAAGCCAGAATCCAGCTCATACTGATCCAACGTAACCCCTTGCCGATTTTGATCACGCAACACATAAAGAACAGCATATAAATAGGCCTCTGCCGTCAAAAGACCTTCTGCATTATATCCGGAAACAGGAATAAAAACTTCACCGCAGACAGGTAAAACCCCGCCGGGATATTCCTTAAAGAGATCAGGCTGATCAGTATTTTTAAAGCCCATAACCAAGCGAATTCCGGCATTCCCCGATGCATTCATAGCAAGAGAAAACGCACTACCGGGATTACCTTCCACCACTTGCACCGGATTATTGATATAATCGCCACCAACCGGATCAAGAATAGAGGTCTCGGTATTAACCGGACTTGAGGAAGGGAACATAACCCGGCCTTGACCGGAAGAAACGATATAAGGCTCAACCGCAAAAAAACCGTTACGCCCATCCGGATTTGTCCCTGGCGCGGTATAAGCCGAGGCCACCCAAGCATAAGCATGAATCTGCTGACACCCCTTCATCACCATAAGCCCTTTGAGCAAATTACTCATATCAGGACCTTTTACGCGCGCTATCAACTGATCGTTGCCAAACCCTGTAGGATTCAGACCGGTAATCATATTGAAAGTTCCCCAGGCATTTGTTGCCAAACCGGAACCCATTTTAGCCACGTAAAGCGTAATATATTGTGCAGAGTTCAACCCGCTAGAAACGGGGATCAATAACCCGAATGCAATGACAAGCCTCAGAGGAATCCAGGTATTTTGAAGAGTTTCCCCTAAAGGAGAACCTGTCTGGGTAACTTCAAATATAATCTCGACAACAAAATATAAAAAGATAAAGATCGCAAGCAAAAACAACCCATAGCTAAAAAACCGAAACAAGGCATGCAAGGCAATATGCATCGGCGTTGGCGTACCACCATAAAGAGCCGGATTAGTGATAACTTCACTATCAAAAATCCCCGGGATTCCAAGAACACGATCCATCATCATAAAGGCAACATCATTATCCGGAACAGGGGTAACGAACATATCTTGAATATACAAACCGGCCTGCGCAGGAGTAGAAATAATTACATAAAAAATAATCGCCAGAATGAAGGCAAACATCAAAGCCGCCCCGCAAACCAGAGCTGCATAAACAATCAGCTGATCAACATTCCTCCACTTGAATTGAAGATGCCGAGCCGCCTCGGCCAAGACATGGCGCACACCATATTTCTGATTTGTATGAAAAAACGGATGTCCTTTGGGAAGCAAGCGCATTCTTAAGCAAAGAACCGCAAAGAAATAGGGAACGACATTAAAGCCTGTAAAAAACAGAGAACCGACCCGAGGAAATATCTCGGGGAAAAAAGCATACCTTAAAGCTTTACCAGTTGTGATCCGCACCGCTCACCAAGACCATATTAAGAACCAACCAAAACACCATTGGGGCGCGATTAAAGAAAACCACTCCTCCGCCTATAGTCTAATCAGGAATATATAAAATTTTATTGATTTCTAAACAATTTCCCGACATCAACCATGCACCCATCATAACATAAGGCTGGATAATCTTCCAGCCTTACGAATAATATTAACAAAAGGTTAAGAACCTTACTTAACACGGGAAACATACTCGTCTGTACGAGTATCGATCTCGATTTTATCGCCAATCTCCACAAAGGCAGGAACCTGAAGCTCATACCCGCTTGGCAAACGTCCTGGTTTCATAACTTTTCCGGATGTATCGCCACGAACAGCTGGCTCTGTATAAACAACTTCACGAACAATTTTAACCGGAGGCGTAACAGAGATAGGCTTTCCTTCATAGAAAGTAACTTCACAAGGCATTTGTTCTTCCAGATACTTCAACAAACCTTCGATATCATCTTTGGACAGTTCATACTGGTTATACTCTTCATCCATAAAGACATACATATCACCAGCCTCATAAGAGTAAGAGACTTCCTTGGTTTCAAGAATGATATCTTCGAATTTCTCATCTGTTTTATAAACAGCCTCAGAATTAGTTCCGGTTAATAGATTACGGAATTTAAACTTCATAACAGCAGCATTGCGACCGGACTTATTATATTCTGCCTTTTGAATAACCATTGGGGCATTTTCAACCAATACCACATTTCCGGTTCTCAGTTCCTGAGCGACTTTCATCATTTATCCTTTATTTTCAATATGTTACAAATTCTTGCAATACAGAAGCAATCGATCAGCCAGCCCACCATCATCAAATAGCTGTTGAGACCAACACTGAGCACCTTGCTTCAGAAGGTCGAGATGATCCAAAAGATCACACCAACCTTCTCCATTTGTCTGGCCCTCTTGATTCCACAAAACAAAGCTTTGCGCAAGCCCCTCCCTCACTTTCGGAGAAAATACCGCACAATATTGCTTTAAAAATGCCTCCAACTTGAGGAGATGAGCTTGCTGTTCCTGAACATAAATATTCCATATCATTGGACGCCCAGCCAACTGCGCTCGAACAAAGGAGTCCTCTCCACGTACAAAATTGATATCACAACTCCATAAGAAGCGATCATACTGATCTTGAGAAAAGAAAGGAATGCGATAAACCTCTAAATTGTTGGATTTTTCAACTCCAAATCCACCCAAACAGGGTAAAAAAACACGTACAGGACGTTTAGAACGCCTAAAAGCCTCAAATAATTGTGAAACAGGGGCAGCTTCATAACAAAAAAGCGATACATCTATAAAATTTGTATCAAATTGAGGTAATTTATATGCTGTACGCCACTGATTTTGAGAGGAAACATCTCTCTGAAAGTTATTCCTTTCCCGCAACAAGGTGTTTTCAATAATTACTCCGCCACTATCTTTTGAGAACCCCGGAAAAAACATAGTCCTTTTCAGTCCGTTTGAGGGATGAGGACTGGATAAACCGTGACAACCCAGAGCCCAATCTTCTGCTGTCAAATATTCAAGATCGACCCAAACACTGGGACGTCCTACTCCGGCTTTTCGACGCACGACCATAGCCTGAATTACAGAATCCGGAAGCTCGCAAGCAAACCCCTCAATTACAATATCAGCGGCCGCCCCATAAGAAAGGGCATCATCCCACAAAACAATGTGAAGATCAGGGATAGAACGATCAAATGCATCAGGAACGATTTGTTTTAAAGCATCACAATCATCGAGAAACAGTCGGACAGAGAGATGATACTCGTGAGAAAGCTGACGCGCCAAGCGCCAACAAACGCCAATATCGCCAAAATTATCAATCACACGGCAAAATATGTCGACACTGCGCGGAAAATCCATTAAACCGACCTCTACAATTTAGCCCCTTTTATGATAGGTTTATAAAAGGAAGGAAAGAACAAAATGTCCCTGCGAAACATCATCGTTGTCCCCGATCCGCTGCTAAAACAAATAGCACAGCCAATCGAGACCATCACCGAAGACGTAAAAAAGCAAGCTCTAGATATGGTAGAAACCATGTATGACGCCCCTGGCATAGGTCTGGCTGCCAATCAAATAGGTTGCCTTAATCGCATCTTTGTTATGGACACAAACTACCGCAAAGAAGAAAGCTCTCGCAAACCGATCATTATGATCAATCCGGAAATCGTCTGGAAATCCGAAGAAATCAGTGTCATGGAAGAAGGATGCCTATCCATCCCCCAGCAATACGCCGAAGTCGAACGCCCAAAATCTGTACGCGTCAAATATATCGACATCGATGGGGAAGTCAGGGAACATATTGGAGAAGATTTGGAGTCCCACTGCATCCAGCACGAACTCGACCACCTCAATGGCATATTATTTATTGATTACCTCTCTCGTCTGAAACGCAACATGATACTGCGCAAAGTCGAGAAAATGAAAAAAGACGGGATTATTCTCTAAACCGAAGCCGAAATCTCCTGTGTAACTTTGCACTCTTTCTTGGCCTCAAGAGACGCTAAACGGCGTTTTGACCACTTACGGCAAGGCTCTTCTATCAAGCGATAGCTCACATAAGAACACGCGACAACCACGCATAGATAAAACAATTCAATCCCTGTCCCCATAATCAAATTGGTACCAAAGAACGGTGTCCCGTTTATATCCGTGCTTAGAGATAAACCATAGAAGTTCTCAAGCAACCGAACAGGTAAAGAAAACAATTTTCCCGAAATAAATATATGGGTCATATAAATTGAGTAAGACAACGCGCCTAGAAGAAGAAAGAACTTCATCTTCAACAGTTTGGAAACCATTCCGCCTTCAAAGGAAAACAACACAACAGTTACCAGAAAGACAATAGGAGCCGCAAAAGAATCAAGACCACGAGCACCAAAACCTATGTAAGAAATAACCAACACAAGCAAAACGCTTTCAACCAAGGTAAACATCTTTATTGAAAAACGCTCTTTCAGATTCTTCACTCGGGAATAAATCTCGAACGCAAAGACCCCGCAAATAAAACCGTAAATACACCTGAAATACCCGAAATCAAGCTTGGCAAACAAAGTGTAGTGATTAATGTAAACAATCCAAGCCGACACGATCGCCAGAAATGCCAGAACCATGCGATAATGCCGCGGAGCGACAACCAGAACCAACGCAAAAAGAATATAAGTGTAAAACTCGACACTGATACTCCAGCTTGGCCCGTTAAAAGACAAGACATCAAGCACACCCATAGAATGCAACAAAAAGACATTGGATAAAATTGCATCCCACCCTTCACCGGGCGCAGAAAATGGCTTGTAGAGGGCCGCTCCCTCAACATGGAATATCATTTGAGCCAAATCAGATCCGACAAACGCAAGAAACACAAAAATATGAAGGGGGTAAAGCCGCCAAAACCTGAGCCAAATAAACTTACCCATTCCAAATCCGTTGCGTAACTTCTCTCCATAATTGGCAAAAATCACAAACCCGCTCAAAACAAAGAAAAAATCCACATAAATCCCCCCTCGATCAAAAATAGGAGAATGATGGAAAATGCTATAAGCATTAAAGTGGGCCATCGCAACCAACAAAGCACAAAGCCCGCGAAAAGAATCTAGAGCATGAAAGCGTTCGGGGGAGGGCATAACTTGATGAATTTTTTCTGTCATAACAAAAATTTCATAGCAATAATTCAACGAAGAAGAAAGACGTTTTTAGCCGAAACAAAATATTCTCTACTTCGTAAAATCAAATAAACAACAACCTAAAAAAACATAGACAAGACAACAGCTTATACTTATAAACAACACATGAGCCAACAGCCGTTAATTACCATCGGACTTACCTGTTTCAACGCGCAGGACACGATCCTACGCGCCATTCGCTCTGCCCAAGAACAAAACTATGGCAATTTCGAAATTTTGGTCGTTGATGATGGATCATCAGATCATTCGGTTGAAATCATCACAGAATTCATACAAACATCCCCAAACGTTAGGCTTGTCATCCATAAAGTGAATAAAGGGTATCCTGAAGCATTAAACTCAATCATGCACAATGCCAACGGAGAATACATCGCCTTTTTTGATGACGATGACGACAGTGCCTCTGATCGTTTACAAAAGCAACTCGATAGAATTAATACCTACAAATCGCTCCACGCGGAAGCAAAACACATCCTGTGCTATACAAACAGAGAGGTCTATTTCCCCAAAAGCGTCCAACCGGACTACGAGTTAAAGGCGATTGGCCGCACCCCAAAAGAGCCTCATGGAAAAATAGTTGCCGATTATCTTTTATGGGACTCAGGAGCCAAAGGATACCAATGGGGAATGTTCGGAAGCTGCACCCTAATGATTGCAACCGAAACACTTAAAGCCGTAAACGGATTTGATCCGGATTTCAGACGATGTGCCGAATGGGACATGGCGATCAAAGCCGCCTTTGCTGGAGCTCACTTCATCGGAGTAGATGAACCACTCATCGCGCAGCACAAAACCATGACATCGGACAAATCAGGCAGAACACCTTTGAAATACTCTTTATTACTACGTGAGAAACACAAATCCTATTTGAAAAAAAATCATCTGTACCAAGCCTCAAGACTTGTCGCTCGTGCCAGATATTTTGGCGGACAAAATAAAACGCTTCTCTCAAAAATCTATATGGGTCTCGCAGCACTCTGCGCGCCCGATACAATTCTTTGGAAGCATATAACAAACAAAACAGGGAACGCTTCATGAGTAAAAAGATTGCACTGATTACAGGAGTCACAGGACAAGACGGCTCCTATCTGGCTGAAAACCTCCTGCATAAAGGCTACGAAGTTCATGGGATCAAAAGACGTTCTTCATCGTTGAACACCCAACGTATTGATCATATTTATGAAGAGAGAACAAATCCGGAAAGAAAACTTCATCTCCATTATGGAGACTTAACAGACGCGTCTAACATCAATAGTCTCATTGCAAAAATTGAGCCAGATGAAATATATAATCTAGCAGCCCAAAGTCACGTTCAAGTCAGTTTTGAAACACCGGAATATACAGCACAAGCGGACGCCCTTGGCCCAATGAGAATTCTGGAAGCCATTCGCCTTCTAGGGCTAGAAAAGAAAACAAAATATTTTCAAGCCTCAACATCGGAAATGTTTGGCCTGGCACAAGAGTCACCTCAAAATGAAACCACACCTTTTTACCCGAGAAGCCCATACGGGGCGGCAAAACTTTACGCATACTGGATGACAATCAATTATCGGGAGGCTTACGGAATTTTTGCTACCAATGGGATCATGTTTAACCATGAAAGCCCACGACGCGGAGAAACATTCGTAACCAGAAAAATCACGCAGGCAGCTGCCCGCATAGCCTTACAGAAACAGGATTGTCTGTATTTAGGAAATCTTGATGCAAAAAGAGATTGGGGACATGCTTTTGATTTTATGCAAGGGGCTTGGACTATTCTACAACAAGACACTGCTCAAGATTTTATTCTGGCGACAGGGCAATCCCGAACTGTCCGGGACATGGCAACTCTGGCTTTCGCCAAAGCCGAAATCAAGATTGAATGGAAAGGAACTGGCAAAGACGAGACAGGACAATGCGCCAGAACAGGAAGAACTCTTATTCGCATTGACCCGTTTTACTTCAGGCCTACAGAAGTTGATAACTTATGCGGCAACGCTGAAAAAGCCCGTAATCATTTTGGCTGGGAACCAACTATATCTTTTGACGAGATGATAGAAGAAATGGTCGCCAGTGACTTTGCCAGAGAAAAAGGAGAATTTTATGAAGATACTCTTGACCGGTGGTCGCGGAATGGTGGGATCATCCTTTCTGCGTCAAATAAAAAAGCTCAAGCCTGATTGGGAAGTTCTAGCGCCAACAAGAGAACAACTCGACCTGACACAACAAGGAACCGTTAGAGAGTTCCTGAGGAATAATCTCGTGGATTGCGTTATTCACGCAGCAGCAAAAGTCGGGGGCATCAAAGGAAATGCAGAAAACCTTCCTGAGTTCCTAATTGAAAATAGTCGAATAAATACAAATGTAATTCAGGAATCTTTTGAAAGTGGTGTTAAAGAACTGGTCAATTTGGGAAGCTCATGCATGTATCCAAAGGACTTTCATGGTCCTTTGAAGGAAGAAGACATTCTGGCCGGGCCATTAGAACCAACCAACGAAGGCTATGCTTTGGCAAAAATTTCAGCCGAGAGACTCTGCCGGTTCCTGACAAATAAATACGGCGTCCACTACAAAACAATTATCCCGTGTAATTTATACGGCAAAGCAGATCGATATGATGCAGAAAACGGGCATTTAATGGCAGCAATTATTGAAAAAATAGCCCTAGCAATAAAATCAAATCAGCAGACTATTGAAATCTGGGGAACAGGCGAAACCCGTCGTGAATTTGTGTATGTCGATGACCTAACCGGCTTCATCATCCAGATGATGGGTGATATAGCCTCTTGGCCACCATGTCTCAATATTGGCATGGGACAAGATCACACAGTAAATGAGTATTACCAATTGGCTGCAAATGCATTAGGATATAAGGGGAATTTTGCTCATAATCATTCCCAACCATCAGGCATGAAACACAAATTAATGGATTGCTCTAAAGCTATAAAACTGGGATGGAACCCAAAGACAAAATTGGAAGTTGGTATGACAGAAGCCTACAAGGATTATCAAAGTCGTTATGGAACAGCCTAAAATCACAATTGGGATAACCAGCTATAACTCCGCCGATACAATCGGCGCAGCCATTTCAAGCGCATTAGAACAAACTTATTCCGATTTCGAAATTTTGATTGTTGACGATAAGTCACAGGAAAATTCATTAGAAATTATAAGAAAAACAATCGAGGATCGCCCATCAATCCGATTAATTGCTCACGAAGAAAATAAAGGTGTTGCAGCCTCAAGAAACACTATTATTAATCACGCCAACGGAGACCTAATTGCATTTTTTGATGATGACGACATATCTGACCCGCTAAGACTACAAAAACAACTCTCCAGAATCTTGTCTTATGAGGAAAACCAAGGGGAAACACTCACCATCTGTCATTCGGCACGTCTCCAAAAATATCCCGACGGCAAAACTCGAATTGCCCCGACAATGGGCTGCAGCACATCAAAAATAGCTCCACACGGCGAGGATATGGCAGCACATATTCTCTACAACAAAACAATTCACTCCGGAGATCATGGCTCACTCGCCACCTGCTCCCAAATGGCTAGAACATCAACCTACAAAACACTTGGCGGATTTGATGAGACATTCAAAAGAATGGAAGACACAGAATTCAACGTTCGCCTAGCCCTAGCAGGAGGGCATTTTTTAGGAATTGATGAAGCCCTTGTCACGCAAACCATGACCCTAGCCAACGATAAAAATATCGAAATGGAAAGAGTTTACGCTATTAAACTCTATGAGAAGCATCAAGATTTTCTCGATAAATGTAGGCGCGGAAATTTTGACAAAAACTGGACACATCTAAAACATGATTATTGGGAAAACAAAACTTGGGACTTCCTGAGAAGGTTATTTTCCCTCGGCATCAAACATCCGATCCTATCCATGGAAAGACTTCTGGCAGCCCTGCCCAATGCGGGATATAACAAAAACATTAGAAAACTTCACAGCGATATTTAGAAATGGACCTACCCCTCATCACTATCGGCATAACCTGTTATAACGCCGCAGACACAATTGGCCGCGCCATCGAAGGCGCTCTCAAACAAGATTATCCAAATTTTGAAATCGTAGTTGTTGACGATGGATCAAAAGATAATTCCATAGAGATCATCAGGGAAAAACAAAAACATTCGGATAAAATCCGCCTGATAATTCACGAACAAAACAAGGGCTTTCCCTCGGCTCTCAATACGATGATTGAAAATGCGCAAGGAGACCTAATCGCAATCTTTGACGATGATGATGAAAGCCATACTGACAGGATTCGCAAACAATGCGAGGCAATCGAACACTATGAAAGCAATACAAAAGCAGAATTAGTCGCCTGTTACGCCAGCCTGCAAAAGAAATACCCCAATCAATATGCCGTGGATTTCCCAGCCATAGGTTCACGCCAAAAAAATCCGATAGGGGATGATATCGTCCGCTACCACCTGTATCTGGAACGTGACCCCGATGTTTTTTATGGCGGAGGCACGCCAAGCTGCGCCCTCATGACACGAAAATCAACATTCCGAACAATTGGCCTATATGACCCGAAGCTTCGCCGCAATGAGGATTGTGATTTCGCCGTCCGCCTCGGCCTTCACGGAGGTCATATCATCGGCACAAAAGACTTTATCCTCACCCAATACGCATCTCTCGGCGCAGACAAAAAGCCTCATATAGCAAGAGATTCAGAGCTAGCCTTCATTACAAAATACAAAAACATTCTTGATCGATATAACCGCTACGAATACGCCAAAGACTGGATCAATGTCCGCTACTATCATTTTGCAGGAAAGAAAGCACTTGCCATCGCACAAATCGTAAAGATGACAGCAAAATATCCTATCCTGACGGTGAAAAGATTTTTTAAGGCCGCACCAAAACGCTTGTTGCACGAATGGAAGATGCAAAAAGATGCCGGATAAAAATACAAAGAAGAAACTCCGCATATTGGTAGCCTGCCGAAAATTTGACGGGGTTATCGGCGGCGTTGAACGCATGTCGACAACCTTGATGAATGAACTCACTGAACGCGGCCATGAAGTCCATCTCTTCACATGGGATGCCAACAAAGACGCAAAAAACTTCTACCCCATGAATCCAAAAATCAATTGGACTAAACTTGCCATGGGAAACCCCAAGAAAAAAGCCAATCTCTCACTCCGCTTACAACGCATGAGAAGGGTAAGAGCTTATCTAAAAGAACTGAAGCCGGATGTTGTTCTAGGATTTCAAGAAGGTTCATTTGTAACTCTAAAACTTTACGGAATTGGCCTTGGCATCCCCATGATCTGTGCCATTCGCGAATCCCCGTTCCGCTATAAACATATCAAAGCCTCTCCACCTTTTTGGCTCTCATGCCTCATCTTAAAACTCTCGGCAGCTATTACTGTACAATTCGAGAGATATAAATACGCCTTCCCAAAAAGCCTTCAAGAAAAAGTGAAGGTGACACCCAATCATATCGCACCAGCAAACGCGCAATCTGATCCGATTGGAAGTAAACAAGAAAAGATTTTGCTGTGTACCGGACGATTAAGCTACGAGAAAAATCATGAAGCTTTAATTAAAGCGTTTGCACAAATCGCACCCGACCATCCAGATTGGATCTTAAAAATTGTGGGTGGAGGAGTAGAGCTTGCAAGTCTACAAACGCTAAGAAACAATCTGGATAAGAATATCTCAAATCGAATATTGCTGGTTGGACCAACAGACAATGTCCAACCCTATCTGGAAGAAGCCCAACTTTTCTGCCTTCCCTCGCGTTGGGAAGGATTCCCCAATTCCCTAGCAGAAGCAATGGCACATGGCCTCCCAACAATTGGCTATAAAGACTGTGACGGTGTAGGAGATTTAATTCTAGACAAGAAAACCGGATTACTCGCAAACGGAAACGGTGATATTAAATCCTTAGCCTTGGCCCTGTCCTCTTTAATGAGAAACCCAAAACTCCGAAGACAATTGGGAGCCGCTGCCCTTGAGCATTCAAAACAATTTAACTTCAAGGATATGAGTGACAATTGGGAGAATATTCTTTTAGAGGCCGCTAAAAAATGAAAATCATGATGGCAATAAAAAGACTGGAAGATATGGCAGGAGGCGCAGAGCGTGTATTCTTGCAAATCGCGGAATCTTTAAGTCAAAATGGATACGACATCACCCTATTGAGCTTTGATAGAAAAGATGCCGAAAGTTTTTATCCGGCACCAAATAATCTGGAATGGATAAAGCTGGGAATAGGAGACTCTTCCAAACCGGCAAAATCGAAAGAAACACTCGGCAGAATGCTCTCACTCCGCACTCAAATAAAAAAAACAAAGCCTGATCTGATAATCGCTTTTCAACACAGCATGTTTATCCCGCTCTGCTTAGCCAAATTAGGAATACAAATTCCGGTCATCGCAAGCGAACATATCGTCCCCATGCACTATAAATCAAAACCACTGGAATATGCACTTCTGACCTTAACAGGCCTGATGTGCAAAAAAATTACTGTGCTTTCGGATGAAATCATAAAACTCTATCCCAAAATTCTACAAAGAAGAATGGTAGCCATTGCAAATCCGGTTATCACCACAGAACAAAAAGCAGATCTAGCAGGAAAAAACGGCTCTCCTAATACCCTACTCTCTGTCGGCCGCCTTGACCCTCAAAAAGATCAAAAGACGTTAATAAGCGCCTTCGCGCAAATCGCAGAAGAGTTCCCGGACTGGAACCTGAGAATCATAGGCGAAGGACACCTAAGACCAAAACTGGAACAACAAATAAAAGATTTAAGACTCTCATCCCGCATTAGTCTTCCCGGAATTTCCAAGGACATCCAAAGTGAATACCTGAAAGCTCAAGCCTTTGTCCTTGCATCAACCTATGAATCCTTTGGCCTCGCGACAGCCGAAGCCATGTCAACGGGCCTCCCCGTTATCGGTTTTGCTGACTGCGAAGGTACAAACAAACTCATAAATCATAACAAAACAGGAATACTCGTTGATCCGAAAAACAGGGAAAATAGAATTGAAGCTCTTGCAAAAGAACTCTCATCCATTCTTTCAAATCCTGAAAAAAGATACCTCTTCGGAAAAAATGGAAAAGAATGGATCGCAGAAAAATTCAATAGTGAAAAAATAACAACTGAATGGGTTGAAATCATTCAATCAATCGACAAGTCCGCCTAAAGCTCTCTTTTGCAAATCCCAGTCGGCATAATTGAACACTCGACCATTGCGACGAACATCAATAACTTTTTGTATATCAATTTGGGCGTAAACCCAACAGGGAACGTTCATCTCGCCTTGTTCCAAAATACCTGTGAAATCAAATCCGTAGTCAGGGGGACCATACAAAGCCGCAGCTCCGATATTGATATCTGTCGCCGGAGACCAAGGAGCATCACCGACAGTCGGACTATGCGCCACATAACACTGATTTTCCAAGGCCCGAGCCTGACAGCCTATTTTAACGCGGTGATAGCCTGAAAAAGACTCCGTACAAGACGGCACCAGTATCAAGTCAGCGCCTTCCTGTACCAAATGGCGCACTAGTAAAGGAAACTCGGAATCATAACATATCGCGACCCCAATCCTGCCAAGCTCTGTATCGAACACACGAGAACCAGACCCTGGCTTGATAAACCATTCTTCATTTTCAAAACGGGTCATAATTAGTTTTTCCTGTTCACCGATTTTCCCCTCAGGTCCATAAAACGCGGCAACATTTTTATGCGCACGAGGAAACGATCCCGCAAGGATATGAACCTGAAACTCTCTTGCTAAATTCATAAACAACGCTTCCCACTGATCCCAATAGGCCGTGAGCGCATGTACAGTACCCTCCAAAGACTTGCGAGTCTCTTCAGGTAAGACGCTAACCAGTTCCATCATGGAATATTCGGGAAACAATAAAAGAGAAGCGCCCTGACCGGCGGCATCAGCAACCCATCGTCTGACTTTTTGTTCGTAAGCAGAAAAATCCTCGAGAAATTCAATCGGATATTGTGCAATCGCAATTCGATAAGGTTCAATCATCTATCACATCCCAATTTAACAAAACCCATAAACGGGCGACGTGCCAACAACTCACAAAGTGCGAAACTATATCTTCGGAAACTGGCAGGGGCAGTAGGACTTGAACCCACGACCCTCGGTTTTGGAGACCGATGCTCTACCAACTGAGCTATACCCCTGTGATCGTGTAAATAGACGGCTTTTCTAAACGATTTTATTAGTTTTGACCAGAGAAAAATGTCGGAAAAGGACGGATTTTATAGTCAAACCAATTAACTTTATCACAAGAAACAAGAGACGACGCCTAGTGGACCTAGGAGAGGAGCGCAGTAACGATGTGACAGAATTAATTGAAAAGACTATAGGTTTCAGGCTCAATCAAACACATCATTTGGCCCGTCGTTCCAAATGGGAAGGAAACTCAACAACCTGAGCCAACCTATTCTTTGGACCTTCAATTTTTTCCAAAGCCACTTTGGCATAAGCGTACATTAACGTACGGCAAAATTTATGATCATTCCTGATTCTATGAATTAATCGGGCTGTATCATTCCGGATTTCCGAGAACAGGACATCCTCTTCACGATACGCGGGCAGAGGAAATTGATAAGACCGACCTTTAGCAGGAGTTTGCCCCCCTCTTCGGGCATACTCTGCAAAAGCCTTGAGCTGCTGGATAAAAGCTATCAGCTGGATGCGAAAAGCCTTTTCAGGCACAGAAAACGAACCATGTTCCAGAGGAACATTGGGCTTCCCGTTTTGGGCCACAGCCAGATACAAAGCTCGGGTGTTTACATCTTGTGTAGAGGCCTCCAAAAAGGCTATCATAAGGCGAATTTTAAACGGACGGGAAGGATTGAAAAAGTGGGTCATACTCAGATATTTCATAACCAATTGAATAACGAAGCGTACACTAACACCAAATCAAAAAGAATTGCAAATTCAAGACCCAATCCCGAATTGGGAGGTAAAACGCTGCCCCACGCTCTGAACGGCCTCCATTGCGCCTGATAGATTTTTACCGACCACCGACTCTACATTCTCCCGAAACGCAGCTACAGACGATGAAACCACATTGCAAGCAGCTTCACCAGCCTGCTGCCCCAATTTTCCGGCCGCTTCACTAGTCACAGCCGCAGAACCGGCAATTGCAACTCCGGCAGCAATGCCGACACCACTCCAGGAAGCTCCAACAGCAACAGCTGTGGCTGTCCCTAGTGTTGCAGCAACAGCAGCCCCCTCGGCAACAGCCCCTACAGTCTCACCAAAGGCCTGACATAAATTACCGCTTTGATACTGGTTATATCCTGAAATGATTCCCTCATTGGCCGCACTCAATGTCTCATGAAGCACAGAATCCAAAGTAGCATCAGGTTCAGCGGCAGCCGTAACCCCGGCAGCTAACGCTCCTGCCGCTCCAAGAGCTACCCTTCCTGCAATACCACCTGCCTGCCTTAACATATCAAATTTTGATCTAGCTGAAGAACTTAGACTAACAGAGCCTTGCCTTGCCATACGAATATCATCGAGTTTTTTTAGTTTCTGACCATCTTTTTCGGGTGAATAATCCGTTTCCCGGACATCCATAACCAACTTACCTTTATTGCTTTTGGGCATTCCAATTTCTTTATTGGCATAATTCTCTCGATCAAGGGCGGCGTTATTCCTATCTAATTCTTTGCTATATTCTGCAACAGCCTCAAGAGACGTAAAAACCATAGGCTGGATATGAGCTACACCTGGCTGATCCGGATTAAAATGAGTGACAAGATAATTAGGCAACGTCCCCCCCCAAAAAAAAAAGACTCTCCCCCCAAAAGGGCCTATTCCATGGCCTAAAATACCTGAATCCGGTCAATATATTATGAATAATAGATAAAATTTTATCTATTTATAGTCAAATAGATACCCATGGGTAAACCCGTGGTTCTATGGCTA
>JAGRKB010000089.1 GCA_020442425.1 Alphaproteobacteria bacterium | reverse complement strand
AAAGTCAGGTGTCAGCCCCTTAATTAAATACTATCCGGCCTTTTTAAACGGGTTGGGGGTAACGTTGGAGCTGTGTGCCATTATTTGGATACTCGGCATTGCATTGGGCACTGCGCTCGGATTTGCGGGCTGGCGCTTTCGTAACATAATTGGATGGCCGTCACGGATTGTTTCTTTCCTATTGGGCGGTATTCCCCTGCTCGTTTTCCTGTTTTGGCTTCATTACCCTGCACAAGCCATGTTTGATGTTGTGATTGATCCGTTTTATACGGGAGCATTTACCCTTACTATCGTCAATATTTTCGGCGTAGCGGATATTATTCGCGGGGCGTTGATAGACTTTCCGCAGCAATATTTGACAGCGGCTCGCGTGACAGGTCTTTCCAGACGCCAGACTGCGTTTAAAATCCAGATTCCTTTGATTTTACGTTCTGTCTTGCCGTCTTTGATTTTTTTACAAGTTGCGATGCTTCATACGACGCTGTTCACCAGTCTGATTTCAGTTGAAGAATTGTTCCGTGTTGCGCAAAGGATCAATGCCCAGATTTATAAACCTGTCGAAATTTATACCGCGCTTGGCGTGTTCTTTCTGGCGGTGTGTTTGCCGATTAATGGTTTTGCGTTTTGGTTGCGTCATCGGTTTACACGAAACATGTCTGAACAATAGAAGTTTTCGGGGAGATTAAAATGAATAAAATTTTTACATTTATGCTTTTGATGCTGCTTTCTTTTCCTGCGTTGGCAGCAGATACTGAATCCGCTTACGACAGAGTTATGCGGACAGGCGTCATTAAATGCGGGTATTATCCTTGGCCACCGTACTTTGATGTTGATGCAAATACCGGAGACGTTACAGGTTTAAACGCTGAATATGCCAGAGCCGCAGGTGATCTCTTGGGTCTCAAAATAGAGTTCGTACAGATGTCTGCTATTGGCATGCAAGTCGAAGAACTTAAAAAAGGCATTTATGATACGTTCTGCATAGATTCATACTATGTATTTTCAAGTCTAAAATTTGTTGATTTTGGAACGCCGTACATGTTCGCTCCGGTTTTTGCTTATGTCCGGGAAGATGACAATCGCTTTAAAAGTCTTGATGATTTAAATCAGGACAATATTCAATTTGTCGGGATTGATGGTGATCTCAGCGTCGAGCTCGTAGCCAAAAGGTTCCCGAATGCACAAGTTACCACCTTACCAGCTACTGCCGCTGGCTCGGAATTGATGATTAATGTCTCCACAAAAAAAGCTGACGTATCAATTATTGATCCAGGCATTGTCGATGCTTACAATTCCAACAATCAGTCCAAAATGAAGATTGTTGATCCTGATCACCCTGTTGCGGTTTACCCGATTAGCTTTTCTGTTAAAAAAGGTGAAACGGAGCTATTGAAGATGCTGGACGGTGCAGTCTCCGCCCTACAGAATACAGGCGTTACAGAAAATATTTTAAAGAAATATAATCTTCCTGCCGATTCAGTATATCTTCCTGCCACTCCTTATAAGAAGTGATCATTATGAAACATTTTATCTTTTCCCTTTTTATAATCCTACTTTCTTTTCCTGCGTTCGCTGCGGATAAACAATCTACTTTTGACCGTGTCATGGAAAGCGGGACTATCCGGTGCGGCTACGGGTTATGGGCTCCTGCTTTAATACGAGATCCCAACACAGGAGAATTCTCCGGAATTTTTTATGATTATGTTGAAGAGCTTGGAAAACTTCTAAACTTAAAAATAGAATGGGCTGTTGAAGTCAATCTAGCGACCTATCTAGAAGATTTAAATGCAGGAAAATTCGATTTGGAATGCTCTGGGGGATGGCCAAATGCATTTAGAGGAAAGTTTGTTGATTATACAACTCCTATCTTTTTTACACCTGTTTTCTTATATGGACGTGCAGATGAAACCCGCTTTAATTCAGATATAAATCAGGCAAACAATCCTGATATACGTTTTTCTGTTATGGATGGAGAGACAAGCGAGCAAATCAAACGTCAGAGATTTCCATTGGCAAGCGAAATAGCAGTCCCTCCAAGCAACCCTATGTCCGAGCTATTAGATCAAGTCCGATATAAAAAAGCCGACTTGATTGCAATTGATTCAATGGAAGCCATTGCATACATGAGAGAGCATACTGGTGCAATTAAAAAAATCTCTGATAAGCCTTTAAGAATAACCGAGAATAATATGACTGTGCCTGCCGGAGAAGACCGTTTCAGACACATGCTTGATATAGCAACACGACAACTACTCAATGATGGCGTTATTGAGCAAATACTAAAAAAATATAATGTTTCTGAGGATGAGGCATTGCGAGTTCTTCCCCCATATCAAAAACAACAAGATTAGGGCCTTTCATATGAAACTTATCATTTCCCTTTTTATAATCCTTCTTTCTTTCCCAGCTTTTGCCGAAGGAAAAGAATCTACCTTTGATCGTGTAAAGAACACGGGTGTTTTAAGATGTGGATATGGATCTTGGGAACCGGGGGTTATTAAAGACCCTGTGTCGGGAGAGATGAAAGGCCTATTTGTCGAGTTGATTGAAGAAATGGCTCGGTTTTCAAAGGTCAAAGTTGAATGGGTGTCTGAAGTTGATTGGGGACAAATTTCTCAGGCGCTACAATCCGGGAAAGTGGATGCTTTTTGTGCGGGTATGGCAAATGATGCCGCGCGAGCAAAAGATTTGGCATACAGTGTTCCCATGTCATATTGGAGTTTTGACGTTATCGTTCGGGCTGATGATGAGCGTTTTCTGGGTCAAGATACTTTTACAGTTTCCGATTTGAACAAAGATATTTTTTCGATGTCTTATAGTGAGGGTGATGTCTTGGAAACCATCAAGCTCACCGAGCTTCCAAATGTGAAAGGAATTCCCTTGCCTCCCCTTGGAACCCCTGCTGATAATTTGATGAATGTGATATCGGGGAAAACAGATTTAGTGGTCTTCCCCCGTGTCATGATTCAAGGATATGAGAAAGCGAACGGAAAAGGTAAGTTAAAACTTTTAAAGCTGACTTCTCCATTGCGGGTTTACGGGAATGTTATTGCTGTAGATGTCCACGAAACAGAGTTACAGAATTTCCTGAATGCCGGATTGACCGAATTGCTAAACTCAAGTACTTATAACCGTATCATGTCAAAGTATGAAAAAGATTGGCCCGGTTCGTTTATGCGGCCTACAACCCAATATGTGACGGAGTAAATCATGAAACATTTTATTCTTTCCCTTTTTATAATCCTTCTTTCTTTCCCTGCCTATGCAGAGGGAAAAGAGTCTGCTTTTGATCGCATTATGCGCACTGGTGTCATCCGTTGCGGATACTATGTGTTTCCTCCAATCATGAATCGCGATGCCAACACAGGGGAGCTTTCCGGTATATCTTTTGAAATATTGAATAGATTAGGAAAAAAATCAGACATAAAAATAGAATGGGCAGAAGAAGTTACGTTTGGAAATTGGGTACCTGCCATGCAAACTAAACGATTTGATGTTGTATGCACCCCGATGTGGCCAGATTTACCTCAGGCAAAAGCTGTGGCCTTCACAAATTCACTTTTTTACTCTGCTAAGTATGTTGTTGTACAGGAAAACGACAATAGATTTTCGTCTAACACAAAGCTATCAGATCTCAATAATGAAAATTACACCTTCGTCGTGCAAGAGGGAAATATGACTTTAAATACTACAAGAAACGTAGTTCCAAAAGCTAAACTACATATATTGGCAGCTGGAGCAGATGGTGCAGACTATTTTCAATCAATAATATCAAAAAAAGCAGACGCTGTAATTGCTGACATCAATGCTATTCAACAATGGAATAAAAACAACCCCGAAAATAAACTTCGATTACTTGATAAGAACTCTCATGTCTCACTTCAACAGTTTCCGCTAGTTGTTTCGCGTGGAGAACAAGATTTATTAAATTTTCTTAACCTTGGAATAGATGAAATGAATAATACTAGAGAAATTGATTCAATTCTTCGAACTTGGGAATTTGTACCCGGAGAAACTTATTTGCGCGTTTCTAATCCGGCCGAAAAATAATTGGAACTAAAATATGAAAAAACTTATTCTTTCCCTTTTTATTGTTCTGTCTTCTCTTCCTGCCTTTGCTGAGGGAAAAGAATCCGCATTTGATCGCATTATGCGGACGGGGGTTATTCGTTGCGGGTATTACGTGTTTCCTCCCGCGACTTACCGTGATCCGAATACCGGAGAGTTGTCGGGCTTTACCATTGATATGATGAACGAGATTGCCGCGCGGGCAGACCTTAAAATCGAATGGGCCGAGGAAACCAATTTCTCTAACTGGATTCCCGGAATAAAGACAGGGAGATTTGATGTATCCTGCACCCCAAATTGGCCGGAAATCACTCAAGCCAGAGCCGTTGCGTTTTCTGTGCCTATGTTTTTTGCAGGACTATCTCCTGCTGTGCGTGCGGATGACCCGCGGTTTAAAACTGATGATCTTTCAGTCTTTAACAGTGAGGATATTACCTTTGCCGCGCAAGATGGTGAAGCCGCGATCCCTATAATTAAATCCTATTTTCCGAAGGCCAATTTAAAGCTCTTACCTCCTGATGGGGATATTTCAAATTTTGCATTGGAGGTTTTGACTGGTAAAGCCGATGTCTTTTTGACCGATGCCAATGGTGAAGTGGAGTTTGGCAAGACCAATGAAAATAAAATCCGACTGGTCGCAAAAGATAAACCTTTAAAATATCAGTCCTTTACATTGGCTGTAAATCGGGATGAACTGATTTTAAAGGACTATCTGGACAACGCAATTCTGGAACTCATTTATGACGGAACGATGGACCATCTTTTGCGCAAATGGGAATCCAAACCTGGTGAAATATTTATGCGTGTAGTAAATCCGGCTCAATAATTTTGGAGAAAAAAATGAAAAAAATTATTATGATTTTTGTATTGTCTTTATTACCCTTTCAAGCTCTTGCAGAAAGCAAAGAAACGACTTTTGAACGTATTTCTCGAACGGGCGTTATCCGTTGCGGTTACTATGTTTTCCCTCCAATTATGGATCGTGATGCCAACACAGGCGAGCTTTCAGGTATTACCTATGATTACATGAATTTATTGGCGGAGCGCGCGGGACTGAAAGTTGAGTGGACTACCGAGGCCACTTGGGCAAACTGGATACCCGAGATTCAACAAGATCGTTTTGATGTTGCCTGTACCCCTATGTGGGCTGATCTTGCCATGATGAAAGCTGTTGCGTTTACGGATTCTATGTATTTTTCTGGAATGTATCCGCTGGTTGCTAAAGATGACCCACGCTTTGATGGGGCCACTCTTGAAACCCTTAACTCCCCTGAATTTACGTTTGTTAGTCAAGAAGGTAATTCTACAAAAAAAATTGTTAATTCGGTTTTTCCTAGAGCAAAAATTTATGCATTGCCACCTACAGCTAGTGGTGGAGAATATTATCAGACCCTTATTGCCAAAAAAGCTGATGTTATTCTGACAGACCCAAGCGGCTTATCCATTTATGAAGAAAGCAATGGTAAGAATTTTAAATTCATTGCCATGGACACACCTGTAAAGATTCAATCTTTTAAAATGGCAGTTCGTCTCGAGGATGCAGATTTGCTTCACTTTCTTAATCAATCAATAGAGGAACTGTTTTATTCCGGTGATCTGGACCGTATTTTGAGAAAACATGAATATGATCCGGGAAAATCTTATTTGCGGCCTAATAAACCATATGAGGCACAAAAGTAATGCTTTCTGCGCGTAACATTCATAAGTCATTTGGTGACAAGAACATTCTGAACGGAGTTGATCTGGATATTGCTCCCGGGACAATTACGTGTGTGATTGGTCCGTCGGGAACAGGTAAAACCACTCTGCTCCGCGCGCTTGCTCTGCTGGATTATGCAGATCAGGGGTCCGTGAATGTTGATGGCACCGAATATCATTTTGAGCAGGGGAAGTGTTCGCCCCCTATCACTCGTGAAAACCAGCCTTGGCCTGATGTAACCACTGTTTTTCAGTCTTTGTTCTTATGGCCGCATTTGACGCTGAGAGAAAACATTCTTCTTCCCGCGCGGAACAGTAACCCGAAAGCCGAAGCCGATATCGAGGGGCTTATCAACTTTTTTGAAATGGGTCACTTTATTGACAGTTACCCGAACGAGGCGTCAATCGGACAGCGGCAGCGCGTTGCTCTCGCTCGCGCGCTGATCCTAAATCCGAAATATCTGTTTTTGGATGAGATTACATCGGCTCTGGATATCGAGCAAACCGCCAAAATCCTGACCAAGCTCACCCAACTCAAAGACCGGAACATCGGTACGTTTTTGATTACGCACCATATTTCTTTTGCCAAGAAGGCGGCGGATCAGGTCATTTTTATGAGTGATGGCGTTGTGGCCGAAGCCGGAAGCCCTGATATCCTTGTTTCCCCGAAGACAGAACGCTTACAGAAATTCCTGTCTATGGTGGAAATTGCACATTAGTGTTTTGAAAAAAGGGCTTCATTCGCAGATGTGTCCTGTTCTTAAGACGAATGACTATATAGTTCAACGATGTGCTGATATATTATAGTTAAGCTCAAAAATACTTTGTCTTCCCTAATAGTATCTCTTCACACAGAGAACGCGGAGAAACTGTTCCCTCTGATGCCTCTGCGTTAACTTTGCATCTTCTGCGTGAGGCTTTATGGTTACTTGGAAACGTAACCCCGCACGGGATGCTTTGGCTGGTGGAAGATGAGTCAAAGACCCCGTGTCAAGCACGGGGTTGCAATGACGACAGGGGCTTTTTTTAAGTTTTACGCGAAGGAACGAAGAGACGAAGTTTCTTTTTTTCTCCGCTTCTCTGTTCCTCCGTGTTTCGTTTGTTTTTTAACCACCAAGACACCAAGCCCCCAAGAGTTTGGTGGTT
>JAGRKB010000088.1 GCA_020442425.1 Alphaproteobacteria bacterium | reverse complement strand
CTGATTATCTGGTACAGCCCCTTATGTTTTTAAGTGTTTTACTGCTCTGTCTGTGGAGGAGTAGCTTCATCTTCGGGAATTGGCAAATCACCGTATGCCATTTTATACCAGCGGTCATGGACTTGCTGAATATAAACGATGATTTCATCGAAATATTCACTAGGATTTGGCTTGGAAGAGGCTTGAGACAGAGCCGAGAACAAGACACTATAGAAACGGTGCAAGAACTGCGCGTCCTCCCCGCCATTCTCCATGTCCAGATTAGACTGCAGAGCCTCCAGAATATCAAAAGTTTTGATGATATACTGGCTCATCAGCTCGTAGTTGCCTTCTTTCCAGAATTGCTTCGATAATTTCACATTCCTTAGCATACCCTTATACATCTCGACCACAATCTGAAGCGGGGTCAGATTATCATCGCTTTTTTTCTGGTATGCCTGCGATGCACGTTGATAGGGATTGTTCACCATATTTGTTTCATTCGCCTTTTTCTGTTCTAGTTATCCTTATTGTTTATATTCAAGATTGCTTGAATTTGGGCCAGAATGGTCTGCGCGGCAGATACCTGAGCTTCAAACTTAGCATATTTTTCGATTAATCTGTCTCTAAAATCTTCTGCTCGTTCAATAACCCGCTCAGATCGCGCTTCCAGATTATTGTTTTGGTCTTCTAAAGATAGTTTTTCGGTTTGTATAATACCGGTTGTTACGCTTGTGTAGCCCTCCATCGCATTGGTGAACATATCCGCAAATCCTTGAGAAATATCAATATTTACAGTTGCGTTGGTTGTTCCTACGTAGGCAAAGGACAGGCCTTCGTAGACTGTACCCGCCTTCCCTTTGATCAAAGTTCCAGTGATATCAAATAATGTATTATCACCACCGACAGAGACATTCGTTATTGCCCCACCCGAGTATGTAATATCCATAGCAAAGGTAAAGTTTTGAGTTGTCGATGTGTTGGCTACAATTCGGAACTCATTGTTATCAACTGTGTTGGTTGCCTCAAAAATAGAGCGCACTTCATCAAATTTATTCAGCAGGGCATCATCGAGAACATTTTCATCAACCGTGAGAATTCCATCACTGCCAACCGAAATTCCAATTTCTGGAAAAGTCTCCAAAGCCCCACCACCTGCACCGTAGGATGTGGAAATTAGACCTTGAAGAGTCGTCGTCATAGATTTCAAAAGCGTGTCACCAAAAAGAATTGCCTCTTCCGCAACTTCTCCATCGCTGACTTGTTGCTGGGAAACGATAAACTCTCTAAGTTCATTATATGCATCTACAAAATCAAGGATGTCATCTTTAATGGCGCTTGTATCATGTGTAACTTGAAGCTGAATGAGCGTTCCAGGCTCGGCATTCAGGACGTTCAAACTAATTCCGTCAATCAAATCCGAGAAGTCATTGTCATCCCTTGTGATCGTAATGTTGTCCAGAACGATTTCCGCTCCCTGAGCTACCTGCAAAACATTCGGAAAACCGCCCACACCATCCGTGACGCCGAGGTTCAACAATACGTCATCTCCCGTAACATTGGTCACTTCAATTTGCTTGTTGGTGTCTACTCCGGACAGGATAAGCTGATATCCACTTTCGGAGGTTTTAAGAACGGAGGCGGTTACTCCTGTTGTCGCTGTTTCAAGATTGATAGCCGCTGCAATTTCACTTAGTGACATATCAGCTGTAATAGAAATTGGGGCTGTGGTTCCGCCTGTCACACCGATATCAAATGTTCCTGCGAAGCCTAAATCTAAATCTTTATCAGTTGTTGTGGAGTTTCCGCCCACACGATGGGCTTGCGCTTTTTGAGTAACTTCAATTTCATAGCTCCCTAGTGGGGTTCCCGGCTCAATGGCTACGGTCAACAAGCTGGTTGGGCTGGTTGAGCTACTGGAAGAAAGAGTTCCTGCTCTGGCGTCAAAGGATGAATCCGAGGACAGAACGCTGTAATTTTTCTTCAGGCCGCTTAGGGCCGTTTGAACCGCAGAGCCTAAATCCTGCAAAGAGCTTAGAGCCGACATTCTTGCCGTGTTTTCTGTGACCTTGATGTCGATCTTATCTGCTTCTGCTTTACGCTGATTATAGGCGGCTTCAATCAATGCCGATGTATCAATTCCTGAGCTTCCTCCGAAAAGGAATGTTCTGTTTCCTAATGTTGTTATGCCGTTTGCCATAACTCTCTCCTAACCTTTTACCCAACTATTCCCGCTATCTTTGTTCTTTATACAAAGAGGGGGATAAGCAATTTTTATGCCAATCCCCCTGCTTTATGAATTATTTGTCTTCTGGAGATCTATATAATGTTTAGCCTATTATCTCACGAGAGACAGCAATGAGGACTTCATCTGGTTCGCCTGTGCCAGAGCGGCAATAGAGGCTTCCGTCAGAACCTGTTTACTGACCAAGTTTGATTGTTCGGCTGCGATATCCACATCCATGATAACAGAGGTCGCGGCTTGAAGGTTCTCCACAGAACTGTCAATCACATCTCCACGATACTCGAAACGGGACAACAGAGCACCAATCGTTGCACGACCGGTAGAGACTGTATCAATTGCCGTATCCAAAGTACCGTTTGCGGTGATAGCGTTTGCCTGAGTATCAACTGCAGAACCGTTAGCAATGGTTGTCATGTTGATGGTTGACA
>JAGRKB010000019.1 GCA_020442425.1 Alphaproteobacteria bacterium | reverse complement strand
CGATTGAGGTAACATCTCCATTATCAGATATCATTTCTTTGAGCTTTGATAGTTTTTCGTGATCATTCAAGACATAGCCATGTGTTGTGAACATAAAATATTTTGATGATCCGAAAAGATAGCTATCTGTAAAGCCAGCTTTTTCAATTTGTTCCATCAGTTTGCTGCGAGAAGTATCTTCATTCATCTTGATGCCAATCAATGAGATATCATCATCGGATGGCCCAAACTTTGATTTGGAAATGACTAATGTAGGGTGTTGCTCGAAGTTGAAGTTTTCTTTGTATCCGAATGGGAGGCGTTGGATGATGGAGAGTTCTTCTCCTTGTATTACTGCATCAATAACTGTGTGCCACCAACTATCGTCATTTGCTTCCGATATTTCGGGATATGGAAGAACTGCAAAGGTTAGCTTTCCCTCCCGTACCATATTGAGGGCATGTATTTGTTTATCTGCGCGCTGCATAGGCAAAACAGAACCGAAGTAATCGCGCGCCATGTCCCAGTATTCCGGAATATCTTCCGGCACATAAACGACAACGCTCAATCCCGTTTGTAATAGAGAAACTGAGCTGACAAGCTCGCGCCATATGCGGACAATTGTTTCTTCAGGGAGTGGTCCACGATGTCTTTCCATTAGTCGACGGATCATTCTTGCTTCTCTTGCAGGCTGAACAATCTGGATTCCTGCTTTTTTCTTTTCCTCGGAAATGGCCATCACCAAATCTGCTCGCTCCAATAGGAGGTCATGAATTTGATCGTCGAGGCTATCAATTTTTTGACGAATTTTGTCGAGAGGTATGGATTGGTACATTGCTTGTCCTTTTTTTGATTTATTTTTTGTGGGGTATTCTCATATCGGGTACCGGCTCCGGAAGCATGGATTGACGCCCTCTGACGATAACTCTTGATTCTGCAGATGATGGAAGACCGGAATATATTTGTTTGCTGGCTTCAACGATGTGAACTCCCCCCATTCCGGGGAGAATCCAGGGAAGTATTTTTTCCATGCTATCACAGAATTTTTGAAGGACACTCCAGCGAAATGGTGGCGTGTAGAGCGTACATGTTGATCTTTCATAAACGAATAAATTTTCGCGTAGATAGTAGCGTAGCTGATCTCTGGAATATGGGGTTCCTTGTCCGAAGGGAGACCATTCTGCACGCGCCCATAGACCTCGCCTGTTTGGTGTGATTACGATCAAACGCCCGTTGCTTTTCAGGACGCGCCATATTTCTTGCAAATTTGATTTTAAAAGTTCAGCATTTTCCAGAGAATGTATTAGCAAAACCCTGTCCACAGAATTTGTTTCCAATGGAAGTTCAGACTCTTCGGCTAAGGCGTTAAGATTATGATCTGCCGTTGGCCATGGGTATATGCCCTGTCCTGCAGGAGAAATTGAAATTACTCTTTCTGCTTCATTAAGGTATGAGGATAGGTATGGTTGAGTAAACCCTATTCCTACCAGTCTTAAGTTTTTTGCTGATGGCCACCATTGTTTGATTTGCGATTGCAGGACTTTTTTCACCAGCTCTCCGCTTGGTGAGTTATAAAAGTCCTTTAGATCGTAAATCGTGCGATACATGGTTATTATTATAGACTGTTTAGATATTTGCTTCCAGTTGAGAGATGAGAGGTTTATCCGCATCAGGCATGGGCAATGAATATAAGTCTTGAACCGGTAGCCATTGCAGCATTTGTCCTTCTTTTGCTACCGGCTCTTCTTTCCAAACTCTTATGGCATAGAGTGGCATAATCAGGTGAAAGTCAGGGTAATTGTGTGAGGCAAATCCAACGGGAAACATTCCGCATGGGCGTGTTTCTATTCCCAGTTCTTCGCGCAATTCTCTCATAAGGGCGTATTCAGGAACTTCTCCCTGTTCAATTTTTCCACCGGGGAACTCCCAAAGTCCAGCCATTGGCTTTCCTTCCGGTCTTTGCGCCACGAGAATTCTTTTTTTTCTGTCTATAAGTGCGGCAGCTGCAACTAACAATATTTTTTTTGTTGGCATGTCCGGAGGTGGCGCTGCGAGTGCTTCTGCACAGCTCATTTTGTATGACATTCAATTAACTTTCTTTTTTTCAATAAAAATTCCCCCACCATTATAGTAGCGGGGGAATTGATATCAATATTGTTTGACCGAATATTAGTTGGTTTTGGTTTCTTTTTCCGGATATGGTTTTCCGTTGAAGTCAAGCAATTCCACTTTTGAGGAATCGCGCCACTCTCCCATCATTTTGGTAAGGAGTTCACGCTTCACTTTGGATTCCAATTCCTGTTTTACGTCATCATAAGCAGGAGCCGGACGGTCTCTTTTGTCTTGTTGCAAGATGACGTGGTATCCGAATTGGGTTTTAACCGGAGCTTTTGTATATTCGTCCTTTTTCAAGGCGAATGCGGCGTCTCCAAATTCTTTAACCATGTCGCCTTGAGCAAAGTAGCCTAGGTCTCCGCCGTTGCCCGCGTTAGATTTGTCTTTAGAGTATTCTTTTGCCAGTTCGGAAAAATCTTCGCCTTCATTAAGCTTTGCGATGATTTCTTTAGCCTTGGCTTCTTCATCCACCAAAATATGGGAGGCTTTAACTTCTTCGACTTTTGGCATTTCTGCAACCATTTTGTCGTAGGCAGCTTTTGTATCGGCTTCCTTATAATTGGCTTCGATCTCTTTTTCAGCAAAAACGGCACGAATAATTTGTACTTTGGCTTTTGCCAACTGCTCTTCTACTTCCGGAGTATTTGCAATACCTGCTTTTTCAGCTTTCTGGTCTACAATTTCTGCATTAACTACTTGCTCTTGAATCATAGGGAAAATAGTCTCAGGTGGAAGTTTTTGCATTTGAGGCGGGAGTGATCCCATGAAGTCTATAACGGTAGATCGTGTGATGTTTTCACCGTTTACGATGGCTACAACCGGATTGTCTTGGTTTGCAGGCGCTGCGGCTGGTTCTGTTGAAGCGGCTTCACTAGCATTTGCGTCAGAGTTCTTTTGAGTATCATTTTGATTTTGTTCTGCGGAAGCGACCTCTGCTGATGTCTGGGCTTCAGGGGAAGCCGAACTGCTCATCATGCTGTATACTCCGTAGCCTGCGCCAGCTGCCACGATTATGGCTATTGCCAGACCTAGAAATGTCTTATTCATTCTTACCTCGTTTGGCTTGTGTAATATTAAGGAAAATGCCTGAATGCTCAGGCTCTTCATGCGGCGTATTTGTGCATATCTCCTACCCTCATGCAAGTGATAAGATGGGCTGAAATACATTTATTCGCGGGATAATCAAGCCTAAGCTAAGCACTGTAATTGACGTTGCCGCCTGAGATGCTTATATGTTTGCGATATAAAAAGGAATTGATTCATTATGTTACTAAATATAGCGACCAAACTCTTTGGTTCTAGCAATGATAGAATTATTAAAAATATACGCCCTCACGTTGCGGCAATTAATGATTTAGAGTCTCAATACCAAGTCCTGAGCGATGAAGAGCTGAAGGGCAAGACTCTTGAATTTAGAGAAAAACTTGCAAACGGTGCGAAGCTGGACACTCTGTTACATGATGCTTTTGCTGTTGTTCGTGAAGCGTCCAAACGTGTTTTTGGAATGCGTCATTTTGATGTGCAGTTAATTGGCGGCGTTGTTCTTCATCAGGGTAAAATTGCAGAGATGCGCACAGGTGAAGGTAAAACTCTGATGGCTACTTTGCCTGTTTATCTGAATGCGCTAAGTGGTCAAGGTGTACATGTTGTCACTGTTAATGATTACTTGGCCAAACGTGACTCCGAATGGATGGGAGAGCTTTATAACTGGTTGGGTCTGAGTGTCGGATGTATTGTCGCTAATATGCCGGATCACGAACGTAAGGCCGCTTATGCTGCAGATGTTACATACGGTACGAATAACGAATTCGGATTTGATTATTTGCGCGATAATATGAAGTATCGTTTGGATGATATGGCTCAGCGTCCATTCAACTTTGCGATTGTTGATGAGGTTGACTCTATTCTTATTGATGAAGCCCGGACTCCTCTTATTATTTCAGGCCCAGCAGAGAGTGCTGCAGAATTATATGTAGCCGTTGATAAATTGATCCCATCCCTAACGGAAAGTGATTACGAGAAGGACGAAAAAGCCAAGACGGTGACTTTTACTGAAAGCGGTGTCGAGCATATCGAAGCTTTGCTAACAGAACATGGTTTGCTGGAAAGCGGCGGCTTGTATGATGCGCAGAATATTTCTCTGGTTCATCATGTCAATCAGGCCTTGAGAGCTCACAAATTATTTGCTCGCGATACAGATTACATCGTCAAGGATGGCAAGGTTGTCATTATAGACGAGTTTACAGGGCGTATGATGGATGGTCGTCGTTACTCCGAAGGACTTCATCAGGCTTTGGAAGCGAAAGAGCATGTTGACATCCAGAATGAAAATCAGACGTTGGCGTCTATTACCTTCCAGAACTATTTCCGTTTGTATCCCAAACTGGCTGGCATGACAGGAACGGCTTTGACGGAAGCTTCGGAATTTATGGATATCTATAATCTCGGAGTGGTTGAAGTTCCGACCAATGTTCCTGTGGCTCGGATCGACCACAATGACAAGATTTACAAATCTATTGCAGACAAAGAGGTCGCAATTATCAGTTTGATTAAAGAATGTCATGAGAGAAAGCAGCCTGTGCTGGTTGGAACGGTTTCTATCGATAAGTCAGAAATGCTTTCTGCACGGCTCAAGAAAGAAAAAATACCTCATCAGGTCTTGAATGCGCGCTATCATGAGACGGAAGCCGGTATTATTGCTCAGGCGGGACGTCCTGGGGCTGTGACGATTGCGACCAATATGGCCGGACGCGGTACGGATATTCAATTGGGCGGTAATTTTGACATGCGTTGTCATGAAGATATCCCTACCGATGCACCCGAGGAAATTCGTAAAAAACTAGAAGAGAAAATCAGACAAGAAATAGAGGCGGACAAGGCGATTGTCCTTGAGGCTGGTGGCCTTTACGTTGTAGGGACGGAGCGACATGAATCGCGCCGTATTGATAACCAGTTGCGCGGTCGTTCCGGTCGACAAGGTGATCCTGGGGCTTCTATTTTCTTTTTGTCAACACAAGATGATTTGTTACGTATTTTTGCGGGTAACACTCTGGAAGCTCTCCTGACCAATGATAAAATTGGACTCAAGGATGGGGAAGCACTAGCTCACCCTCTTCTCTCCCGTCGTTTGGAGGCAGCTCAACGTCGTGTCGAGCAACATCACTATGAAATTCGTAAGAACTTGCTGAAATTTGATAACGTCATGAATGATCAGCGTAAAGTTATTTACGAACAGCGTCATGAAATCATGGAAATGCAGACCGTTACTGAGATGGTTGATGAGATGCGTCATGATATTATTCGTGAGCAGGTTGCTGTTGCGATTCCTCCTAATGCCTATGCGGAGCAATGGAATGTAGAGAGCTTGAAGCATGAACTGCATTCCATGTTGGGACTTGATCTTCCGATTGAGGATTGGGCAAAGGAAGAAGGAATTGCGGATGAAGAGATTGTTGATCGTGTGATTGAAGCTTCGGATAGCAAAATGGCTGAGAAACGTGCTCAAGCTGGAGATGATTTTTTCAATCATATTGAAAAGTCTTTTGTCTTACGCCTGCTCGATCAAAACTGGAAAGAGCATTTGCTGCATCTTGACCATTTGCGCCAAGGGATCAACTTGCGTGCATTTGCTCAACGAGATCCGTTGAATGAATATAAATCCGAGGCTTTCAATATGTTTGAAGCGATGATGGGGCGACTGCGGCACTCTATTGTTCAACAGTTGAGCATTATCGAGATTAATATTGATGAACAGACATACAAAAAAATGATTGAGCAACAGCGCGCCAAAGCTGAAGAACAGGCACGACTTACGAGAAATGATCCTGCTTTGGATGATGATTCATCTTCGGCACAACCAGCTTCAGGAAATAACACTGTTCAATTCAGAAAGAGGTTTGATCAGAATGATTCCAGCACTTGGGATGGAAATGTTCCGCGGAACGCACCTTGCCCATGTGCTTCTGGTAAGAAATTTAAGTATTGTCACGGAAAAATTTAACACTAGACCTGAGGTTTATAGAATATGAGAACAGAAACAGCTCCTAAAACAGTATTTCTGAAGGATTACAAAAAGCCTGATTTCAAGGTTTTATCCTTGGAGTTGTTTTTCTCTATTGAAGATGAAGGTGCGGTCGTTACCTCCAAAGCTTCCTATGTTAAGGACAATCCAGATGCAAAATCATTGCTTTTGGATGGTGAAAATATGGAGTTGCTGGATGTTATTCTGGATGGCACTCGTCTCACTTCAGATACATACCAGCTTGGTGAACATAATTTGAAAATTGATAGTGTTCCTGAGCAGTTCACACTAGAAATCACCACCAAATTTGATCCGGCTGCTAATACGGCTCTTGAAGGTCTGTATAAGTCGGGAGATACATACTGTACCCAATGTGAAGCCCAGGGGTTTCGGAGGATAACTTATTTTCAAGACCGCCCTGATGTTATGACGGTTTTTACTACCAGAATTGAGGCCCCTAAGGACTTGTGTCCTGTCCTTTTGTCAAACGGAAACTTGATTGATTCCGGAGAGATCGATCAGGGGCGTCATTTTGCCGTTTGGCATGATCCTTTTGCAAAGCCTTGCTATTTGTTTGCTCTGGTTGCCGGAAGACTGGAATATATTCAAGATGAATTTATTACTCGTTCAGGAAGAAAAGTCGATTTGCGGATTTATGTTCGTGATGGAGATCAATCCCAATGTTTTCATGCTATGGAGTCTTTGAAAAAATCCATGAAATGGGATGAAGAGGTTTATGGGCGAGAATATGAGCTTGATCGTTTTAATATTGTCGCCGTTTCTGATTTTAATATGGGAGCGATGGAAAATACTTCGCTCAATATCTTTAATACGGCTTTAGTTTTGGCTCATCATGAAACGGCAACCGATCAGGATTTTTATCGGGTTGAGAGCGTTATTGGTCATGAGTATTTTCACAACTGGACGGGAAATCGTGTAACTTGTCGCGATTGGTTTCAGTTATCCCTAAAAGAAGGCCTGACAGTTTTTCGGGATCAGGAATTTTCTGCCGATATGAACTCTCGTGCTGTACAGCGTATTGATGACGTTGAGGGCTTGCGTTCTATGCAATTTCCTGAGGATGGGGGGCCTTTGGCTCACCCTGTTCGCCCTGATCAATATATCGAGATTAATAATTTTTACACAACTACTGTTTACGAAAAAGGTGCAGAAGTTGTTCGTATGCAGGCCACTTTATTGGGTTCGGAAAAGTACAGAGAAGCGACAGATCTCTATTTTAATCGTTTTGATGGTCATGCGGTGACTTGTGATGATTTTGTACAGTGCATGGAGGATGTTTCGGGGCTGGATTTGTCTCAGTTCAAATTGTGGTACTCCCAAGCCGGTACGCCAGAGGTGACAGCGCGCACTCATTATGATGAAGAAAGTAAGCGATTTACCCTGACTTTGAGTCAGCATATTCCTGATACTCCGGGTCAAAAGAATAAACAGCCTATGCATGTTCCCGTTGCTATTGGTCTTTTGAGTGGAAACGGAGGTGAAATTCTACCAACGCAGGTTCTTCATTTGAAAGAAAAAGAAGAAGTCTTTATTTTTGAAAATATAGCCTCTCGCCCCACCCCTTCTATTTTAAGAAACTTTTCTGCCCCTATTCGATTGACCACAGATTTGTCGGAAGATGATCTAAGATTCCTGATGGTTCATGATACTGATGGTTTTAACCGTTGGGAGTCTTCTCAAATTTTATCCCTACGATTGATTAATCGCATGATTGATTCAGTTGAGGCTGGGCATATGGCCGTTACTGATCGTGCCTATCTGGATACTGTGACCATGCTATTGCGACAGGCTTTGGAGGGGCAACATGATATGGCTTTAATTGCCCGCATGTTGGCTCTGCCTGATTTTTCGATTATTTCTCAGGAACGATCTATTATAGAGCCGGATCACATTCATTTGGTCGAGATGCGTATTCGCTATGATATATTGGATAGTTGCAAAGATTTGCTTGAAGAATTGTATTATCGCTTAAATGTTATCAAGGATTACTGTCCGGATGCTCAATCTATGGCAGAGCGTAGTCTAAAATCTGTTGTCTTATCACTATTGACTTGTAAGGGCGATAAGCAGGCTTGCTCCTTGGCTAGAAGTCATTATTTTACAGCCAATAATATGACAGATCGTATGATGGCTGTGAATGCTCTGATAGATACGCAAAGTCCAGACCGTCAGGATGTTCTGGAGCATTTTTATAATCAATATAAAGACTATCCTCTTGTCATTGATAAATGGTTTGCTGCTCAGGCGAGAGCTGTCTGCCCTACAACGATTGAGGATGTGCGCTTACTAAGCTCTCACCCTGATTTTAATATCAAGAACCCTAATCGTGTGCGCTCTTTGTTTGCATCATTTGCGATGAGAAATCCCGTAGCTTTCCATGCTGCTGATGGTCAGGGGTATCAACTATTCGGAAGTTTTATTTCCATACTTGATCCGATTAACCCTCAGATCGCGTCTCGCCTTCTGACATCTTTAAGGGATTGGAAGCAATTTAATTCTCATCGCCAAAAGCTTATTCGTGAAGTTTTGGTGTCTATTGTTGGACAAAAAAATCTTTCTCCGAATAGCTATGAAATTGCGTCCAAAATTCTGGGTGACTAATACTTCCCTATGGGGGCATCTATGGTAAAAAAATGTGTTGGCTGTTTTGATAAAGCCATTGAGTCCTGTTCTGAGCATCAAGCTTTGAGGACTGCGGTTGTTCACCCTGTTCGTGCGGTTGATATTGAGACCGTATCAGAGGCAACGAATAGAGGGCTTATTGATCCTGTTCTTGTTGGGCCAGCGGCACGTATTCAGTCTGCCGCTGAAGAGGCTGGAATAGACATTTCTTCTTTTCAAATTGTGTCTACTGAGCACAGTCATGAGGCTGCACAAGTTTCAGCAAAAATGGCTGCCTCAGGAGAGGTCAATGCATTAATGAAGGGTGGTTTGCACTCTGATGAAATCTTGCATGCCGTGATTGTTACACGCTCCCTGATGACGGAGCGCAGACTATCTCATGCGTATTTGATGGATATTCCTACCTATCATAAACCTCTTGTGATTACGGATGCCGCCGTCAATATTTCCCCTGACCTGGATATCAAAGCTGATATTTGTCAAAATGCAATTTACTTTTGGAGAGCTTTGTTTGGTGGTAATCAAAAGCCTAAAGTTGCTTTGCTCGCAGCAGTCGAGACAGTAAATGGTAAGATGCAGGCGACAATTGATGCCGCGTGTTTGTGCAAAATGGCAGAGCGTGGTCAAATTCTTGATGGAATTATTGATGGGCCATTGGCTTTTGACAATGCGATTAGCGTTGAAGCGGCAAAGTCCAAGGGGATCGTTTCTGAAGTTGCCGGAGACCCTGATATTCTAATCCCTCCCAATCTTGAGTCATGTAATATTTTGGCCAAACAGTTGACTTTTTTAGGAAATGCAAAAGCGGCAGGAATTATTTTGGGCGCTCGAGTTCCTATTATTCTTACCTCCAGAGCAGATAGCATTGAAACCAGATTGATGTCTTGTGCTTTAGCTGTAAAAGTTGCGGCGGCTCGTACGCGCGGAGCTTTTAAATAATGTGGCGGGATAGGAATATTTCCGATGAATGTGAATGTCTTCTTGTTATCAATGCCGGTTCCTCCAGTGTTAAATACAAGCTTTTTTCTTTGCAAGGCTTAAGTATTGTTCAATCAGGAAAATTTCAAAATATTGGAGAAGTTGGCTCTGATTTTTCAGACCATGAGGCTGCTTTTCTAAAAGTTATCGAGAATTGTAAATCTTATCCTGTTCGTGCTATTGCCCACCGCGTTGTTCACGGTGGAGAGCGATATATTTCTGCGGTTGAGATTAATGATGAAGTACTGGAATATTTATATGAGCTGTCTCCATTCGCCCCTTTGCACCAACCTCATAATTTAAGAGCAATCACAATTTGCAAGAAGTTGTGGCCGACCATTCCTCAATTTGCTGATTTTGATACTGCGTTTCATCACGGTCATTTGTCAGTGATGGATACTTATGCTCTTCCTCATAATTTGAGAGATTTAGGCCTTAAAAAATTTGGTTTCCATGGTCTTTCTTACCAGTATCTTGTGACAAAGGTTTGCAGTGAAAATCTTAAACGTAAAAATCAGAAAGGTATTTATGCTCATCTTGGAAGCGGTTCGAGTTTGTGCGCTGTTGAGAATGGTCTAAGTATTGATACGACTATGGGGCTTACTGCTTTGGATGGGCTTCCTATGGGCACACGATCCGGGAGTGTTGACCCTGGTCTTATTTTATATCTCATTCAGTCTTTAAAAATTGAGGCCAGCGAAGTGGAGGATATTTTGTATCATTGCTCCGGTTTGCTTGGATTGAGTAACGGCAAAACAAACGATATGAAAATTTTGCTGGAGCAGAGTGATGAATCCTCTCAATTTGCGGTGGATTTTTATTGTCGTAAAGTTGCACAGTATATTGCATATCTTACAGTTTCGCTGGGCGGGCTTGATTATGTCGTCTTTAGTGGCGGTATCGGAGAAAATGCTGGTCAGATTAGAAATCGTATTCTATCTTTGCTCAGTTTTCTTCCTGCATTCGATAGTATTATTGTACCTACTAACGAAGAATTTTCAATTGCCTCAAATGTGAAAGACTTGATACACGATGGTTAGCCCCAACTTTGATTTGGAAAATTTGTATGTTTCCCCACATGTTCTGGGAGTTGATGAAGTTGGTCGTGGGCCTCTTGCTGGGCCTGTTGTTGCCGCCGCTGTTTATGTCCCTCATGAAAAGCGCGGTCATCCTGTGTGGCGAGAAGTTAGAGATAGTAAGAAACTGTCTGAAACAAAGCGCGAGATTTTATTTTCCGTTATTCAATCACAATGTATCTTTGGAATTGGCGAAGCTAGCCCTCAGGAAATTGACGAGATTAATATTTTGCAGGCAACTTTTCTTGCTATGAGACGCGCCATTGAATCATGTAACATTTCTCCCGATATGATTTTAATAGATGGCAATCGATCACCTAAGGATTGGCCTTGGGCATCCCGTACTATCATTAAGGGGGACAATCTTTCTATTTCTATTGCTGCAGCCTCCATTTTGGCAAAAGTTACGCGTGACAGGCTCATGAAGAATATGGCTCAAGAATTTCCAGCCTATGGTTGGGAAAGTAATGCAGGATATGGAACCCCTGCTCATCTAGAAGCTTTAGCCAGATGTGGGCCCACAACGCATCATAGAGTTAGCTTTTCTCCTGTTTCCGAGGCGATTAAAAAGAAAGCAGGTTAGGTATGCTTGAATTTATGTATGACTTCTCATTTTTGTATGAAAAGAATGGGGAATTCGACATCTCTGCCTTATTCCAGAATTTAATTATAGCCTACGTACAAGGGACAGTTTTTTCAATCGGCGCTATTTTGTGTTTTTTTGCAATCGTAATTTTATTTAGTGAGATTTACACTTTAAAATCGCAGAAATATTGTATGGCCAAGATTATCGGTGTGCGGGTTGGATCACCTTCTGTTGGCACAGGAGCAGGTAAAACCAGCAGATCTACAATTTATTATCCAGTTTTTGAGTATCGGGATCGTCATGGCAAGACAATTGTAGCAGAATCATTGTCAGGCTCTTCCCTGTTGAGAAACAAGATTCCGGGTACAAAGGTAAAAGTTAAAGTAGACGAAGAGTCTCCTGAATGGGTTTCTCCCAAGAGCGCAATCTGGATTATTATTCCATTACTTATGCTTGGTATTAGCATAGGGATGGGAATTGGATTGTATAGCTTGCATGATATTACTCCAGTAACAGTTATTGTTTGGGTGCTTATAGCCATTCACTTTCTTTGGGGGAGGCGTAAGTTTTTACCTCCCCAAAATATGCATCTCAACAAATTTGAATTTAAGTTGAAGAAAAAGGCAGAGCGTGATGAGAAGCGTAAAAGCCTTGTTATGCTGAATGCTGACGAGGTGGCTTTAATTTTAAAGAAAGAAGATCGTTTTCAACAGATTGCCCTTCCCTTCGTTCTAATAATTGCTTGTGCCCTCCTATATGGAGGGCATTATCTGGATCGTCAGCAACAGGATTTTATTGCCTCTGCTGTTTCTGTTGAGGGAACTTATGAGGAAATGTCAGGGATTGAGCGTAGAGTTTTATACAAATCTCCCAAGGGTAAACTGATTAAGAAAAGAGACCCTTTGGCTAAATTATTTCCCAGCACTCGGAGTGCCAAAACGATCAGAGTCTATCATTCCCGTTCTTCCGCTTATAATGCCGTTATTGATAGAGGTATTTGGCAAGGGGCTGAGTTTAAGCTCATGATGGGGGTTGGAGGATTGATTTTATTTCAATCTATCATGGCCGCATTTCGCAGACGATCGCGCATGAGTCGCATGTAACTCCCCTTTCTCAGCAATAATCCTTCAAATATTCGGGGTATTTTTTAACTTTAGAAATCGTTAATAACTTATTGATTCACATAAATGAATCCTTTTTGTTTTTTCTCTAAAAATGCTTGACGGCGAGTCCCAAATGATTCATGATTCCTCGGTGCTTTGAAAGGAATTTTATAAATGCCAACAAAAAAACTATCATCCCCGAAGAAATCCACAAGAAAATCCACAAAAACTGCCGCACCTGCTTTGTCTTTTCAGACGAATCATATTTATCAGGGGGATTGTGTTGAAATTATGAAAGGCCTTCCTAAGGGTTCTATTGATATGATTTTTGCAGATCCTCCATATAACTTGCAGTTGCGCGGTGACTTGCATCGTCCTGATAATTCCAAAGTAGATGCTGTTGATGATCATTGGGATCAATTTGGCTCTTATGGGGAGTATGATAAGTTTACAAGGGATTGGCTTTCTGCCGCTCGCGATTTATTGAAAGAGGATGGCGGGATGTGGGTTATTGGTTCTTACCACAATATTTTCCGTGTCGGGGCTATCTTGCAGGATTTGGGTTTCTGGATACTCAATGACGTGATTTGGAGAAAGTCCAATCCTATGCCTAATTTCAGAGGGCGCCGTTTTACTAATGCTCACGAGACATTGATCTGGGCTGCCAAATCCGAGAAAAGCAAATATCGCTTTAACTATGAAATCATGAAGACGATGAATGACGATGTCCAGATGCGTAGTGACTGGACGCTTCCTATTTGTTCGGGAGCCGAGCGGCTTAAAACTGATGATGGTGAAAAAGGCCATGCTACTCAAAAGCCTGAGTCCCTACTCTACAGAGTTTTATCCGCTTCTACACAACCCGGCGACATTGTTCTTGATCCGTTTTTTGGCTCGGGCACAACCGGAGCTGTTGCTAAAAAATTGGGCCGTGAGTTTATTGGAATTGAACGCGAAGATTCCTATATTAAGCTTGCAACAAAACGTATAAAAGAGGCAAAGCCAATTGATGAAGCTGCTCTACAGGGGCTTGTCGCCAAGCGTGAAGAACCTCGCGTTCCTTTCGGCTGGTTGATTGAGCGTGGCTTAATTAAGCCGGGAGCTACCCTTACAGATAGTAAAAATCAGATTGAGGCAAAAGTCTCTGCAGATGGTAGTGTTGTTACTAGCGATGGTGTTAATCAATATAGAGGCTCCATTCATAAAGTAGGTGCGGCTATACAATCTGCCCCAAGCTGTAATGGCTGGACGTATTGGCATTACCGTGATGGGAAGAATAGTTTTCCTATTGATCGTTTAAGGCAGCGCGTTCGTGATGAAATGAGCAGTACGACTGTTGTTCAATAGCAGCAGTTTGTAGTAAAGTTGGAAGGATAGCATTATGAACTCGTGCGTGGATTATTCCGGGGGGGAGAATCTAACATTTATAACGGTTCATCATATGCGCCTTCCTGCTCGCATCGGGGTCTATGATCACGAAAAGACAGGTTTTCAGGATATTATTGTTGATGTTGAGGCATTGCTTTCCGACTGGGAAGTGAAGAGCGATAATATCGAAGACACTGTTTCTTATGATTTCATCGTTAGTGAAATACGACGGCTCTCGCAGATCCACCATGATTTAGTTGAGACTTATGCCGAGAGTATAGCTCGCATTTGTCTTAGCGATAAAAGGCTGATCCGTGTTAAGATAAGCCTTCAAAAGCCTGATATTTTTGATGATTGCGTTGTCGGCACTACTATTATCCGTTATCGGAAATAGACATTCAATTATTCGTAGGCTTGTTGATATAAGAGTAAGAACATTTCTTGATCTGCATAGATATCAATATTCAGGATTTTTCCTTCGAAGATATTTGCTGGTCCCGCCGTTGATCCTGGATCAAATCGAGAATAACGATCAATTCTAATGCGATATTTGAAATACACATTTTTTGTACCGTCCAACGTTCCGTATCTATCTTCAAAGAATTGTAGATACTCTTTTGCAAGAGTATGGGGAACACGTATAAAATCAATATTGATGGGGTTTTTAAGTGTTACAACTGCTGTGCCTTGAAATCTTGCGTCTTCCTCTGGAGAAAGATTACATTCTTTGTCCATTTCCTTTGAATCTGATATTTGTATCGTCTTCATATTGAAGAGTTCACCATTATCATTCAGGGTAAAACCATTCAGATCGAAGTCGTAACGTCCAATTTCTACAGGTTGAATAATCTCAACGTAATTTGAAAAGCTACCAGAGTATTTTTGTAGGTAATCTACTGTAGCCATTTCAATTTTTCGCCACTCAAATTCATCGTTATAATATTTTTCGTAGAGGTTACATTCTGAGGCTCTGATATATGCATCCACAGCTTCAAGATCGGTAACATCTACCACGTTAAAAAGCCAAAGAAGACGTACTATGTTCTCTCTTGTTGCCGGAACAAATCTAACAACATTTGATCTTCCTGTTATTTTTGTATTTTCTGTGACAAGAGTGCTGGTTATTTTGCTCGCCTCATCAAGTGTTTTTTGATTTTTGAGCAGTTCTGCTTCTTTTTGTTTTTCAATCTCAGATTGAATTATCGCATCGAGGTCTAGTTCCGCTTGTGATGGTTGATGTTCTTGCGCGTAACTTAAAGAAGTGGGCAACGCAGACATAACAGAAATAACTGTTAGAAAAATAAAAAGGGTGAATTTTATGGATTGTAAATACAATTTTTTATTCATCTTTATCCTCGGCAGAAATAGCCAATTTAACAACTTTTTTATATAGGCTTGGAAAGCCCAGTTCGTCTATGTCTTTTATACAGATAAGACGTTGATTTTCTTTTAATATAAGATTCTTTATTGGAACTCTAGCCTTGTGAACGTTTAAGATCAGGTGAAAGTGGGTAAAACTATGCCGAACCTCACCAATGAGAGAGGGTTTTTTGTCCGGTTTGAAGAGGCTGATATCAGAGGAACCCATTGATTCTGCATTATTTTTATCCCAATCGGTACCCGGAAGCGCCATCATCCCTCCTAACATCCTATTGGTTGAACGTTTTTCGATAAGAATCTCCCCCTTAGTGGTTTCAATCCAATATACATCCCCTATTCTTGTTGGTTTGGCCTCTTTAATTGCTTTCACGGGGTATTTTTCCTGATCTTTGTGATTTTTAGCTTCGCAAAAGTAACTAATTGGGCAGATATTGCATTTGGGAGATTTTGGCGTGCACACCATGGAGCCTAGATCCATTAGCGATTGAGGAAGGTCACTTGCTTTTTTTCCAATATCCTCATAAATGCTTGCGGCTATCGTTTTTATGATTGCTTTTGATTTCGGCAAAGGTTCCCTTATTCGGGCCAGCCTTGCTATTATTCGTTCAACATTTCCGTCAACCACAACAGCTTCTTTGTTGAATGCTATGGCGATAATAGCAGAGGCTGTATAGTCGCCAATTCCGGGGAGTTTCTTTAGGTCGATTTCGGTTTTAGGAAAATTTCCGCCATAAACTTCTGAAATTATTTTTGCGCATTTGTGTAGATTTCTTGCTCTGGCATAATATCCTAATCCTGCCCAGTGTTTCAGGATGTCCTCTTCAGGGGCTTGGGCGAGATGATGAATGTCAGGATATAGCTCCGTGAATTTCTCAAAGTAGGATTTTACTGCGGGAACTGTTGTTTGCTGAAGCATAATTTCCGATAGCCATACGTGATATGGGTGTGCTTTTCTTCCTTTTGGAGCCCTCCACGGCAATTCTCTGCGGTATTTATCGTACCATTTCAAAAGCTCTTTTTGAAAATCCTTCGTGTTCCATTCAAAAACGTGACTTTTTTTCATGTAGGATGTACAACTCTCTTTATGCAGGATTTACGCCCCCTCGCCGCTTCTATTTCCAAGCTGACTTCTCAGGCTTTTGCCCGGAAGTTTGTGGCTTTGGGTAAAATTCTGTCTCAATGGGAGGATATTGTCGGCGCTGAGATGGCCTCCAAAACCCAGCCTGTAAAATTACATTACAGAAAGCCAAAAACAAGAGCAGAAAAGCCTCAAGCAACTTTGGACATTGGCGCCAGTAGTGCTGATGCTGCTATTCTTCACTATCAAAAGGATTTGATTTTAGAGAGATTGAACCAACTTTATGGGGAACGTTGGATTACCGCTATTCGCTTTGTCCATATGGCTGCCAATAGTAGCGCGGGTGACTGGGGGGCATATACGCCGAACAGAAGTTCACCTATATCAGTGGAAGAAAGAGATACTATTCAGCCTGTTCTTAAGGATGTTGAAGATGATGAACTTAAGGCATGCCTGGAAAAATTGGGGAAAAGTGTTCTTAGAAAAGAACGCACAAAATTCCATAAAGACTAATATAGGCGCAGCGTTTAGCTCCTACTGAAATAAAATTGGTGAAATTATCTTAAAAACCAGTATAAACACTCTTGTGTTATTAAATATCGTGAATAAAACCAGAAGATAGAGAAGTCTAAATCATGTCCGTAATGTCTCCAAATCTAACCATAATGCTTCGTGCTGCTGAAAAAGCTGCAAAATCCCTTTTAAGGGATTATGGGGAAGTCGAGCACTTACAAGTTTCCAGAAAAGGTCCTGCTGATTTTGTCTCTGCGGCAGATAGACGTTCTGAAGAAATTCTTTATAACGATCTTAAAAAAGCGCGCCCGTCTTTTGGTTTTTTAATGGAAGAAAGTGGCACTGTACATGCCGAAGGCAGTTCCGGTAATGAAGAATTTCGCTTTATTATTGACCCTTTGGACGGGACTACAAACTTTCTACACGGAATCCCTCATTTCAACATTTCTATCGGTTTAGAGCGTAATGGTCCTGCGGGAAAAGAATTGATCGCAGGTTTGGTTATGGATCCTATCAAGGGTGAAGTTTTCCACGCTGAAAAAGGGGCCGGAGCTTTTATGCAGAAACGTCGATTAAGGGTATCTTCACGCCGCGATCTTGAGACGGCTATTATTGCTGGTGGTGATGCCTGTTCGCGTGATATTCAGACTCAGGCTAAGTTTTCCCGTCAAGTTTCCGCCCTCGTTGGGCGCGTATCCGGATTCCGTCGTATGGGATGTGCGGCTCTTGATTTGTGTTATGTTGCTGCCGGGCGCTTTGATGCTTTCTGGGAAAATAAATTGTCTCCTTGGGATGTTGCAGCTGGGGCTTTGATTTTAAAAGAGGCTGGCGGAGCTATTATTTCGCTTGAGGGCGATAAGAATCCTGTCTATGCCGATGCTATTCTGGCTTCAAATCCTAACATCCAACAAAGCGTTAAGAAAATTCTTGAAGAGGCTTAAATGAGGATATTGCTGATTTTTATTCTTGCTGTTTTGGGAAGTGTTTTGGCAATTGCGCCGAATGCCTTTGCTCAAAATAGAGGAGAATATGGTCGGGCTGATGTGGAGGTTGATCGCTCTGTTTTACAAGATTTGGATGGCTATAGCCCCCCTGCTATGTTTGGAGGAGAGGGAACAAGCCAAAAAATTGTCGATGAAAATCCTAGAAACAATATGGAGCTGCCGGAAAAGCGGCAATTAACGTCTCCTGATAGTCAAACATTGCTAGGTCATCCTGTCGAAAATCATCATGTTCTCACATTGCAGAAGTCTTCTGAAACACTAAAAAATATCTCTGGAGATGATCTATTGGAAGAAGTTGCCTTGCCTCCGCATAAGCCTTCAAATCTGAGCGCAGTTGTAAATTTTGTTGCCCCTGCTGAAAGTGTTAAGGTTGTAGAGCCAGATGTTTTATTGCCTTTACCGGAGCGTGGAGAATTTGCTGCTCCAGATGAAGTTGCTTCTTTGCTTTCAGAAAGCTCTGCAGAAGTTTCTCCTTATGTGGTGGAGAGTGAGGAAGTTTTTGTTCCTTTAAAAAAGCCAACTGGCTTGAAGTTACCAGAGGCCTACCAGGATATGGTTGTTCCTAAACTTTCTGATAAAAATGCCTATCGCCCTAAAGCTCCAAAATCTATGCCTGCTGTTCCGCCGGTTATGGTTGATTCAAGTCCTCTGCCGCCCATGGCCTCAGAGAAAGGAAATAAGCTCTCAGTTGGTGAGAGAATGATGGATGCGGCTTTAAATCAACGCATGAATAATGATGAAAAGCATCTTCGCGAAGCTTTAGGGTTGGAAGCTGGTGCGGATTTAAATCAATTCAGTATTGCGTTTGATAAAGGTGTTTCGGAATTGGATAGCGATCAAAAGGATCTTATAGACAAAAGTATAGTCCCTAGAATGTTAAATAATACTTCAAAGCGTCTAGAAATCTTGTCTTATGCTCAATCTACGGATGGTACACAAAGCTCTGCCCGGCGGCTTTCACTGGCGAGAGCTTTGTCGGTTCGGTCTTATCTACTGGCGCAAGGTGTTAAACCCACAAGAATTGATGTCAGAGCTTTGAGTGATAAAACTAATGAGGAGCCTAAAGATAGGCTCGATCTAAAGTTTCCGTAATAATGCAGGCTTTTTGTTTAAAGTCTTATGTGGATAAGCCCGCTTAAATTTCGGGTTTTATTTGAAATTTGACTGTTTTTCGCGTCATATCGTTTTAATTCTTGGAAATTATTGGTGTCTGGGCTATACCCAGTTTATGAAAATCACACTTTGTGTGAGGAGAAGGATTTATGTTGGAAAATAAAGGATCTTCAAAGATTGTTATTGTGCTAGCGATTGCGGTGATCGCGGCAGCTGTTTATTTCTTTATGAATGAGATGAAGGATTTCCCACCATCTCCTGACGCCAACCCTTCTGTAGTTGATTTAAAAAATCAAGCCCTACAGGCTGAGGCAGAAGAGACTGCTGAGGAAGAGGCTACTTCCGATCAAAATACTCTAGTCGAACAAGTTGATGTTATTACAAATGACGCTCCTGAGAGTTCAGCTCCTGTTGTTGTTGAAACAAAAACGCTGCCTATCCCTGATGTCAATTATCCAGTCGCTGTAGATACCACGGATGACCCTGCTATTGCTGCTATGATGGGTGACAGAGTCTTGGGTAGCGATGATGCCCCAATTAAAGTTGTTGAATATTCTTCTCTGACTTGTGGGCACTGCGCCGCTTTTCACACTGTCGATCTTGAAAAAATAAAGGAAGCATACATCGACACAGGAAAAGTTCAGTTCATATTCAAGGAATATCCTTTAAACCAACCTGCCGTTATTGGTTCAGCGGTTTTGCGCTGCATGCCCGAGGATCGTTTTGTTCCTTTTATGTCTTTGTTGTTCGAAAAACAACAAGACTGGGCTTATTCAGGAGATTATCAGGACAAGCTTATTCAATATGCCAAATTGGCCGGTATGAGCGAAGATGAAATTTCTGCCTGTATACAAAACACAGATCTGCAAAAACGAATTATTGCCGATATGAAACTTGCCGGAGAGGCATATCAAATAGCATCTACTCCTACTTTCATTGTTAATGGTGGGGAGAAAGTTATTGTTGGCCACCAGCCTTACGAGTTCTTTGTATCTACCTTTGATACTTTGCTCGGTGGTGAAACAGCGGAGTAATTAACAATTACAACTAAACATTTTAAAAATAAGGTCAGACCGCGACATGTCCAATTTTAGCCGCCTACGCCTACATGGTTTTAAATCCTTCGTTGATAAATCCGACTTAGATATAGGGCCGGGTTTGACAGGTATTGTCGGGCCAAACGGTTGTGGAAAATCAAACCTTGTTGAAGCATTGTCTTGGGTGATGGGAGAAACATCAGCCAAAAGGCTTCGCGGTTCAGGTATGGAGGATGTAATCTTCAGCGGTACAAGTTCCCGCCCTGCCCGCAATTCTGCCGAAGTTTCTGTTGTTCTTGATAACCGTGAACGTACGGCGCCGGCTTTGTTCAATTCTGTAGATGAAATTGAAGTGGTTCGTCGTATCGAAAAAGATATGGGCTCTAGCTACTATGTGAACAGTAAACCTGTTCGGGCACGTGATGTGCAGATGTTGTTTGCCGATATGGCGATTGGGGCTCACTCTGCTGCTATCGTTTCTCAGGGTCGTATTTCTGCTATTATTAATGCCAAGCCTGCTGAACGTCGTCAAGTTTTGGAAGAGTCAGCCGGTGTGTCGGGTCTTTATGTACGTCGTCATGAGGCAGAGTTACGATTGAAAGCAGCTGATGCTAATCTTGCTCGTTTGCAAGATGTAATTTCAGGCTTGGAAACACAACTGGATTCTTTGAAACGTCAAAGCCGTCAGGCAACGCGATACAAAAATATTTCTGCTGAAATCAAGACTTTGGAGACTAAGCTTGCCCTTGCAGAGTGGATGATTGCTCGCACCATGAAATCCGAAGCTGAAGAAGAATATAACAGCTCCGAGACTCTGGTTGCTGAACGTATGGGACGTGTTGCAGAATTGAACCGTTTGCAAATTGAACGTAGTGAGGCATTGCCTCCTTTGCGAGAAAAACAAGCAGAAACTGCTGCCGCTTGGCAAGCTCAAAATTTTGAAATGCGACGTTTGGATGATGAAGAGCAACGTTTAACCTCTCAAATTGAAGAGATTAAATCAGGCATTGAAAATGTTACGAATGACCGCGCACATGAGGAACAATCTTCTCATGAAAGCTCTTCTACTCTTGAAAGACTGGAACTTGAAGAAAAAGAACTTCAGGCGCAATCCAATACCGAAGAAGAGATTACGCGGCTAACCAATGAACGTGGTGAAAAAGAACTGGATGTTATGCGCATTCAGGAAAATTATCAGGCAACTTTGGAACAAGCTGCTAGCCTTAAGGCTACTAGAGCCTCTCTTGATTCACAAATGGCTCAAGATGAAAATCGCCTAAATGCAGTTAAAAATCGTGTTGAAAGTTTGCGGGAGCAAATTGCTGCCAAACGCGCACAGCAAGAAGCTGCAACTCCTATAGAAGGTATTACTTCAGATATTGAGTCTATGGAGGCTGATCTCGTTTCAAAAAGAGATGTTGAGGCTGCTTCCCGCGAGGCATTGGATAAATCACAGCATATTTTGGAAGAGGCTCGTGCAGCTCAACAAACCGCACGTGAGGCCCAGTCTAAAATTCAGACTGAGGTTAATGCTCTTGAGAGTGTTTTAAAGTCCGAGTCTCAATCAGGATTCCGTCCTGTTTTGGAAGAAGTTAAAGCAGATGAAGGCTTTGAAGCTGCTCTTTCCAAAGCTCTTGGCGATACGATTATGGCGTCCACCGAGGCTGATGCTCCAGCTTTTTGGTCTGGTTCATCTGCCGTCGACATTCCGTTATTCCCTGTTGGGGTTCAAGCTTTACGTCCTCATATTAAAGCTCCTGAGGCTCTTTCCACCGCTCTTGCATTTATTGGTTATGTCGAGAATGATGAACAGGGTGAATCTGCTGCTCCCCAGTTGAAGCCCGGCCAATCTTTGGTTTCCAAAGAAGGTGCTTATTGGCGTTGGGACGGTTTGCGCATTCGTGCAAAGGCTATGGATCGCAATGCTATTCGGTTGAAAAATAAAAACAGACTAGAGGAATTACAATCCGAACTTCCTCAAGCCCAGTCTGCTTTCTCTAAGGCAGAAGAGGCTTTACGCCTTGCTCAGACATCTGTTCAGGAAAATCGCCAATCGGTTCAAATTGCAGAGCAAGAGGCTCGTGCGGCTGATCGCAATCTGGCCAATAAACGCACAGAATTGCAGCGAGCCATTGAAAAACGCGCCAGCATGGAATCCGAGATTGCAAAGCAAGAAGAAGCTTTAAGCATTGCGAATGAAGATATAGAACGCTTGGAAGCGGCAGTCTTTTCTCACCAAACATCTTTGCAATCTTTTGATGATGAATCTTTGGCAAAGCAAAATCTTGAGGTTGAACAACGCAAACTTGCTTTGGCGGCGGCTCAGGCTGCTTTGAGTGAAGCCTCTGCTGCTTTGGAAGTCTTTCAACAGGGTGTTCGTCGTCGTGAAGCACGCTTGAGAGCAATCTCTGATGAACGCATTAGCCTAAGCAATCGTGTTATTCGTGCCAAAGACCGATTGAAACAGTTAGAAGAGCGTGAAGCTGCTTTGAAAGAGAAGATGGACAGCATTTCTTCTCGTCCTGAAGAAATTACGCAACAGCGTTTGGCTTTGTTGGATAATCTAAAAACCATGGAGAATGCCAAAAACGAAGCATCCGATGCTTTGGCGATGGCAGAAAAAACTTTAGCAGAAACCAATCATGAATTGAAGCTTGCCGAAGGTCTTTTGATGGAGACGCGTGAAGCGCGTGCCAAGGCTCAGGCTACTATGGAAGCTGCAAGTGGTTCTATCGAGATTATCCGCCAGTCTATCGAAGATCAGTTCTCTATGACTCCTGATGAGTTGTGGGAAAGCTCCGAGATGGATTTGGAAAAACTTAATTCAGAGCCTATTGATAAAATTCGCGGGAAACGAGATCGTTTGATCCGTGAGCGTGATGGAATGGGCCCTGTAAACTTGCGTGCGGATGTCGAGGCGCAAGAGGTCGAACAGCAACTTGCCAAACTATCTCAAGAGCGCGCAGATCTTACTCAAGCGATTGAAGAATTGCGTGGTGGAATTCATAAGCTTAACAAGGAAGCACGTGAGCGTTTACAGCAAGCATTTGATACGGTGAATGGACATTTTCAGACTCTATTCACCCGCCTATTTGGTGGTGGAACTGCCCACTTGGCGTTTGTTGACTCGGATGATCCGTTGGAAGCGTCGCTGGAAATTTTTGCGCAGCCTCCGGGCAAATCATTGCAGTCTCTTTCTCTTCTTTCTGGTGGAGAGAAGACCATGGCGTCCACTGCATTGATTTTTGCGATGTTCTTGACGAACCCCGCTCCTATATGCGTTCTTGACGAGATTGACGCGCCTTTGGATGATGCCAACGTGGATCGTGTTTGTACGATGCTTGAAGAAATTGTTCAAAAGTGTAGAACACGCTTTATTATTATTACTCACCATCGCTTGACAATGGCTCGTATGGATCGCCTCTACGGTGTTACAATGTCCGAGCGTGGCGTTTCTCAGTTGGTCTCTGTTGACCTTCAGGGCGAACTTGACTTCTTGGATGCAGCGGAATAATCCGCTGTTTTACTTCTAAATTTCTAAAGACTAATTGCAGTTCTGATAAATCCATCAAGCGGCATGTCATTTGAGCTTGGTTTTGTCGGTGTAAAATCCACTACTTTGGCTACTATATTTTTATTGAACCCCCTTTCCATTGCTATATCAGCAAGTCGTTTTATGCGCTTTTCTGTCGTGGGGTGAGAGGATGTCAATTTCCTCCACATGCCTGTCAGTGAAAATTCTCTTTTTTCTGTAGGCTTAATTTGATTTTGTCCAGCATATAAATCCATTTTTTTTAGTGCGGTCATTAAAGCTAATGGATTAGCTCCAAGTTCGATGGCAACTCTATCAGCACGATATTCTTTTGAGCGGTTAAAAATTGCTGTCGTGAGGATTGCTAGACCTTCGAGAGAAGCTGTTGTTGCTATGAGTATTGCTGCTAGATGGTTTTGTACAGCAAGGCCCGCCAGTATTGAGGCCCAAGTAAGAGCTTTTGAGTTTTTCTCCAAATCATATTTTTGTTGTGCAGCTTCCATTGATGGCAATGGGTAATCATTTTTAAGAAGACCTTCTTTGTCTTGTATCTTCGTGATTATTTTTGAAAACAAACTTCCTCCCAAGTAAGCAGATAATGCTCCGGTTATTCCTATAGTGGTTAGGCTAAGACATGTCGTCATTATATTGGCCGTCGCTGAAAATATTTCAGGCACATGATGTAGCATTGCAACTTTTGAGTCATTTGCTTTTATATGAGCGAATTCATGAGCCAAAACAGCCTTTTCTTCTTCATCATTTAGTACTCTTAAAAGGTTTTTTGTAATCATGACAGAAGGTGAGCCAAGTGAATTGGCGCCTGCATTAAATGAATGTTGTAGTTTGCTTAGCTCTTGTTGGGTTTCTTCAAATATTCTTTTTCGATTGGATTTTTTGTATTTTTCTCTGTCAATGCAGAAATCTGATAAACCGACCTCTTCTACTTTGTAACCAGTTTTTTCTGCCAATTCTTTAAATATTTCATCTAGTTTTGGCGAATATGTGTAAACCTTTTCATGCTCCGATAGCATAGATTTTGAGAGACTTTTTTTCCTTAATTTTGCAATTAGATCTGCTGCTGTAATAATTCCTGCGGGAATTAGCATCCATGGACTCGCTATAGTGAGTGATATTGAAACAATTGCTGCTGTTGCTAATGATTTTACTCCAAATACAGCCCAATCCTTAAATTTATATGTACTCATTTCCTTGTACCTTTTTTTGTTTTTTGATTTTTAGGTACACATTTCCTCTGCTGCATTTGCATGCAGGTGCCGTTGGTAATAATTTTTTTAAGTTCTTCTATGTTTGAAAATAAAAATCTGGGGGTTTGTATGTGGCTTTACTAAGATTTAAGGGAGTTGCTATTTCTCCTGTTGCCACCATTATGTTGTTGGAGCCGACAGTAACGCGTGTGCAGGCATCCTGAAGTCGTTTTTTATAAAACTCATAGCAAAGCGAAGCATTTTCATTGTCATGAGGATTTTTAGCCATCTGTACAATGGGAGCTTGTTCTGGTAGGACGAGTTCTGTAACCTCACCAATTGCATATGGGCAGAGGGCTTCAGTAATCGCTAGTACTACCGGTGCTATGGCTTTTGTAATGAAATGATAAGTCATATGCATATATATAGAAGATCATATTTATATATATAAATTCAAGAAAAATAATGACCGAACCAATAAAAAATATTCAAGACCGCCTCGAAGACCTAAAAAAGGAGTTAGGGCGTGATTCCGAATCGAAAAAGTCAGAAGATCACCAAGAAAAGAGTGACTTGGGACGAGCTTACGAGCTTATCGCAACTCCAATTGTTTGTGGAGGGATCGGTATCGGGATTGATTATCTGGCAGGAACAGGTCCGTTTTTCTTTATAACCCTTGCTTTTCTTGGTGTTTTGGCGGGTTTTTGGGCTATTTATAAATCGAGCCAAAATATCGCAACCCCACTTGATTCAAAACGGTTGCAAGATGATCAAAAACAGGCTAAACAAAGCGCGAATTTCGAAGAAAACGGAACAAACTGAAATAGCTTGACCAAAGAGGACTTAAACCTTGGCCACTCATGATCCGATGCATCAGTTTCAAATATCCCCTATTCTCCAATGGATGCCTGGCGGGATAGATTTATCTTTTACAAACTCCTCGCTCTGGATGGTTATAGGAGCGATTTGCTCTTTGATACTTCTCGGTGTTGCGTCCAGTCGCAAATCTTTGGTACCTGGTCGTATTCAACTAGTTGGTGAAGAGATTTACGGTTTTGTTGAGAACTTGATTACTGACAATATTGGTCAAAAGGGAAAAGAATATTTTCCGCTGATCTTTACCCTATTTATGGTTGTCATTGTCGGAAATATGCTGGGTATGGTTCCCTACTCTTTTACTTATACCAGTCATTTAGCCGTTACAGCTGCTCTGGCTTTATTAGTTTTCTTTATTGTATTGATTGTGGGCATTATCCGTCACGGCGCCCATTTCTTTCATTTGTTTGTGCCTCCGGGGGTTCCGGGTTGGCTCTTGTGGCTTGTGGTTTTGATTGAGTTGGTTTCCTTTATCAGTCGTCCAGTCACTCTATCTGTTCGTTTATTTGCAAATATGGTTGCCGGTCACGTTTTGATGAAAGTGATTGCCGGATTTGCGATTATGTTTGCATCAATGGGCGGTTTGGCTTGGGCAGGTTCCCTATTACCTGTAGCCTTTAATATCGTCATGATCGGTTTTGAATTCTTCATTGCCTTTATTCAGGCTTATGTGTTTGCTGTTTTGGCTTGTATCTACTTAAAAGATACGATCGAAATAGATCACTAAGTTTTATAGGCATGCGGAATAAAATTTTTAACTAACGTAAACCAAACAAAAAGGAACGTAAAATATGGAACTCGAAGCTGTAAAAATGTTGGCTGGTGCGATTGCTCTTCTGCCTTTGGCCGGTGTGGCCTTGGGTCTGGGTAAAATCTTTGCTGCTTATAATGAAGCTGTAGGTCGCAACCCAGGTGCAGCTGATCTTTTGAACAAAAAGTTCATGTTTACATTTGCTGTTACAGAAGCTCTTGGTATTTTCGCTTTGCTGATCGCTTTCTACTTGGTATTCGCCTAAGTCGAAAAGATTTAAGGTCTGATTTATATCAAGCAAGGGGCTGACTTCATGTCTATAACAAGAACCATATCCGCTTTTCTTCTAAGCGCTTTTCTTCCGCTTCATTCGGCTTTTGCTGAAATGGCACCTGTTGTTGTGGACGAAGTTCATCAAGAAGAAGAAATACCAAGTGTGGCTCATAACGTTGTAGAGGGGGCTGTGGAGGCTACCGCTCATCATGGCGGTGGCGGATTGCCTCAGTTCGACCCGAGCAGTTGGCCCAGCCAGATATTCTGGATGACGGTTGTCTTTATTGTTCTTTATACGATTTTTTCTAAGGCTATTTTGCCTGCAATCGGTGGAACTTTGGCCTCTCGTCAGCAGCATATCGATGACCATATTGCGGATGCAGAACGTTTATCTAAAGAAGCTGAAATTGTTGAAGCCGAATTGACGGCTGCGTTAAAAGACGCTGGGCAAAAGGCTTCCGAAGAACTTCGTTCTGCCGAGAATGATGCTAAATCTAAAATGGATGGTGCTCTGAATTCATACCGCGAGCGTTATGAGAGAGACATCTCTTCTGCTGAAGGTCGTATTGAAGATGCTAAAAATCAGGCCATGCAAGATATGAATAAAATTGCGGCTGAATTGGCTTCTCAAATGGCCGAAAAATTGGCAGGAATATCCGCAGATGCTTCTCAGGCCGAAACTGTTGTTCAGTCTCTGAGCAATAAAGTCCGTAAGGCAGCCTAACGAGTTTATAAAGGAAATTGAAGATGGAACAGTATTTGCTTAATGATCCGACATTGTGGGTATTGTTATCTTTCGTAGCCTTTATGGTGCTGGCTTTTGTTTTAGGGCGTCGTTCTGTTCTTGGAATGATGGATGCCAAAATTGCTAAGATTGGTGAGCAAATATCTACAGCTGAAACTTTAAAAGTTGAAGCTCAGGCTTTGCTTTCTCAATATCAAAGTAATTTGTCGAATGCCTCAAAAGAAGCTGAAAGTATAATTGCAAAAGCAAAAGCTCAAGCCGAAGACTTTCGTAAGCAAGCTGAAACAGATTTTGAAGACACAATGTCTCGTCGTGAAGAAATGCTAAAAAGCAGAATAGAGCAAATGGAACGCTCTGCTGTAGATGATATTCGTCGTTATGCTGCTGAGTTGGCTGTTTCTGCAACTTCTGAAATTATAACCCAAAAACTTTCTGCGACTGATGCGACCCGTTTGGCCAACCAGAGCATTGAGCAAATTTCCGAGAAACTGAACTGATAGACAATTCCAAAACGCTCCCTGCTCCACCGAGACTGTTAAACGGTCAGCGCTGGAATGGAATGCGCGTAGGATTGCTTGGAGGTACATTTTTCCCTGCTCATGAAGGCCATCTTCACATTTCCGATATTTCCCTGAAATATTTTGAACTGGATGCTGTCTGGTGGCTTGTTACTCCCGGTAATCCTCTTAAATCCAAAGTTGGACTTCCCTGTGTTGAGGATCGCATTCAGCAATGTCGTGGCTTGGTTGGGGCAAGAAAGATTGTTGTCAGTGATCTTGAAAGCCAAATGGGAACTAATCGTAGTTTTGATAGTATTTCAGGTATCTTGCAGGCATTTCCTAGAACCGAGTTTATTTGGCTTGCTGGAACTGATATAGCCCATGAATTTCACAAATGGCACAGATGGCAAGAATTGATTCATATGATTCCATTTGCCTTTGTTGGGCGACCTACTACGGATAGGGTTGTTAGGAACACGGTTTTTCATAGTATCCAATCTCTTAAGAATGAGTTTTTAAGGCATGGTGGGAGATACCCACTAGAAAAGAACCATATTTACTGGATTTTAGATGAAGCCAGGAATTCGCAATCATCTACAAGCATTCGAGCCAAACGAGAGCCTAAACGTGGTTAGTTTGATAGAATCACTAAAAAGATGTATAATAAATAAGATGGCAATAAGTCTGGAAAATAGACCTTATTTTTTTATTTACGACAATTACGCGACTTGCTATATCAGCCGCTTAGGAACACTTGTTCTTGAGCGGTTTTTTACTGCGTAGGAAGTGTTCAACTTTTTAAAAGGAGACAACAGCCCTTGGCTACTCAACTCAATATCGGTTCTTATTCACCGGATCATTTAAAAGAGCTCATTGTTCAGGTTCTTGATGAAAACAAGGCAGAAAACATTGAAGCTATAAATTTAAATGGCCAATCTTCGATTGCTGACTATATGGTGGTGGCTAGCGGCACATCTTCCCGTCAGGTTGCGGCACTGGCTTCAAAACTAGATGAAAAATTATCTCCTTTAGGTTTTGATGTTTTGCGGGTGGACGGCCTTCCTACTGCAGATTGGGTTGTTGTGGATATGGGGGATGTTATAGTCCACTTGTTCCGTCCGGAAGTCAGGGATTTCTATAATATTGAGAAAATGTGGCGTCAGGATATTCCTAAACCTCCGCACCGTCCTCAGGCGGCTTTCTAATTTTTTACAGCTCTAAATAAACTCACAGATTATATTCTTGTGAACCTCTATGCCTCTTCTTCTTATGGTTAGAATCGGCTATGAAGAATATATGTTCAAAATAGATCTTATTGCTGTCGGAAAAGTCAAAAAAGGACCTTGGAATGATCTGATTGATGATTATTCGAAGCGTTTGAAGTGGAATGTTTCCGTCATTGAAGTCGAAAGCAAATATTCTGATTCCAAGACACAGCAGGAACATGAGCAACGCCTGATATTATCCAAGCTAGATGATAGCTCTTTTGTTATTGTTCTTGATGAGCGCGGAGACGGGCTTAGAAGTCTCGACTTTTCCCAAACTATGGGGAAATTACGTGATACAGGCATTGATAAAATTACTTTTCTAATTGGTGGTGCCGAGGGATTTACTGATGAAATTCGCGATAAAGCCAATATGCTATTAAGTTTTGGTCAGCAGACTTGGCCCCATGTCATGGTGCGCGTTATGCTATTGGAGCAAATTTACCGTGCTCAGCAGATTTTGGCAGGTCATCCCTACCATCGAGAGGGCTAAATTTTGATGAGAATATTCTCCCCTCACCGTTATTTGCTGTTCTATTTGCTGGCATTTCTGGTTTTTGTTTTTTGTCCATTTCTTGCTATAGCGGATGATGTTCCTCTGCCTCTTAGGAAGCAGATTTCTACGCAGCAACTTCATCAGCAACTGAAGTCGGAAGAACAGGAAAAGAAGGAATTTGAAAGGAAAGCCAGCTCAATTAAAAGTGATCTGAGGGACTTAAAAGGGGATTTGGTCGGACTTACTGAACAAGTTCAAGAGAGTGAAAAAGTCCTGTCTGATCTGGAAACTCGCTTAAAACAATTGGAAAAAGACAAGTTACAAATTACTTCCTCTCTGGAAAAAGAGAAGTCTTCCATATCCGATTTGGTTATTGCCTTGGAACGAATTCGTCGACTCCCGCCAGAGACGCTTATTGCGCGCCCAGATGCTCCGCTAGAGACCGCTCAGGCTGCTACAATTTTATCATCTATATTGCCGGAACTTGATCGGCGGTCAAAAAAATTGCGTTTAGATCTGGAGGAGCTGGAAAATATTCGCAAAGATTTGGAATCAAAGCGTGTGCGAATGATTGAAAGTTCCGAGAGATTAAAATCGGATCAAAGAAAACTTGATGAAGCTTTAAATGAACGAAAAAGGAAATTGCAAGCCACTCAGGCAGATATTGCAAAAAGAGAAAAATCAATCATACAGCTTTCAAGAGAAGCGAAGGATTTGAATGATTTGATTGCAAAGGTTGATCGGCGTAACAAAGACCTAGAAGATCGTACAGGAAATTCGGGATTATCACGGACTTCATCCAGTAAACCTGTGATGAGCCATGAAGAGGTGCGTTCTATTGGCTCTAATCGCCTGCCCGTTAGTGGCGTTCTTAAGGTCAAGTTTGGAGAAAAAGATGATATCGGAGCAGAATCCAAGGGAATAACCATTGAGGCGCGTCCTGGGGCAGTTGTTTCAACACCTGTAGAGGGAACCGTTCGGTATGCCGGGCCATTTAGAAAGTACGGCAGTATTATTTTGATCGAGCATAAAAACAAATTTCATAGCCTTGTTGCCGGTTTAGGGAAAATTGATGCCTTTGTCGGGCAAAAAGTTATTGCCGGAGAGCCTCTTGGACGCTTGCCTGAATACTCAGGACGGTTATACTACGAATTACGGTATCGAGGTGATCCTGTTAATCCTGCAAAACAATTTTCGAAGTTGCAATAATGGTATTCCGATCTACCTCAAACTGCTCGGAAAAAGTTTTAATTTTTAATGGAGTCTTTCTATATGTCTACTTTTCGGCTTTCTTTGCTTCTTGCTACGTCCCTATTGATTCTTCCGAATTGTTCTATGGCTCAAGACTCTTCCAAGCCGGATAGTTCTGCTTTAGAGCAACAGAAAGCATTTGATCAACAGACTCCTGAAGATACATATCGTCAACTTGCATTGTTCGGAGAAGCATTCGAACGTGTACGCGAGAAATATGTCGAGCCAATTACAGATGAGAAATTAATTGAGTATGCCATTAAAGGCATGTTGGTTAATCTTGACCCTCATTCGGATTATCTGACCGTTAAAGATTTTGATGATATGAAAGTTCAAACCAAGGGCGAATTTGGTGGGCTTGGCATTGAAGTTACTATGGAAGAAGGCTTGGTTAAAGTGATCTCTCCGATTGATGATACCCCTGCTTTTAATGCCGGCATTAAAGCTGGTGATTATATTACGCACTTGGATAAAAAACCGATTATCGGTATGACTTTGGCTGAGGCTGTTGAGCAGATGCGAGGGAAAGTCGGAACTGCTATTGAGCTTACCGTGCGGCGTGAAGGCGTTAGTGAACCCTTATTTATTAGTATCACTCGAGATGTCATTAAAATTCAACCCGTCAAATTTCGTGTAGAGGATGAGAGCATTGGTTATATTCGCATTAATCAGTTTAACCGCAATACCTATGATGGTTTGAAAAATGCGATTGATAAAGTCAATGGTGAGACTAAAGACAAGTTGATCGGTTACGTTCTGGATTTGCGCAATAATCCCGGTGGGCTTTTGGATCAAGCTATTGCTGTATCGGATGCGTTCTTGGAACAAGGTGAAATTGTGTCAACACGTGGACGTACAGAAACTGATATCAAGCGCGATAATGCTTTGCCGGGTGATTTAACGAATGGCTTGCCTATCGTCGTTTTGATTAATGGAGGATCCGCTTCAGCTTCCGAGATTGTTGCCGGAGCTTTGCAAGATCATCGTCGGGCCGTTCTCATGGGAACTCGCTCTTTTGGAAAAGGTTCTGTACAAACTGTAATTCCAGTTTCCGGAGATGGAGCTTTGCGTCTGACCACGGCGCGTTACTTTACGCCTTCCGGACGGTCTATTCAGGGCAAAGGAATTGACCCTGATATTGTTGTGGATCAGGCAAAAATTGAAAAGCTTGAAGAGATGGGTATTCATGAAGAAGACTTAAAAGGAGCTTTGAGCAACCCTACTCTTAAGGCAATTCTTGCTCCAGATTCTGATAAAGGCGAAAACGGAAAGAAAGAGGAGGAAAAAGCATCAGATAAGGACTACCAACTGGCCCGTGCTCTTGATCTTCTTCATGGTTTATCTCTGATGCGTGAGAACGCCAAATAGGCCGGAGGTTTTTTTGGTCGCGTTGCCCAACATATCTTTTAAGATGCCTTTTAAGGTTAGGTTTCAGCTTCCCCAGTTGAATGTTTTGGGGAAGTTGAGAAATTTGAGGGCTCAGGCACGATCTGGTTTTGACATTGCTATATCTTATTTTAGTTTACGATCTTTTGTTTGGACTCTAGGAGCGTTGATTGTTCTAAGTGTTTATTACTTTCATCATGTGGGGGGATTTGATCTTTTTATTCGTGATCTTGATCAACAGATTGATGAAGGCCATACAGAAGAACATATCGAACGTGTTGTAGCAGCGGAACTAGATATTTCTGAGCATGTTGATATCCCTATTCAATATGGAACTCCGTTAAATAACGAGGAATCGAGTTATTCCCCTGCCATGCTAGGGATGGATGTTAAGGTTCCGGATCATGTTCTGAATAATAAAACGGAAAAATTTTTAGATCTATTTGAGGAAACAGCTTTTGGAGATATTCCTGTTCGAAATGAGAAAGCAAAGTTTAAATCTGTTTTTGAAGCCTATAAGCTTCCCTTTGTATCTGAAGCTGGAGCAAAGGCGGTTATATCAATCGCTGTTGTTGATTACGGACTATCGGAAACAATTTCAAAGTTAGCTCTGGTATCTTTGCCTGATAATGTTACTTTAGTTTTATCTCCTTATAGTCAAAACATTCAGAAACATATTGATCATGCGCGAGCTTCTCATCACGAAGTTTGGTTGGATGCTCCCATCCAAACTTCTCGTTTCGGTTATGATGACACAGGACCAGTTACTTTGTTATCAGGCCTAAATAATGAGCAGAATTCAGCAAGATTACAACGGTTGATGTCTTTGGGGTATGGATATACTGGTCTTAACTTTATGAATAGGCCAGAATTTTCAGATGCTGAGGAAGGTTTGGTTCATATTTTTAGCGAGATTGAGAGGTCCGGACTTGGCTTGGTATCGGCAGACCCAACAGATAGAAAATCGGAATTTTTGGCTTCGCGACGCAAAGCAATTCCTTATATCGGTAATTCCGTCTGGCTAAATGGAGATCAGTCAGAAGTTGATTTTATGCGCGATTTGAAAGATTTAGAAAAGCGCGCGTTGGATCAATATGTTGTTGTGGCATATATTTCTGCGCAGCCCAAGATTTTTTCAATTATTGAGGATTGGTCACATGAATTGAAATCATCCTCTATACAACTAGTTCCTTTGTCTTCAGCAATTGAGCATAAGTAGTTAGGTTTTGTAACATTATGAGTAGTAATGATCACTCTAACCTTCCCTACCGTCCCTGTGTCGGAATTGCGATGTTTAATGCTTATGGAGACGTGTTTGTGGGAGAGCGCATTGATAGTCCGGGGGCGTGGCAAATGCCTCAAGGAGGGATTGATGATGGTGAAGATATTCTTGTTGCGGCCAAACGGGAGCTGATGGAAGAAGTGGGTACTGATAAAGTTGAGCTAATAAAAATTGCTGATGAGACTGTTTGTTATGATGTCCCTATTGAGCTTTCTACAAAGCATTGGGGCGGAAAATTTCGAGGTCAGGAGCAGACATGGGTTGCTATGCGTTTCATCGGTGAAGATCGTGACATCAAATTGGATCAACATGAGGTTCCCGAATTTTTACGTTGGCAGTGGGTTCCTTTAGATCGTACCGTTGATCTCATCGTTCCTTTTAAGAGAGAGACCTATTCTAAGGTTATCAGTTTTTTTTCTGATCTTTTTAATTAAAGTTACTCGTTATGCTCTTATAGATACCCACGGGTAAACCCG
>JAGRKB010000087.1 GCA_020442425.1 Alphaproteobacteria bacterium | reverse complement strand
AAAAGATCATGAACAGGTTCTAAGAACTACGGATGTTATTGTCGGAATGAAAATATAGGTTAGGAAATCACCCTCTCGGCACGGCCACCAAGAGACGTCAGGACTTCATAGCCTATATCTTTCCAAGACGCCGCCAATTGATCAATGGTCTGGTGCGGGCCGATCACTTCCATCCAATGTCCTTCTTGCGGCTGAATACCTGTCACGCCACCAATATCAACGATAATCAAATCCATCGACACACGCCCGACCACGGGGCAAGCCTGCCCGTTCCAATAAAGCACGGAAGAATTACTGCCAGAGCGTAAAAACCCATCCGCATAGCCTAAGCCCACAGTCGCAACCCGCGTATCTTCGGGGAATATATAGGTGCGGTTATAGCCCGCTGTTTCGCCTGCTTTGACAGACCGTATTTGAAGAATACGTGTCTCAAGCTTCACAACATCAGACATCGGATTTTTAGTCTCAGGCGTCGGGTTTGCCCCATAAAGCGAAACACCCGCGCGCACTTGGTTACGATGCCATAAATCACTTTTGAAAATTCCTGAGGAATTGCAAATGCTCTGCGGAATACCGACAGGCGCCACCGCATCAAAATCGCTTACCTGTTGCTGGGATGGAGACGCATCCACATCTTCGGACGATGTAAAATGCGTCATCATCATCATAGGCGCAGGATGCTTCTTCAAAAGAACAGCAACGTCTTCGGGGTCTAACCCCAAACGGTTCATACCCGTATCAATATGCCAGATGGCAGGAAGATCAGCAGGGCAGCGCGCAACCTCGGAAGACGTATTCAGGACAGGCACAATCCCTAAATGGGCGTAGCGTTTCTCTAACCCTTCAACAAGGCCGCCCAGAACCGCAACAGGATGCTGGGTGAGGGAGCGTACAACCAGAGCCTCTTCCCATTGTGCCACATAAAAGAACGTGCATCCTGCCTCTTCTAACGCAGGCACAACCGCATCAACCCCAAGTCCGTAACCATCGGCTTTCACGACGCCCGCGACAGAGCAAGTTGCCCCGACTTTGTCTTGAAGAAAACGATAATTGGATTTCAACGCATTTGTATCAATCGTGAGACGGGAAAAAGCACCACTCGACATCTGTAAATCCTCTCCAAATAGAGAATTTATAACTAGCAAATTGAAGAGGTTTTGTCTTGTTGAAAGAAAAAAACTACCCAATAGCCTCTTCAAATAAGGCTTCCAGGGATGTTATCTGGGAAGAGGTTTCCGCTTTAAACCCGCATTGCAGCATATCAAGAGCTTGTTTGGTATTAGGTAGATTCATGAGGTCGCACACGGCTTCGGATACGGCCTGAGTAGAAATCTGATCCGCATAAATCATACGGGCAACGCCTGCTTGCTCCAATTGATAACTATGCAGACTTTGATCCATGTTTTGCGGAACTGCAAGAATGGGCAGGCCATGTGAAATAGCATGATAAGTTGTCCCTGTTCCTCCATTACAGACAACAAGATCTGCTTTTTTCATGGCGGCATCACCGGGAACAAATTGGGCACAATACGTATCTCTCAAATCAAGATCGTAACTATTATATCCGTACCCTGATAGAAGAATCTGGAATCCGTTCATACGCAATCCTTCAAGAACCGCAGGAATAGTACGATAAGAACCTGTGCTTCCCATGGAGACGTATGCAACAGGCTTTCCACCGAAATCATGCGGCCAATGATCCGGCCAAGCAGTTTCACTATTACTCCAAATCAAAGGAGCAATAAAAGACTGATGCTGATCCAGCTGAGCCAGAGGGTACAAGGCATGCAGGTCAGCAAATAAAGTATAGTCACCTGCCAGATAGAATTCTGATAGGGACTCAAATTCTGGAATACGCGCATCTTTAGTCAAAGGATGACGGCAGAAAAATTGATTGGCCTTATCGACCATAGATTTCAGGATAAAAGGAGTTATAAGAGGCGATGTCAAAGAACTAATCGTTCTGCCGAACAGCAGAACAGCCTGAACAGGTGGCAGAATATCTTTATTCTCAAGCCCATGCGCCCAATGATATTGGGTCATATTAAAGTAAGGAATCCCACACATTCTCGCAGGAATAAGCGCTGTCGGGCGCGTATCCCCAATGATAATATCGGGCTCAATCGTTTCAATTAACCTGGAATCCTCAAGAAAATCACGCTCCATCTCTTGGCTGGTAAACAGGAATTGAGTTTTAAATAACCGTCTGTTGAATTCCTCCGGAGTGATAGAGGATATAGGATGAAGTTTTATATCCTGACGCGTTGGAAGCAGGTACTTCCAGAAAGCCTCAGAGGTTGCAAATTCGACATGGTGACCGGCATCTCGTAAATCGCAAGCCAGTTTCCACATGCGTGTAGGGTGTGCCAAAGATATAGAATTGGCAAGAATTAGAATTTTACGACAAGACATTTATAAATCGGTCAATCGTTAGCGTGATCAGTAAAATTCAGGCTACAGAGAAATCCGAACAAATACTTTGCGTTTTTTGCAGAATATTTTCATGAAAATGGTCGTATACCAAGGGTTTTGAAGGATAATTGGTTACACATTTGCGCAAGATTAGGATATTTTGGAAAGAGTAACCCTCATGCCAAGAGCTCCTGTATGCCCATAACCATAGAAATTGTTTCTCCCTTTTCTGATGTAATTGCCATTACCCCTCCTTTATTCGAAGATAGCAGAGGAAATTTTTCCGAGACCTATAATAAAGAAGAATTAGAAAGAGCTGGGATATCTTGCAGCTTTATTCAAGATAACCAATCCCTATCCTTAAAGAATGGAACTGTTCGCGGGCTTCACTTTCAAAAGCCGCCATTTGCTCAATCGAAACTAGTGCGCGTTATTAAGGGAACAGTCATCGATGTTATCGTAGATTTAAGAAAAGAGTCCGCAACATATTTGAAATCAGCTCTGATAGAATTATCAGCTCAAAATAGAAAACAGATTTTTGTACCCGAAGGATTCGCCCACGGATTCTGCACATTAGAAGATAACACGATTGTCTCTTATAAAGTATCAGCCCCTTATTCAAAGCCGCACGACGCAGGAATATTTTGGAATGATCCGGATTTAGGGATTGAGTGGCCGGTAGAGTCTAATAAGGCAATTCTCTCTGAAAAAGATCAGGCTTTACCAACTTTAAAAGAATTCTTGAAGGGCTAGGTTCGGGAAGGAATGCGAAAAATATCAATTTTACCAATTATCGTATTCATAGCACTCTATACGGCATCAATTGTCATCGGCATTTATACCGCTATGAATGTCTGTGACCTATTCCATCTCGCGGGATATAGAGAAATTGCGATTATTATTAGCTCGATTACATTTTTCTTTGCATGTCTGATCTTGTTCTACCGTATTTTTATGAGGACGTTTCCTCTGACCAAAGGTTTGGTTAAAACCAATTCCAGAGAAGAGTTCATATATAATGTTTATGTTCTTTTCTACATTATGGGGTTCAACTCCCTTATAAGAAGTCATATCCTACCACTACCGGCTTTAAGAATGTTATATCTAGCTTTAGGAGCAAAAATTGGAAACAATTCATACACAAGCGGAATTATATATGACCCAATGTTTGTAAAAATTGGAGAAAACACTCTTCTAGGGCAAAACTCTCTTCTAACGCCACACGCCATAGAATCAAAACACATTTCATATGATTTTATAACCATAGGAGATAACGTAACCGTAGGAGCAAACGCAATCCTAATGCAAGGTGTATCAATTGGAAACAACGCAATTATTGGAGCTTCTTCTCTAGTATCTAAAGGGACTGTTATTGGAGATAACGAGATTTGGGGCGGCGTTCCGGCTAAATTTATAAAAATGAGAGAGGATTAGGATGAAAATAATTGTAACTGGAGGAGCGGGATTCATCGGGTCCAACTTGGTCAGTCTTCTTTTGGACGAAGGGCATGAGGTTTTGAATCTGGATAAGCTAACCTATGCGGCAAATCCTGACATCATGTATATGTTCGCAGAGAATAAAGGATATCAATTTCGAAAAGTTGATTTAACCAATCGAGATGAATTGAAAGAGGTCGTAAAAACTTTTGCCCCTCAGGCCATTATGCATCTGGCTGCTGAAAGCCATGTAGACCGCTCAATTGATGGTCCTTCGGATTTTATAAATACCAATATTATCGGCACATTCAATTTACTGGAGGAAGCTCTGGAATATTGGAGAACACTTGATCCGGAACAGCAAAAAGAATTCCGTTTTCATCATATTTCAACCGATGAAGTCTATGGCTCATTAGGAGAAGAGGGCTTATTTACAGAGGAAACTCCCTATCATCCGAACTCCCCATACTCGGCCAGCAAAGCAAGCTCGGATCATTTGGTGCGCGCTTGGCACGAAACATATGGGCTTCCGATCTTGATAACAAACTGTTCCAATAATTATGGCCCCTATCAATTTCCTGAGAAACTAATCCCATTGATAATTATCAAAGGATTGGCAGAACAAGAGCTGCCTCTTTATGGCGACGGAAAAAATATTCGCGATTGGCTTTATGTCGAAGATCATGCGCGCGCTTTATATCTGGTTTTGAAAACAGGACAAGTTGGAAGGACTTATAATATTGGCGGAAATGAAGAACATACCAATATTGATATTGTAGAGCGTATTTGTACAATTCTGGATCAGCTACGCCCACCAAAAACAGTTTCAAAAAGAAAAGACTTAATACGTTTTGTACAAGATCGCCCAGGACATGATCGCAGATACGCCATCGACTCATCCCGCCTGCAATCCGAGCTGGGCTGGACGCCTTCAGAGAGTTTTTCATCGGGTCTAGAAAAAACCGTTCAATGGTATCTGGGAAACGAAGAATGGTGGAAAAAGATTCTGGATAAAACTTATTCCGGTGAACGCCTCGGACAATCGAAATAAATCTTGGCAAAGGAAGATAAAAAATGAAACAACGTAAAGGCATTATCTTGGCAGGCGGCACAGGAACGCGCCTATATCCGATCACCAAAGGCGTAAGTAAACAGCTCTTGCCGATCTACGATAAGCCAATGGTTTACTACCCGCTCACAACATTAATGTTGGCAGGGATCAGGGATATACTAATGATTACTACGCCCCACGAGCAGCATTTGTTCCAGAACTTGCTGGGAGACGGTTCCCAATGGGGAATTAATCTAAGCTACGAAGCGCAACCAGAGCCGAAAGGCTTGCCCCAAGCCTTCACAATCGGAGAAAAATTTCTCGATGGCGCCCCGTGCGCTATGATCTTGGGAGACAATATTTACTACGCCCATAAATTTAGTGATTACCTCCAAAGGGCATCTGCAAACACAGACGGCGGAACCGTCTTCGCATACCATGTCAGAGACCCGGAGCGATATGGCGTTATAGAATTTGATAAAAATAGAAAAGTACTCTCTATCGAGGAAAAGCCCAAGCAACCGAAATCGAACTGGGCCGTCACGGGACTATATTTTTATGATAATCAAGTGGTTGACATCTCAAAGAACCTAAAGCCTTCTGCGCGCGGAGAGCTGGAAATCGTAGATGTTCACAATGCGTATCTGGAAATGGGCAAGCTGAATGTCGAGCTGATGGGGCGCGGATGCTGCTGGTTTGATACCGGTCTTTACAGCTCTTTGCTTGAAGCGGCACAATTGGTATACACAGTCCAAACACACCAGAATATATCCGTAGCCTGTCCGGAAGAAATTGCATTGCGCTCAGGCTGGATTACAGCAGAAGACGTCTTGGAACTGGCAAGCGGACTTTCTAAAAATGAATACGGGCAATATCTCAAGAGCTTGGTCGAAAACCCTGCGTTTATCTAAGCAATAAAAATTATTCAACTTCGATGTGTTGTTGAGGATCGAAAGAAGGAGCGGTGGCCATAAACAGAGTCATCTGGCCTTCCCACGCAAATTTTTCTTCAAAATCAACAAAAATAACATCACCAACCGAAATAGCCTGAGACTTCTCGGGGGTAATAATAACTCCATCTCCCGAGAGAACATAAACCAATTCTTTGACAGTCTTGTTGATGACATATCCGTTCAAAGGGTAGCGCCCGTTGATCTCTGCAACGCCACCGCTAATTTCGGTGTCTTTGGTGTGGTATTCATGAATTATGGCGGAAGAAGAAGGGGAAAGAGTTTCTTTCTCTGCAAATTTTACAATATCCATTTGTACCTCGGAAAATTAGCTATGTCTCAAATCCAGATCAGAAAACCGCGTGACATTGGAATCAAAGAAGAGCTTCACAATACCAATAGGACCATGACGCTGCTTGGCAACGATGGTTTCGGCAACGTTGGCGCTATCCTGCAATCGCTGCGCCCAATGGGCATAACGTTCGTTAAACTTGTCAATGGTCTCTGAATCACGCTGCGCGGGAACTTCACGCGCCAGATAATATTCTTCACGATAAACGAACATCACAACGTCCGCATCCTGTTCAATAGATCCCGATTCACGAAGGTCAGAGAGCATCGGACGTTTATCTTCACGCTGCTCAACCGCACGCGAAAGCTGCGAGAGCGCCAACACAGGAACTTGAAGCTCTTTTGCCAAGGCTTTAAGCCCGCGCGTAATCTCGGAAATTTCGAGCACACGGTTCGATTCGGACTGACGGGAACCGTTCCCGCGCAAAAGCTGCAAATAGTCAACGACGATCATGCCAAGCCCGTGCTTGCGCTTCAAACGACGGCAACGCGTCCGCACAGCCCCGATAGACAGAGCCGGTGTATCATCAATATAAAGTGGAACTTGTGACAGACGGTGAGCTGCTTGGGCAAAATCACGGAACTGCGCTTCGGTCATATTCCCTTTACGCAATGCATCGCCCGAGATATTGGCCTGCTCAGCCAGAATACGCATCGTGAGCTGGTCATGAGACATCTCGAGAGAGAAGAACGCAACAACCGCACCTTCTTTGCCGCCAGACTGGGCATAGGCTTTTGCCGCGTTAAACGCCATATTGGTGGCAAGAGCGGTTTTACCCATCGAAGGACGACCTGCCAAAATCAACAAGTCAGAACTGTGCAGACCACCAAGCTTTTCATCAACATCCTTGAGGCCAGTCGTGACGCCGGTCACACCACCCTTGTTGTTATAAGCACTTTCAGCAAGCTCAATAGCAACCTTGATGGAATCACGCAGCGTAACAAATTCATTCTGCCCATTGCCTGACTCTGCCAAATGAAACAAACGCGCTTCGGCACTTTCGATTGTGTCTTGGGCATCATTCTCGATATTCTGGTCGTAAGAATCGTTGACAACATCATTCCCGAACGTAATCAACTCCCTGCGCAAGAACAGATCATAAATTGTGTGCGCATAATCCTCGACATTGATCACCGAGATAACACCAGCCGCCAAATCAGCAAGATAGGCAGCTCCACCGACCTGCTCGAGATCAGCATCCTTTTCAAAAAATCCTTTAAGAGTAACAGGAGAGGCTGTCTGACCACGGTCAATCAGAGTTTGAATGGCCTTAAAAATACGCTGGTGGGCAGGCGCAAAAAAATGCTCGGGTTTGAGCATATCACCGATTCGTTCCCAAGTGCGGTTATCAATGAGCAGCGCCCCCAAAACGCCTTGTTCGGCCTCAAGGTTTTGCGGCATAACGCGGTAGTGAGTGTCCTCGTCATTCGCTTGAAGAGAGGTCGCCGCATTCGGGCTTTGAAATCCTGATTTTTTGAGTTCTGCTGTCTGTGCCATAACAGGAACGATAACAGACCCGGCCCCTCATTGCTACAAACCATTGAGGGAGGGAATGTGAATAACGGGGATAAAGCAGGATACCAGAGACAAGAAAACCTTAATGGTCCAAGCCATTTTTGGCGATAATCTTGTCAAGAATACCTTCGCGCCTCATATCATCGACGATTGCTTCGATATTGGTTCGGAGTATATAACTGTCCTCCGCATAAAAGAGGCGGACGGACGCCTTAAAAAGAGAGCGTTCTGTAACCTGTTTGAGCTTTCCGGGATTCTCTTGGGAATAGGCCAGTTCAGCCAAGTGTGATAAAACGACGAAATTGGCTTTTCGGGCAAAAACATCCAAAAACATATTGGACGGGGGTGTCCCCAAGGGGAGGAGGTTTAGTTTGGCTTCCGGGAACATTTGTGGAGCATAAATTCCACCCAATTCATTATCCATACCGACAAAAGTGTATTTTTTATCATTCAGTTGTTCAAAATTAGTAACGCCTGAATAGTCAATAGACGCATCTCCATAAATATTTATGGCGTCTTCGATCAGAAAATCTCCTGGCAATGCCTTAAGAGATGTCGAGGGGAGCAAAAGAAGAGGTGTGCAGAGCATATCATAGTGCCCCGTTTTCAAGTCTTCGAAAACAGTAGCAAAACTGGATATCTCTGTGTAGCGAACTTTCAAGCCAGTACGCTGTGAAATTTCGTTCATCAGATCAACAGTAAATCCTTGCGGAGTTCCATCCTCGGAATAGGAAAAGAGGGAACCGAGTACATACGTGCCGCATTTGATTTCACCGTTCTTGCGGATACGCTCGAGAGCGCGATCATCAGCAAAGCCAGAGGAAGAAAAACTGACCATAGAGATAAATAGAACAAAAAAAGCAATAGCTCTACCATAAAGGAAAGGCATAATGGAACTCCTGCGCCGTGTCTGGAAAGTTGAACAGGAAACACTATAGCCAAATTCACTATAAAAGGGTAGTAACAAAAAAACCGCCGCGAGAACTCCGCGGCGACTTTAAAGAATCTAAATATCAGAGCCGATTACGCCGCTGCTTCTTCGGCCTTGTCTTCAGCTTCAGCAGGAGCTTCTTCAGCTTTTGGAGCCGGTTCGGCAGCAGGCTTGCGGTCATCAGCGTTGTAATCAACGATAACAGCCTTACCGGTTTTTTCCTGTGTTTTTGCTTCTTCTGCAGAACGGGCAATGTTGAGGGTAATTTCAACTTTGACCTCAGGGTGCAAAGAAATTTTAACAGGGAACAAACCGATAGCTTTGAACGCTGCGTTCATATCCACTTGGGAACGGTTGATTGTAACACCGTTCGTCTCGGCAATCGCTTCGGCAATATCGCGGCTAGCAACAGAGCCGTACAAGTGTCCGGCTTCAGAAGCTTGGCGGATGATAACAACTTTAGCACCGTCAATTTTCTTGGCCACTTTTTCAGCTTCAGCACGACGCTCTGCGTTCAAGCCTTCAAGAGCTTGACGTTGAGCTTCGAAGTAAGCAACGTTTTCTTTTGTCGCGCGCAAAGCTTTCTTTTGTGGCAACAAAAAGTTACGAGCATAACCGGGTCTAACCTTAACGGTCTCGCCCATTTTGCCCAAATTCTCGACTTTCTCGAGAAGAATAATTTCAGTCAACATAATTTCTTATCCTTTTCTGATCTGACGCTCTATTCGCTAGATGCGGCACGATCGCGACCGCCTCTGTAAGGAGCTGGTTCCATTTCAGTACGAACATAAGGCATCAAAGCCATAAAACGTGCGCGTTTGATAGCTTGAGCCAGCTCACGTTGTTTCTTTTGGGAAACAGCGGTGATACGGCTTGGAGCAATCTTTCCACGCTCGGAAACATAACGACCGAGGGTGCGGATATCTTTCCAATCAATGTTTTGTCCGTTTTCACCCGAGAAAGGGCAGGTTTTACGACGTTTGAAGAATGTTTTCTTTTGTGGTGCGTCAGCCATTATGCAGCCTCCTCTTCAGTGTGTTTGCTCAGGATCGGAGAAGGACCTTTGGTCGCCTCTTCCAATTTGATGGACATGAAGCGAACAACTTCTTCGCTGTTGCGCATCAAACGCTCGACCTCGTGCAGCGCCGGAGCAGGGCACTCGGTTTCAAGCAAGGTGTAGTGACCTTTACGAGCCTTGTTAATGCGGTAAGCGAATGTACGCAGACCCCATTGCTCGGTTTTCAGGATTTTTCCACCCATGTCGGTGATGATTTTGGAATAATCCTTGGTAATCTGCTCGACTTGAGCTGCACCAAGGTCTTGCCGTGTAATAAACACGGTTTCATATATTGGCATGTTTGTCTCCTTTCGGTTTCGCACCTCCAAACTATTCGGAAGTGGAAGCTGATAGCCGCCAAAGCCATCAGCAAGGTTGAAGTGGCTTGTTTTAACCAGTATTCCCCACAAATTGCAACAAAAAACATTTAACAATTATGAAAATAAAAATCCGGAGGGGGATAAAGAAAACAAGAACGTTATAAAATTTAGAGATATAATGATGCAAAGCAGGCCAAAGATGAAGAAAAAACATTTAAAACTATTAAATATCAATAGGATAGAAAATTTTTTGCTTGCGGCGCTATTGGGGACGATGCTGTGCTTTCCGATGTCGGAGGCTCAAGCAGAGGACGATACTATCCTCAAAAGCCTTCTGAAGAAAAAAATTGCAGAAAAAGTACTGGAGAACAAAGACCCTGAAGGCGGCTGGACTGACACAAAAATTCGCATCACACAGGCTGGAGATTATACCTTCAAAGTCAAACATGATGGGGAAGATCGGAAATATAAGATCCATGTCCCGAAATCCTATACAGGCGCAGTGAAAACGCCAGTTATAGTGGCCCTACATGGGGGCGGCGGAGACATGGATTATATGGGCAACGATAAATATTACGGACTGATAACATCTTCCGAAAAATACGGCTTCATTGTCGTTTTTCCAAACGGCTACTCCCGCTTCAAATCCGGAAAGCTGGCCACATGGAATGGTGGAACCTGCTGCGGTTCAGCTAGGGATAAAAAGATCGACGATGTCGGATTCATTCGCAAAGTCGTAGAAAATGTCAAAGCACAATTGAATATTGATGCGGGGCGTATATACGCAACAGGAATGTCGAACGGCGGCATCATGTCCTATCGTCTGGCGTGTGAAGCCACGGATTTGTTTAAAGCCATTGCCCCCGTAGCCGGAACAGACAATATGCCGAAATGCAATCCGACTCGTCCGATCTCGGTCCTGCATATTCATGCGCTTAATGACGATCATGTGTTGTTTAATGGTGGTGCAGGAGAAAAATCTTTCCGCGATAAATCACAAGTGACAGAATTTGTTTCCGTTCCCGATACCGTTAATCTTTGGGTCAAACGCAACAGCTGCGAAGGACAGCCAAAACGCGTTCTTCAAAATGACGGTGCATATTGTGATCTGTACGCCAATTGCTCGGGTGGCACGCAAGTTAAACTCTGCGCAACAAAAGACGGCGCACACTCATGGCCCGGTGGATATAAACCACGAGGATCAGAGCAACCTTCAAAGGCAATCAGTGCTAACGATGTGATGTGGAAGTTTTTTCAGTCTTTAGAATAAAAGAGATGGCTTAACTGGCTTGAGAAAAATCACGGCGCAATTCATCAAAACTCATGCCGTTTTTCATCACAAAACTGACATACATCATAAAGGAAATCAGCTCGTCTAAGGATTTAGCAGATTGCTGTTTGCGCATCTCTCTTTCAGAACGTTCCACAGCCAAGGCTTCTTGATTTTTTAGAGCCTCGATTTTATGAGTGGCTTCTGGACAGTTCTTAAGTTCAACCAAACGCGTATCAATCGCAGACCTCAAACTGTCATGCATATCCCACGCAATTTCCGTCATCGGATCACTCGCACCGACATCAGCCAGCAATTGCCCCAACTGATCTTTTGTATCGCAATATTGTTTGTAAAGCTGCGCCAGAACCGGATCAACCTGAATATAAAGAGAAATCATGCTCCAGTAACGCTCTTCCGGAATGATGGTATCTTGAGAAGATTGTACGGCATCAACCCGTGCAATCATGGAATTCATCAGCTCTGTTAAAGAAGCGCGCGGCATTTCTTAGTTATGTTCCCCAGTTCAATAAGTTCGTCAGTCTTAATTTTCTTCTTATGGTACTCTTATATAGAAAAAATATGAAAAACTGGTTAAAAAGGGGCGTTGCGTATCGAACAAATAAAAAAGCCGGTATTTAAACCAGCTTTGGTTAATTAATCATTAAAAATCAAGGATCTAGTCAATCCCAACTGCCGCCTTGTAAAGGTCAAGAAGCTCTTCTTCTTCACGGCGTTTCTCAGTTTCCATCTTCTGCAAACGCAAGACTTTACGCATGATTTTCGGGTCAAACCCAACACCTTTGGCTTCGGCATAAATATCCTTGATATCATCGGCCAAAGCTTTTTTCTCTT
>JAGRKB010000086.1 GCA_020442425.1 Alphaproteobacteria bacterium | reverse complement strand
CCGCCCAAACGGAACGAGAAGCGAATGAAGTCTTTGCTGGTGAAATAGAAGTCGATGAAAGTTATTTTGGCGGACATCGTAAAGGCAATCGTGGGAGAGGTGCTGCGGGTAAAGTGCCTGTGTTCGGCCTTTTGAAGCGCGGAGGGAAGGTTTATACCAAGATCATTCCTGATGCATCCGGTACGACACTCATCCCGATTATTGAGAAGAAAGTCATTCCTGATAGCATTGTGTATTCTGATTGTTGGAAGGGATATAATGTGTTGGATGTATCCGATTTTAAACACTATCGCATCAATCATTCAAAGTTATTTGCAGATAGACAAAATCACATCAATGGGATCGAGAATTTTTGGAACCAAGCCAAGCGTCATTTGCGTAAATTTAATGGTGTTCCAAAGGATAATTTTGGGCTATTTTTGAAGGAGTGTGAGTGGCGTTTTAATACCCCCTCTCCAAAGCATCAATTAACCCAACTCAAACAATGGGTTAATCAATTTCTAAACTGATTATCTAGGACAGCCCCAAGATTTTAAACTCGCATCTTTTCTTTCCAGAACTCTAGCGACAAAGAGTGAATTTGTCACACATTTTCTTGACGATAAGTATCGTTATCCAAAAAATATTAAAAACTCGCGGGACAGGCGCAAACTATGAAGTCTAAAGAGTTTCTTTGAAGAGTATCTGATTGATAAGAATAGTTTCGTACGCTATGATAGATTGAAATTAGGTTGCTACATTTTGCGCATTGCCCGAAAATCGAGCATATCCTAATATTCATTTGACAGTTCTGTGTACGAATTTCTCTGTGTACCCTATTTTTCCCAAAAACTGGAATTTTAATCTAAAAAAAGAGCAAAATATGGCAACGCTACCTCTTTCGGGCAAAGAAGTGACCTTTTCTTCTGATGAAATCATTGTCAGCAAAACTGATCTCAAAGGGCAAATCACATACACCAACACAACATTTTGTAAGGTTGCAGGTTACACGGAAAAAGAGCTTTTGGGCAAACCGCACAGCATCATTCGTCACGATTCAATGCCACGATGCGTGTTCAAGCTGATTTGGGATAGGATTCAAGCAGGCTGCGAGATTTTCGGCTATGTTGTCAATAAAACCAGAGACGGAGACTATTATTGGGTTCTGGCTCACGTAACGCCATCTTATGATACAAATGACAACCTGATCGGCTACCACTCAAACCGCCGTGTCCCCGAAAAAAGAATTATCAATGAAATAATTTCGCCTTTATATGCACAATTGCTGCAAATCGAGAACTCGACATCCAATCGTAAAGACGGAATGAACAAAGCGTACCAACATTTACTGAGTATCTTAAAAGAAAAAGGAATTGAGTACGATGAATTTATCCTCACTCTCTAAAGCCAGATTGGTTTTATTTGTAGCTCTGGCAACAACAATTCTAAACATTGCTCTCCAATATTTTGGGGCACCAAACTCTGTAATGCTGGGAATAGGCGCAATTACGTGTAGTGCCCTTGTCATCGGCCATTTCCTGATTGGGGTGACATCTAAAAATCTCGGACGCATTCGAAATTTTTGCATGTATCTGGCCAAAGGGAATACAGAAGAGCGCCTTCAAACCCCTCTGGAAAGTACCGGAGAAATCGAAGAGTTAAGACGCGCTATCAACCATTTCACAGACATGACAGATGCCTTTATTCGAGAAGCGAAATATTCGATGGATAGCGTGTGTCGCAATCAGTTCTCTCGTCTTATCCTGCATACAGGAATGCAGGGAACATTTTTGCAAACCGCAAAAGTCATGAATAAGGCAACAAAAGCAGCCGAAGAAAAAAACAATGCTATTTTGGAATTGATGAAAGTCATTCATGGTATCGTCGGTAATGAGTCTTTGGAAGAAGCCCACAATAGTTCAGCAGCAGCCAGTGGAATTGAATCGATTGCAGCCGCAACAGAGGAAAGCTCGGCGACCATTGACGAGATCAACCGTCAGGTTAGCCAGACAACCAATTCAGTGGATGACGCCAACAAAAGCGCAACAGACATGGAAACTTCCGTAAATCTTTTGGGAGATTCCTCAAACCAAATAGCAGAAATCATCTCAATTATTAACGGAATTGCAGAACAGACCAACCTGCTGGCGCTCAACGCAACCATTGAGGCGGCACGCGCCGGAGAGAGCGGACGCGGTTTTGCTGTTGTGGCAGGCGAGGTCAAAAAACTCGCTGGAGAAACCCACTCCGCAACCCAGAAAATCACAGATTTGATGCAAAATATTCTGGGGTCAGTAGGCAACACGTCCGAGCATGTTCATAATTTGCGCCAAAACATTCTCAATATCAGTGAATCCGCCAACATGATTGCAAGCGCTATCGAGGAACAATCTTTTGCCAGCCGTGAAATTGCCCGCTCAGCAACGGTTGTAAGCTCGGGATTAAGAGAGATTGGAGGACGCATCAGCAAAATCGAAGATGTCACTAAAAAGATACCTCAAATCCCTCAGCCTATTAGAAAATCCACAATAGATCAGGATAACATGGAACCATCAAACCAAGCGCAAGCGGCCTAGCCTATAGATTGCCTTTGGTCAATCTGTC